>NZ_JAZDCX010000017.1:0-148369 GCF_036323805.1 Streptomyces rubellus
TGTTGTCAGGAGAGCCACTGGGTCCCTGACAACTCGGGGAACCTTACGGACCGGTCCCCGGGCTGTCAAATCCCTCGCGGAGCGTTCCGCTCCGGGCCACCGGGACGGCCTCTCGGTGCCTCCGGCCGGGTGTCACCCGTCCGGAGGGACGGTCCGGCGCCCCGGGGCCCCTACTGAGGAACGGTCTCCGGGAGGGCGAACTCGCACCACACCGCCTTGCCGCCGCCCGGTGTGCGCCGGGAGCCCCAGGCGGAGGAGATGGTCGCGACGATGGAGATGCCACGGCCGCTCTCGTCCGCCGGCTCCGCACGGCGGCGGCGCGGCAGATGCTCGTCGCCGTCGGTCACCTCGATGATCAGGCGGCGGTCCGTGCGGCGCAGACGCAGGCGCATCGGCGGGGTGCCGTGCTGGAGTGAGTTGGCGACGAGTTCGCTGGCGGCCAGCACACCCAGGTCGTGCAGCTCCGCGGGGAAACGCCAGCTGGCCAGGACTCCGGAGGCGAAGGCCCGGGCGCGGGGCGCGGCCTCGTTGCCGCCGAGGAGGTCGAGCGCGGCGTTGTGGAAGAGTTCCGCGTCCTGGCCGGTGCGGACCGGGTGCTGGAGGACGAGGAGGGCCACGTCGTCGTCGTGTTCCGCGGTGATGCCCAGGGCCCGCTGGAGCCGGTCGCAGACGGTCTGCGGAGTGCCGGTGGCTCCGGCGAAGGCTCCCTCCAGGGCGTCGATGCCCTGGTCGATGTCGGCGTCGCGCCGCTCCACCAGACCGTCGGTGTAGAGCACGGCGGAGGAGCCGGGGCCGAAGGCGACCGGGGCGGAGGTGTGCAGCCAGCCGCCGGTGCCCAGTGGGGGGCCGGTGGCGGCCTCCGCGCGGTGGACAGTGCCGTCCGGGTCGCGGACGAGGATCGGCATGTGGCCCGCGGAGGCGTACACCAGACGGCCCTCGTTGGGGTCGTGGACGGCGTAGACGCAGGTGGCGATCTGGTTGGGGTCGATCTCGGCGGCGAGTCCGTCGAGGAGCTGGAGCACTTCGTGGGGCGGCAGGTCCAGCCGGGCGTACGCGCGGACGGCGGTGCGCAGCTGCCCCATGACGGCGGCGGCCCGTACCCCACGGCCCATCACATCGCCGATGACGAGGGCGGTGCGGCCCGCGCCGAGGGTGATGACGTCGTACCAGTCGCCGCCGACCGCCGCCTCCGTGCCGCCCGGCTGGTAGGCGGCGGCGACCCGCAGGTCGTCGGGGTGCTCCAGCTGCTGCGGCAGCAGGCTGCGCTGGAGGGTGACGGCGGCCTCGCGCTGGCGACGTTCGCTGGCGCGCAGCCGCTCGGCGACCTCGATCTGGTCGGTCACCTCGGCCGCGAAGACCAGGACGCCCCGCTCCGGTTCCGGGCCGGGCAGCTCGATGGGGGTGCAGGTGAAGGTGTAGTAGCCCGGACGGGTGCGGCCGGGGCGGGCGGGGACACGGCGGGACTTGACCGTGCGGGGTCTGCCGCTGCGCAGGACCTGGTCCATCAGCGGGAGCAGGCCCAGCTCGGCCAGTTCGGGCAGGGCCTCGGCGGCGGACGCGCCGGGGGTGCGCGGGCCGAAGACGTCGGTGTAGGCGCCGTTGACGAACGCGACACGGTGGTCGGGGCCGTGGACGAGGGCGACCAGCGCCGGGAGGTGCCCGAGCAGGTCCTGCACGGACAGGGCGTCGATGCCGCGGCCGGTCCCGCCCCTCGCGTCCGCCGCGGCCGTCGCGGCCGTCGTGCCGACCCGGCCCGGCGCCTCCGCCCCGTCGGCCTCGGGGACGGAGGCGCCGCCCTGGCCGTCCCGGGACTCGTTCCGGGCGGCCGGTACGGCGCCGGGCGGGGCGGCCGGTGCCTGGGGCCTGCGCCGTACCGCCCGGGCGGCGGCGATACGCCGCGGTGTGCCGGGCAGCCGGGCGCTCCAGCGCGTGAAGTTCACTGCGTGCGGTCCGATCCAAGTTCCGATGAGTCTGTAGTGCCTGCGTCTGTGTCTGCTGCTGTGCTGCGGGTGGGTGCCGGCGGGATCCGCTCGCGAGAACGTCCACGGGACCGTGCGCCGTTCCGCCCGGGCGTCCGTTCGTGGGACGGCCGGACCGGCGCCGGCCGGCGCCCCCTCATCGGCGCGGGCCCGCCCATCGTCACACGCACAGTGTGGCCGACGGGGCCGACATCCGTCAGGATCCCTTGGGACGGCGGTCGGTGCCCGCGGCGAGTTCGAACTCGGCGCGCGGGTGTTCCAGCGACCCGAGCGAGACGATCTCACGTTTGAACAGTCCGGCCAGCGTCCATTCGGCGAGGATGCGCGTCTTCCGGTTGGCGGTCGGCATCCGGTTCAGGTGGTACATACGGTGCAGCCACCAGGCGGGGTAGCCCTTGAGCTTGCGGCCGTAGACATGTGCGACGCCCTTGTGGAGGCCGAGCGAGGCGACGGACCCGGCGAGGGCGTGCCGATACTCCCCGAGCTCCTCACCGCGCAGCGACGCCACCAGGTTGTCGGCCAGGACACGGGCCTGGCGCAGGGCGTGCTGGGCGTTGGGGGCGCACGTCCGGACCGGCTCCTCCCCGCCGCCCCCCACGCCTCCGGTCCGGGGCTCGTCCTCCGCCGCCAGGTCCGGGACGGCGGCGGCGTCTCCGGCGGCCCAGGCGTGCTCGGTCCCCTCGACGCGCAGCTGGGCGGTGCAGCGCAGTCGGCCGCGGTCGTCGCGGGGGAGGTCGGTGGCGGCGAGCACGGGGTGGGGTTTGACGCCCGCCGTCCACACGAGGGTGCGACACGGATGGCGGGAGCCGTCGCTCAGTACGGCGACCCGGTTCGCGCAGCTCTCCAGCCGGGTCCGGAGGCGTACGTCGATGTTGCGGCCGCGCAGCTCGCGGAGGGCGTACCGGCCCAGTGCCCCGCCGACCTCGGGGAGGATGCGATCGGCCGCCTCGACCAGGATCCACTTCTGGTCCCGGGGGCGGATGTTGTGGTAGTAGCGGCAGGCGTAGCGGGCCATGTCCTCCAGTTCGGCGAGGGCCTCCACCCCCGCGTAGCCGCCGCCGACGAAGACGAAGGTGAGGGCGGCGGCGCGGATGCCGGGGTCGCGGGTGGAGGAGGCGATGTCGAGCTGTTCGAGGACGTGGTTGCGCAGGCCGATGGCCTCCTCGATGGTCTTGAAGCCGATGCCGTGGTCGGCGAGGCCGGGGACCGGGAGGGCGCGGGAGACGGAGCCCGGGGCGAGGACGAGTTCGTCGTAGGGCAGCTCGACGGGACCGGTGCCGGCCTCCCCGGTGGCGGGGGTCTCGACGGTGACGACGCGCCTGGCGTGGTCGACGGCCTTCGCCTCGCCGACCAGGACCCGGCAGTGCGGCAGCACCCGGCGCAGGGGCACGACGACATGGCGGGGCGAGATGGATCCGGCGGCCGCCTCGGGCAGGAACGGCTGGTAGGTCATGTACGGCTCGGGGCCGAGGACGGTGATCTCCACGCCGCCGTTCCCGTCCCGCGCGCGTCTCAGTTCCTTCTTCAGGCGCCGCTGGAGGCGCAGGGCGGTGTACATGCCTACGTAGCCGCCGCCGACCACGAGAATGCGCGCGGGTTCCTTCGTCACCTGTCCATGACGCACCCGCGGACGCACGTTTGTCCACAGGTCGGGAGAATCGTATGACCGGCGGAAGGGTGGGTTCCGGACTGCTCCCTGCGACTGCCCGGTGAACGGAACCGCAGGTCGGAGCGGGAATGCGCATATGCCGGCGCGGCGCTGGGGGAGGTGGCCGGAGCGTACTCCGATCAGGGTGGGGACGTGGCGGAACAACGCTCTTTCTCTGGTGACCGGGCCTCAACTATGTTCGTAGGACGCCGGGGCGGAGTCATGACCGTAGCCCCGGTGGCAAGGGCGGGGAGTCTCCGGGGGGAGACTGCTCATTACCGGGGGAACACAACATGCATATGCAGGGCATTCAGGGCTCTCGTTGGTCGACCGCCGTCGTCTCGGACTCATCCGCGGAGAACGGCGTCACTCACGCGGTCGGTGGAGGAAGCGTCGGGGGAGGCGGGCGCACGACTCCGCTGCGGGTCGACGCCCAGCGCAATCTGGAGCACGTGCTGCGTGCCGCCCGCGAGGTCTTCGGCGAGTCGGGATACGGCGCTCCGATGGAGGACGTGGCGCGTCGGGCACGGGTCGGAGTCGGTACGGTCTACCGGCGTTTTCCCAGCAAGGACGTACTGGTGCGGCGGATCGCCGAGGAGGAGACGGCGCGGCTGACCGAGCAGGCGCGGACGGCGCTGCGGCAGGAGGAGGAGCCGTGGCCGGCGCTCTCCCGGTTCCTGCGCACCTCGGTGGCCTCGGGTGCGGGGCGACTGCTGCCGCCCCGAATACTGCGGGTCGACTCGTCGGACGACGAGTCGACCGGAGACAGCGGTGGCGAACGCGGCGGGTCGCGGGCGCCGCGGGGCGGCGGGCACGGGCAGCCGGGGCTTCGGCTGGTGGACGACCGGATGACCTCGGAGGCGGGGCCGGACACGGCCGGTCGGCGGGGTGACGAGGACGACGCGGGGGCGGCGGCGCTGCTCGACGTGGTCGGACAGCTGGTGGAACGGGCCCAGGCGGCCGGTGAGCTGCGCTCCGATGTGACCGTCTCGGACGTACTGCTGGTGATAGCGACGGCGGCGCCTTCTCTGCCGAACGCGGCGCAGCAGGCCGCGGCCTCGGAACGGCTGCTCGACATCCTGCTGGAGGGGCTGAGGCCGCGGACCGGCAGGCCCGCACAGGCCTGAAGGGCCGACCGGACCGACTGCTGAGGCTTCCGGGGTTGCCGGGGCTTCCGAGGCGGCTCCGGCCGTCCGCCGCGACCGGGCCGAACGGGCCGGAGCGGCGGCCGGCGGCCGGATCGGAGACCGACTGACCGGCTGACTGGGGGCGATCCGACTGCGGGAACCGGGGGACGGGCCGGAGCCGCTCAAAGGGGACTCGAAGGGGGCCGGAGTCGGCCGGGCGACACCGTGCGGGCCGGGCACTGCCGGAACGGAAGTGCCCTGGGGCGGCCGGCCGCCACCGGACCAGGACGCCCCGAGTGGTGCAGCCGAGTGGGCAGCCGGACGGAACGTCCACGGCAGCCCCTGGAGTGCTCGTTCCCGCGGGGCGGTCGCCCGGGACAGCCCTCCGGAGTGGCCGGAGGTGCCGGAAGGGCGGCGCGGAAGCGGGCTCGCGGCAAGCAAGGGCTCGGCCGCCTGTCCGCAGCGCCCCGGTCCGCTCCCGGCTCGTTTCTCAGGCCTTTCTCGGCCACCTTCTGCCCGTTGTCGATCTGTCGCGGCCCGAAAGCAGACCGCTTGGGAGGTGATTTCCGGCCAACTTCGGCGGGTGCAGGCGGGTCCGGGCACTCCCGCGCTCTGTGGGAGCGCTCCTATACAGCGTGGAGACCGTTCGCGCCCACCACTTCACGGTTCGCCGCCCCGGATGGGTGATTGAGAAGCACTCCCGAAGCCCGCGCCGCCACCGTTGTGACACGCTTTGCCGGTGTTCGGTGGCAACGGTGTGTACGGGGGTCCTCGCTTTGAGTGTTGACGAGCGGGAGGAGCCGCGCGTTCCGGGAAGAGCGTGCGGTACGGACGGGGCGGGTGAAGCGGGCGGACTCGTGCCGCGGCGGTGTTCGGGGAACTCAGCGCGTCCGGAGAACCCGGAGGACCCGGAGGACCCGGAGGACCCGGAGAGCGGGAAGAACGGGGAGGACCCGGAGGACGGGGAGGAGGCGCCGCCGGGCGACACCGAGTTGGTGTCGCGGATGCGCGGCGGGAACACCACCGCGTACGAGGAGTTCCGCCGGCGGCACTACGACGCGGTGCGCCGCTACACCGGCCACTGCTGCCGGACCGCGGCCGCCGCGGACGCCCTGGCCGACGAGGTCTTCGCGCGGACGCTGCTGACCGTGCGCGACGGCACGGGTCCGGACACGGCGATGCGCGTCCATCTGCTGACGGTCGTCCGGCAGGTGGCTGCGGCCTGGGGGCGTACGGCCTGCTGGGAGCAGCTGGCCGAGGAGTTCGCGGTGTTCGCGGTGGCGGCCGACTCACCGGGCAGCGGCGAGTCCTTCGAGTCGGACGCGGATGTACGGGCCATGTGGCGGGCCGAGCGCTCGACGGTGGTGGACGCCTTCCGCTGCCTGCCCGAGCGCTGGCAGGTGGTGCTGTGGCACACCGTCGTCGAGAACGAACCGCCGCGCGGGGCCGCGCCGCTGCTGGGCCTGACGGCACCGGCAGCGGAGAGGCTCGCCCGCCGGGCCGAGGAAGGGCTGCGGCAGGCCTACCTGCACGCGCACATCGGCCGGGCCCGGGCCGCGGGCGGGGACTGCGCGCACCACGTCGACCGGCTGGGCGCGTACACCCGCCGGAGCCGGCGGACGCGGCCGGGACGGGGACTGCACCGGCATCTGGAGCAGTGCGCGGACTGCCGGTCGGCCGCGCGGGGCGCCGGGGACGTCCGCGAGCGGCTGCGGCTGCTGCTGCCGGTGGCGGTCATGGGCTGGGGCGCGGCCGAGTACGCGGCGCACCCGAGGTGCCCGGCGCGCTCGGCCTACTCGGCGCACTCGGCCGCGGGCGAGCACGGCGTCCGCCGCGCGGGTCCGTATCCGCGCCCGGCGGAGACGGCCGGTGCGGCGGGCTACGCGGTGGTGAGTGCCCTGGGCGACGGTGCCGTACCGGGCTCGGTGGGCGAAGCCGGCCCGGCCGGTTCGACGTGGCCGGCGAGGGCTGCCCGCGGGGAGGGTCAGGCCGGCCGGAGGTGCCTGCTCGACGCGCCGGCCGGCCGGTCGGGCGCGGACGGCACATCGGTGTCCGACGGCCTGTGCGCCACCGCGAAGGCCGGTGTCACCGCGGGTGTGATGGCCGCCGCGGTGGCCACCGCGCTGACCCTGGCGCTGGTCGGCGACGGCCAGCGGCCCCGCGGGCCGCAGCCGGGCGCGGGAAGCCCGGGCCCGGCCGCGACCCTGCCCGACACGGCGGACGGCGCGGGTACGGGTGCGGAGGTGAAGGGCTCCCGGTTACGGGATCTGGAGGTGGCGGACGCGGAGCCGGCGGTGGGCACGGCAGTGACGGGTCCGGGCCACCGGGCCGGTCCGTCCGGCCGGACGGACCGGCCCGGTGGCCCGGCGGGGGACGCGTCTGTCCCCCCGGCGGCGCCGGGCGTCCCGGGCGGGGGCGTCGTTCCGGACGTCCCGGAGTCCGTCCGGCCGGATGTCGGCAGCCCTCTGACCTCCCCGCCGTCCACGCCGCCTCCGGCGGTACGGCCTCCGGCGGCGCGCTCCGGGCCCACCGTCCACCGGCTGGAACAGCTGTACCGGGACGGGTCCGGTGCCGGTGGGCCCGATGTCCGCAGGGGTGAGAGCGGCTGGCTGTGGCCCCGCTCCCACCTGTACGTCGACGGGCGGGACCGCGGCCCCGGCGCCACGGTGCGCGCCGGTTCGTCGGTGGTGGTCGAGGTGGGCGGGGCCTGCACCGTGTTCGAGGCGCTGGTCGGGGTGGACGATCTGACGCTGGGCCGGGGCGCGGTCCGCTTCGCCGTCCACGCCGACGGGGTCCGGCTGTGGCGGTCGGGCCTCCTCCGCAGGGGTGACGCGCCGGTGCCGGTACGGGTGCCGCTCACCGGACGGCGTACGGTCCGGCTGGTGGTCGAGGCGCGCACCGTCGTGGACCAGACGGTGCTGGCGGACTGGGTCCGGGCGCGGTTCGGCTGCCGCTGACCGGCCGGTCACACCACCCGCGCCGCCCCGTAACACCCGGGGCGCCACGGGGCGGCGTGCGGTGTGGCCACGGTGATGGCTGTAGGTGCGGAGGAAGTCGACCAGAGCTGCGGTGCGCTCGGCGCCGCTGGTGTACGGGCGAACATAGGCCCATTAGTCGGGGAGTGTGCGGTTCAGGCGCTCCACCTTGCCGTTCGTCTGCGGGTGATAGGGCCGGGTGCGTTTGTGGATGATGTCGGCGCCACGCGGAGTCCGGGTGAACAGCCTGGATCTGTAGCAGGATCCGTTGTCCGTGAGGACGCGCTCGACGCTGATGCCGTGTCCGCTGAAGAAGGCGTTTGCCCGCTGCCGGAACTCCGCGGCGGTCTCCTTGCGTTCGTCGTTGAGGGCCTCGCTGCAGGCGAGTCGGGGGTGATCGTCGGTGATCGTCAACGGCTGTGTGGACGAAGCTGTAGCCGATCACGGGGCTGCCGCCTTCGCGCGCGCTGGTCGTGGCTTGCCGGTTGGCGCCGGCCTGCTGCCGGGGCATGACCCGATGCCCGCCGCCGTCGGGAATGTTGCCGAGCTTCTTGATGTCCACGTGGACCAGTTCGCCGGGGCGTGATCGCTCGTACCGCCGGATGATCTGGCTGGTGGGCCGGTCCATCCATCGCAGACGGTCCGGGTTGTGGCGGGTCAGGACACGGTGGACGGTCGAGGCGGGCAATCCCAGGATCGCCCCGGTTCTGGCCGGGCCGGGTTTTCGCCCACGCCGCAGGTCGCAGATGCGGGACTCGACATCTGTGGGGGTGTGGTGGGGAGTTCTGCGCGGCCTGCCGGGGCGGTCGTACAGGCCGGCATCGCCTTCGGCTCGCCAGCGGCCGGACCCACCTGTGAGCCGGGGTGCGGGAGATGCCCATCTCATCGGCTACGTGGGCGACGGGCCTGCCGACCCTGACCCGATCGACGAGGAGCCGTCTGCCATGGACGGTCAGCCGGTCATTGGGGTGGGGCAAGAGGACCTCTGTGGTGGTGTGGAGGTGAAAGACCTCGGCGCTCCCCGGAGGGGCGAGGCGGAGTCCGGCGGGCTTACGGCAGGCGTACCGCTCGCAGGACGGCGTCTTGGGTGTGGTGCGTGCCGGCGGGGGTCGGGGTGGCACGAGGGCGGGTCCCGTTGGTCAGTACGTTCCAGGCGGTGGGGTCGAGGAGTCGGGCGATGTCGTCGGGCTGGTAGTAGTCGGCGGGGTCGAAGTCCTCGCGCGGTGTGAGGTCTGCGCGGGCGTGGGTGGCGAAGAGCAGCGTTCCGCCGGGGGCGACAGCGTTGAGAAGGCCGTGCAGCGCCGTGTGGCCGGGCTGGCGGTGGAGTGGGAAGTAGTGGATGGACACCAGGTCGAAGGCGTCTGCGGGGGGCGGCGTGGTGGTGAGGTCGGCCCGTGCCCACGCCACGCGGCCGTTGACGCCGGCGGCAGCGGCGGCAGCGCGGTGCAGGGCGGTCCCGGAGATGTCGACCGCGGTGACCTGCCAGCCGCGCTGGGCCAGCCAGAGTGCGTCGGCTCCCTCGCCGCATCCGACGTCGAGCGCCTGGCCCGGCGGCAGGCCGGCGGTCTCGGTGACGAGTACGGGATTGGGGTTACCGCTGAATGCCTGATCGCGACTGCGGTACATCTCGTCCCAGTGCTGGGCGTCCATAGCGCCTGAGTCCTCTTCACGGTCTCTCGTCGGTGTTCGGCGTGCGGGGCGCTCGGATCGCTGCCGTCACCGTGGCGTCCCCGTCCTTTGACCCGGCCTCCTCGTCCGGGCCGGACGAGGAGGCCGCACGCGATCACGCCGAGGACGAACACCGCCACGGTCACCCAGAAGGCGACGGTGTTGCCGTGCACGGATGCCCGCCCGGCAGCGTCGGGGTCGCGCGCCGCGGACAGCGCCCGGCCCGCCTGCACGGTGCCGCCGTAGCCGGCCACCTCGGAGCGTCCCCGCTTCCTGCAGCTCACCGGGCGGCGCCCCGGCACGGGAGAGGAAGCCGTGCATGTGCGCCGCCGGTGCGTCGCGGGGCCAGCCGTCGTCGATCACCAGCACGGACCTGCGGGCGCGTCCGAGCACGAGCGCCGCGCTCGAGCCGGCCGGGCCTGCGCCGACCACTACGACGTCGTACCGGCCACCCCTGTTGACCTGGGCGTTTCGGGTCATCGTGACCACCTCCGACCGTCAAGGTGCGCCCACTTCGGCAATCTCGCAAAGTTCTTTGCAGAAATTGCAAACCACAGGCAGGGTGGGACGCATGAGTGATGGCTTCGGTGCCGTGCTGGCCGCGGTCGGCCCCCGGCTGCGCGAACTGCGCCGCCGCCGCGGCGCCACCCTGACCGCCCTGTCGGAGACCACCGGCATTCCGGTCAGCACCCTGTCCCGACTGGAATCCGGGCACCGCAAACCGGGCCTGGAACTCCTGCTGCCCCTGGCCCGGGCCTACCAGATGCCGGTCGAGGAGCTGATCGGCGCCCCGGCCGACCTCGACCCCCGGGTGTATCCGCAGCCGGTCACCCGCAACGGCATGACGGTCGTCCCGCTGACCCGCAAACCCGGCGGACTGCAGGCGTTCAAACACATCCTGCCCGCCGGCCTGACCGACGGCCGCGAACCCGACCCCCGCTCACACGAGGGCTACCACTGGCTGTACGTCCTGCGCGGCCGCCTGCGCGTCGTGCTCGGCGACAAGGACTTCATCCTCACCGACGGCGAAGTCGCCGAATTCGACACCCACCTCCCGCACTGGTTCGGCAACGCCGACGAACACCCCGTGGAATTCCTCAGCATCCTTGGCCCCCAGGGCGAACGCGTCCATATCAAAGCCAGCTACCGCCCCGAAGACCCCCGTCCCCTCTGAACAGCCCGCAGGCACGTACCCCGTGGGACGGGACAAGGCTCACCTCAGGCAGATCGCCGCCGGATGTCAACAACGTTCGTGGTCAACACACCTGGGCGAGGGAGGGAACCCGCGGGCCGACCGGAAGCGCCCGGCGGAGGGCCCGCTCGCGTTGCCGGCCGACGCGGCGAGCACGAGCAGCGGGTTCCCCGGGACCGCGGGGTCCCCGGGGCCGGGGGCGGGGCGTCTCCCTGGCCGGAGACCCGGGAGAGCGCCGGGGCCGCGAGCCGGGTGAGCCCTGGCCGGCGCGGCACCAGGTCATCCGGCCCGCGGGAGCGGCAGCCGTACCGGGCCGGTGCCCGGCGGGGCGTCACAGGCTCGGGCGCTGCGGCACCCCGCCGGCCACCGCCCGCTGGCGCGGCGCGGCGGTGCCCGTCCAGCAGCTCCCCCGGCGGGCCAGCAGCCGCCGCAGCCAGACCTCGGTGGAGACCAGTTCCGCCAGCCCGTCCAGCGGCAGCGGCTCGCCCTCGGCGGCCGCCCGCAGCGCCCGGCGGACGACCCGGGCCTCCACCAGTCCGGCGTCGGCGAGCAGCGGGGCGTCGAAGAGGTCGATGAGCTCGCCGATCCGGCTCCGCAGCCCGGTCCGTGCCGCCGCCGTGTCCGTGACCTGGGAGGGGACGCCCCAGCCGGGCGGCAGCTCGCGGATGCCCGCCCCGGTCAGGACGGCGCGCAGCACCGAGGCCCGCGCTCCCGGCTGGACGCGCAGGGCCTCGGGCAGGGCCCGGCAGGCGCGTACGACCTGGTTGTCCAGGAAGGGCGCGTGCAGCCGCTGGCTGCGCACCTCGGCGGCCTGTTCCAGCAGGCGGTGGTCGGCGGCCAGCCGGGCCAGTGCGGCGCGCGCCCGCCGCTCCCCCGGCCGGGTGCCGGTCTCGTCGGGCACCGGGCGGAGCGCGGCCTGCTCCAGCCGAATCGATACTTCCGCCAGCACCTCGCCCGTCAGCCAGCGCGCGGCCGGTCCCGGCCGGCACCAGGTGAGGGCGGCCAGCGAGGCGTCGAGCGCACCGTACGCGCCGGCCCCGTTACCGGCCCCGCCGCCCGCGCCGACGGCCGCGCCGTCCGGTCCGGCGCCGCCCGCCCCGACCACGGCCGGCTCGTGCTCGCGCAGCCGCCGCGCGGCGTCCAGCATCCCGTCCCGGTACGGGGTGCGGGCCAGCCGCCGCGCCGCCCGGTAGACGGTGAGCGGCACCAGCACCGACCGCCCGGGCGGGCCCTCCGCCCTGGCCAGCGCCGTGACGGGCCGCAGCAGATGGCGGCGGCGCCGGTCCAGCAGCAGGTCGGCCAGCCGGGCCGGGTGCCCGTCGAGCACCTGCCGGGCGCCGTAGCCGCCGAGCTGGTCGGCGCTGCCCGCGGCCAGCCGCCGCCGGTGCCGTTCGGCGGTGATCAGCGAGGGGCCGGGTTCGTCGGTCAGCGGCCCGTCGACGAGCGGGCCGCCGTCCGGTCCGGCGTACGGCAGGGCCTCCTCGCCGAGCGCGACGACGACGTGGTGCAGCCGGGGGTTCTCGGCGATGCTGCGGGCCCGTTCCAGTTCGACCGCGCGGCCCGACGGCAGCCCCTGGGCGCCGGAGGCGTCGAGGGGGCCGAGGGGGCCGAGGGTGAGGTCGTTGAAGGTGACGGCGAGCAGCCGCTCGCCGGCCGCCGTCCCCGCCGTGCCGTACACGGTGCCCGGCATGCCCGGCAGTCCGGCAGCCAGCAGCGCGAGCGTCGCGGAGGCGCTGCCGCCGGACAGGTCGGCGCCGATGCCGGGCGCGGGTCCGCGCGGCGGGCGGCCCGCGCGGCGCTGGGCGGGGCCCATGCCGGGGACCGGGCCGGGGTCGAGGTCGTCGAGGTCGGGCACGGGGGCGTGGCGCGGGGCCGCCAGCCGTACCCGTACCGCCTCCACCAGGGCGTCGCGGATGCCCGCGACCGCGTCGTCGGCGTCGACCGGGGCGGCGGCGACGACGGTGGGGACGGCGGGTTCGTAGCTGACGGTCTCCCGGCTGCTGCCGTCGCGCAGGATCAGGGCGTGGCCGGGCGGTACGCGCCGCACCCCGGCGTACGGGGTGCCGTCGCCCAGGGCCTCGGGCACGTCGGGGCAGGCCAGCAGGGCGGCGAGGTGTCCGACGTCGAGCTGGGCCTCGATCAGGTCGGCCAGCGGCAGGGCCGCGGTGGCGTAGGCGGTGCCGCCCGCCCACGGGGTGTGGAAGACGGGCCGGGCGCCGGCGAGGTCGGTGGTGACGGTGACGCGGCGGCCGATGCGCACCACGGCGGTGTAACTGCCGGGCCAGGCGGTCAGATGGCGCAGGGCGCCGCCGCGGGCGGCGAACAGCCCGACGCGCAGCTGCTCGTCGGAGGCGCCGCAACAGCCCAGCACCGCCAGCCGGTTGCCGCCGTCGACCTCGACGACGCGCACCTCGTCGGGGCGCCAGTCACCGACCGCCCACAGCGGGTCGGGGCCGTCCCACAGCTGCTGTGCGCCGACCGGCCGGATCTCCCGCCCGGGCCGCGGCGCGGTGCCCGAGCCGCGCGCGTTGTCCGCGGCCCACCCCACCAACCACCGCATCCCCGCCTCCGCATGGGCCCGGAACCGCCGGCGGCCGGCCGGCCGCCGGCTGTCAACTGCCGTCGCTGCGGACCATGCTGCCACGGGATGGGCGCGCGGGAGGTGTACCGGTGCGCGGACGCGCGGATGTCGGGCGCCGGTCGTCGACGCCCCTACCGGTTGCCGAATCGCATCGCAAACAGCGTCATTCGGCCAAATATTTGCCGTGAAATATGCCGCGCGAAATCTCGTGCGAACATCCTCGGCAGTCCGGGAGGCATCGTCGCCTCCCGGACCGTACCGCCGCCCGCGGGGAATGGGGCGACGGCGTTCCCCCAGCCCACTGTGTCCAGTTCAGCGGGCCGACCCACGCAGCACCCATGGAAGCGCTTCCCCTCCGCGCCGCACAGAGCGCACGGACCGGCGCACCGGCACACACCCGGAGCACACGCCGAACGGGCATGCCCGGCCGTGCCCGGACGCCCCCGAACCCGCCCCGCGGCGGCCCGGAAAGCGTTCGCACGTTGCCGATCGCGCACTCCCGCACGGAGTCGAATCCCGCCATCCCCTCAGACGCCCCTTAACGGTAGGGATGCGGCGAACTACGCTGGGTTGACGGAATGCCCCGTGTGCGGCACGGGGCGGCCGTCGGCTGTGGGTCAGGGGTGCGCGCATGTCCAGGGAGCCACGCGGTCCGAACGAGAAGCTCGGCGCCGTTCTCGCCCTCGCGGGAATCAGCAACGCCGGACTCGCCCGCCGGGTCAACGACCTCGGCGCGCAGCGGGGGTTGAGCCTCCGGTACGACAAGACCTCGGTCGCCCGGTGGGTGTCCAAGGGCATGGTGCCCCAGGGCGCCGCCCCGCACCTCATCGCCGCCGCGATCGGCAGCAAACTGGGACGTCCCGTTCCGCTGCACGAGATCGGGCTGGCGGACGCCGACCCGACCCCGGAGGTGGGCCTGGCCTTCCCGCGCGACGTGGGCGCGGCGGTGCGCTCGGCGACGGAGCTGTACCGGCTCGACCCGGCCGGCCGGCGGGGCGGTGGCGGCGGCGTCTGGCAGTCCCTGGCGGGGTCCTTCTCGGTGAACGCCTACGCCCTGCCCACCTCCCGCTGGCTGATAACCCCGGCCGACAGCTCGGTCGCGCGGGACGCGGCGGCCCTGGCGAAGGCCGCGGAACGGGAGCGGCGGCGGTCGCGCTCCCTGGGCCCACCGGGCGCCCCGGGCCCGGGCGCCGCCCTCCCGCCGCCCGCCCCGACGCATCTGCGCGTCGGCCACAGCGACGTGGCCAAACTGCGGGAGGCCGCCCAGGAGGCGCGGCGCTGGGACTCCAAGTACGGCGGCGGCGACTGGCGTTCGTCGATGGTGCCCGAGTGCCTGCGGGTGGACGCCACCCCGCTGCTGCTGGGCTCCTACAGCGACGAGGTGGGCCGCGCGCTGTTCGGCGCCACCGCCGAACTGACCCGGCTGGCCGGGTGGATGGCCTTCGACACCGGCCAGCAGGAAGCCGCGCAGCGCTACTACATCCAGGCGCTGCGGCTGGCCCGGGCGGCGGCCGACGTGCCGCTGGGCGGCTACGTCCTGGCGTCGATGTCGCTGCAGGCGACGTACCGCGGCTTCGCCGAGGAGGGCGTGGACCTGGCGCAGGCCGCGCTGGAGCGCAACCGGGGCCTGGCCACGGCCCGCACGATGAGCTTCTTCCACCTGGTCGAGGCACGCGCCCACGCCAAGGCGGACGACGAGGCGGCCTGCGGTACGGCGCTGGCGGCGGCCGAGGGCTGGCTGGAGCGCTCCCGGGACGGCGATCCGGACCCGTCCTGGCTGGAGTTCTACTCCTACGACCGGCTCGCCGCCGACGCCGCCGAGTGCTACCGCGACCTGAAGGCGCCGGGCCAGGTGCGCCGCTTCACCGAGCAGGCGCTGGCGCGGCCGACGGAGGAGTACGCCCGCTCGCACGGGCTGCGGCTGGTGGTCTCGGCGGTCGCGGAGCTGGAGTCGGGCAACCTGGACGCGGCCTGCGCGGCGGGCGCCCGGGCGGTGGAGGTCGCCGGGCGGATCTCCTCGGCGCGGACGAACGAGTACGTGCGGGACCTGCTGCACCGGCTGGAGCCGTACGGCCACGAGCCGCGGGTGGCGGAGCTGCGGGAGCGGGCGCGCCCGCTGCTGGCCGCGCAGGCGTGACGGGGGCCGTGACGGGGCGACGGCACCGGGCGGCGGGTGATCCGGGGCGTCCCGTGAGGATTGCCTGTCAGTGGCACGGGCCATGATGGAAGACGTGTCCACTGTCTCCTCGGCGTTCACGGTCTCCCCCGGTTCTCCGGCGGCCCCCGCGCGGCGCGCCGCGTACGACTGCGACGTGCTGGTGGTCGGCGGCGGCATCGTCGGGCTGGCGGCGGCGTACGCGCTCACCCGGCTCCGGCCCGGTCTGAAGGTGACGGTCCTGGAGAAGGAGCCCGGCCCGGCCCGGCACCAGACCGGCCGCAACAGCGGGGTGATCCACAGCGGCGTCTACTACCGGCCCGGCTCGCTCAAGGCGCGGTTCGCGGTGCGGGGCGCGGCGGAGACGGTGAAGTTCTGCGCCGAGCACGGCATCCCGCACCGGATCACGGGCAAGCTGATCGTCGCCACCGAGCGGGCGGAGCTGCCCCGGCTGCACGCCCTGGTGCAGCGCGGCCGGAAGAACGGCATCCCGGTGCGGGAGCTGGGCCCGGCCCAGATCACCGAGTACGAGCCGCATGTGCGCGGCCTGGCGGCCATCCACGTCGGCACCACCGGCGTCTGCGACTTCGGCGCGGTCGCCGCCGAGCTGGCCCGGCTGGTGTCGGCGGCCGGGGGCGAGGTGCGCTGCGGCGCCGAGGTGGCGGCCGTGGACCGCCGCCCGGGGCTGGGCGTGGCCGTCCGTACGGCGGCGGGCGCGGTGGTGCGGGCCCGGGCCATGGTGAACTGCGCGGGGCTGCACTGCGACCGCGTCGCCCGGCTGGCGGGCGACGTACCGCCGGTGCGGATCGTGCCGTTCCGCGGCGAGTACCACGAGCTGGCCCCGGAGCGGGCGGGGCTGGTGCGGGGCCTGGTCTATCCGGTGCCGGATCCGGCGTTCCCGTTCCTGGGCGTGCATCTCACGCGCGGGGTGGACGGCTCGGTCCACCTCGGGCCGAACGCCGTGCCGGCCCTGGCCCGGGAGGGCTACGGCCGGGGCACCGTCCGCCCCCGCGAGCTGGCCGGGACGCTGGCCTGGCCTGGCACCTGGCGCGTCGCCCGCCGCCACTGGCGGTACGGCGCGGGCGAGCTGCGCCGCTCGCTGTCGAAGGCGGCCTTCACCGAGGCGGTGCGGCGGCTGCTGCCGGAGGTGGACGCGGCGGATCTGCGTCCGGCCCCGGCGGGGGTGCGGGCCCAGGCGGTCGGGCCGGACGGCGCGCTGGTGGACGACTTCCTGATCACCGAGGGCCCGCACACCGTCCACGTCCTCAACGCTCCGTCCCCGGCGGCGACGGCCGCCCTGCCGATCGGCCGCGAGGTGGCGCGCCGGGCCCTGGCGACGCTGGACGCGGCGGTGCGCTGACCCTCCGCCCCTCCGGCCGGGCGGCGTCCGGCCGGCCGGTGCCCGGCCCACCGGTGCGGCGCCCCGACTGGCATGATTCCCCCCGGGCTTTGTCATGTTCCGGTGCCGCTGCACGCACCGGGCGGGCGCCGGGGGGCGGCCGGGAACGGGAACGGGGGGCACGACGATGGCCGAGGACGGCAGAGCGCGCGGCGGCCGGGAGCTGGTACGGCCCGGCCTGTGGCTGGTGGCGGCGGGCGCGGCCCTGGGGCTGGCGCTGGAGTTCCACTTCCTGGGCTGGACGTCCATCCCGGGCAACTCCTGCGGCGGCAGGTACCGCCCCTGCCCGGAGGGCACCACACCGACCATCCTGCTGGCGTTCCTCTTCTCCTTCGCCGGCTTCTTCGCCCTCACGGGGGCGGTCATCGCGTTCCGGAAGGTCCGCCCCGGCAAACTCCTGCCCGCCGTCCTCGTCCTGGTGGGCGCGCCGCTCGCGCTGTGGCCGGGCTGGCAGGCGCACGTGTGGCTGCGCGGTCCGGTGCTCGACCCCGTCTGGGAGGCCGACCGGGACCGTCCGGCGACGGTGCGCGGGCGCGGGACGTGGACCGTGGGCGGGGAGCCCGGCACCGTGGTCCGGGTCCGCGACGACGCACTCACCGCGTACGGCGTCCGGGACGGAGAGCGCGCGTGGACCCTCAAGGCGCCCCCGCGCGCCTCGGTGTGCGGGATGAGCGACACCGTCGTCGACGGCATCGGCCTGGTCGCCTTCGGACCGCACGAGAAGCCGTGCGACACCGTGTGGGGTGTCGACGTGCGCGCGGGCCGCACGGTGTGGGAGCGGAGGATCAGCGGCGTCCCAGACTTCACCTCGGCGAGCGACGGCCTGCTCACGGCCGCCGCGGGCACGGCGGTCGTACTGACGGACGGCGCCGTCCGCGGCTACGGGCTCGCGGACGGGGAGCCGCGCTGGACGGCGGAGCTCACGGAGGCGGGCGGCACCGCCGGGCGGGACGGCGTACGGTGCCGGCCGCAGGTGGCCTCCGCGTCCGACAGGTCCGGCGGTGCCGCCGTCCGGGCCGTCGTCGAGTGCGCGGAGCGGTCCGGCGACTTCCGTTCGGCCTGGCTGGTGACCCTGGACGGCGCCACGGGCGAGGAGCGCGACCGCCGCGAGCTGCCCGTGGAGAGTTCCGTGAGCACGGCGATGGTGGTCTCGGCCGACCCGTTCACCCTCCTGCTGCGGGAGCGGGACGAACGCGGCACCGCCGCCGTCCTGGCCTACGGCGGCCCGGACGGCGGGGGCGAACCGGTGCTCATCCCCCTCACCGCCGACGAGGAGGACCTGGTCGTCGCCCCGGAGTACGGCTTCTTCGCGGCCCGCCCGGCACTGCTGGCCACGGTGGACAGAGACGCGCTGGTCGTCGCCGTCCGGCAGCCCGGCGCCTCCGACCCGGAAGGGGTCTCCGCCTACTCGCTGCGGGACGGACGGCGCCTGTGGCACACCGGCCTGGGCCACGAGGTCACCGCCCTGGCCCCCGCCGGCCGCGGCGGGGTGGCCGTGCTCGGGGACAACGGCCGGCTGTGGACGCTCGCCACCGGCGACGGGGAGCGCCGGGGCGAGGACGACGGGGTCACCCTGCGCGGCGTGTCCCCGGATCTCGACCTCAACCCGCAGCTCGTCCGGGCGGGCGGCACCTGGATCGTCGTCAACTCCGACGGCGACCGCCACCCGCCCCTGCTCGCCCTCGGGCCGTGACCGCGCCCGGGCCCGCCGCCCGGCGGCGGGCCCGCAAATGCGACACTGACCCGTACACTCCCGAGCCCCAACGGAGACCGCCTTGCGCCCCGTCGAACCCGAGATCCGCCTGATCGCCCGCCCCAGCCTCGACTACGAGGAGGTCGCGGCCTACCTGGCCGAGGTCGGCGGCGAGAGCTGGCTGGAGCGCCTGGACCGCGGCGACCTGGACGACGCGCAGAACCTCGCCGAGTTCGCCGGCCGCATCTGCTACCGCTCCTGGGAGCCGGGCCTGAACCCGAACGTCACCCGCATCCGCACCGAGCAGGACAAGTACCTGTCCAACATCCTGGCCTCCGCCCACGGCTCGGTGCTGGAGCACTTGAGCTTCTCCTTCGTGCTGCACAACGTGAGCCGGGTGGCCACCCACGAACTCGTGCGGCACCGCGCCGGTACGGCCGTCTCCCAGGAGTCGCTGCGCTTCGTCCGCCTGGACGACCTGCCGTTCTGGTTCCCGGAGTGGGCGAAGGCGGACGAGGAGCTGATGAAGCGCGCCACCGATCTGCTGGGACGGATGGAGGAGTTCCAGGGCTGGATGGCCGAGCACTTCGGGCTGGACGAGGAGGGCGTGAAGTTCGCCGAGAAGAAGGCGAAGACGTCCTTCATGCGCCGCTTCGCCCCCGAGGGCGTGGCGACGGGCCTGGTGTGGACGGCCAACGTCCGCACCCTGCGGCACGTCATCGAGAACCGCACCGCGCCGGGCGCCGAGGAGGAGATCCGGCTGGTCTTCGCCAAGGTGGGCGAGCTGATGCTGCGCGAGGCCCCGGCGCTGTTCGGGGACTACACGGTCGAGGACGGCGCCTGGGTGCCGGGCTGGCGCAAGGTCTGACCGTCACCGGCCGCCCGCCCGCCGGGACGGGCGGCCGTAGACTCGAAGCCACTGTGTCCGAGAAAGCACCAGAGACCACCGCAGAGACCGCCGCGCACGAGCCGTTGCCCGCCCCGCGCCGCGGGCGGATGTTCCCCGACGGCGACGGCCCCTCCGCCGACCCCGCCGGAGACCGCCACGAGCGCCGCATCCGCAGCTTCCAGCCGCGCCGCAGCCGGGTCACCGTCAACCAGCGCAGGGCCCTGCTGAAGCTGTGGCCGAAGTGGGGCGTGGAGATCGACGGCGACCGCCGGCTGGACCTGGACGCGCTCTTCGACACCCTCCCGCCGGGCGCCCCGGTCGTGCTGGAGATCGGCTTCGGGATGGGCGAGGCGACGGCCGAGATGGCCGCCGCCGATCCGGGCACCGGCATCCTCGCCGCCGACGTCCACACCCCGGGACAGGGCAATCTGCTGGCGCTGGCCGAACGGGACGGGCTGACGAACGTCCGGGTCGCCAACGGGGACGCGATCATCCTGCTGCGCGAGATGCTCGGCCCGGGCGTCCTCGCCGGGATCCGCGTCTTCTTCCCCGACCCGTGGCCCAAGAAGCGCCACCACAAGCGCCGAATCATCCAGCCGGAGTTCGTGTCGCTGGCCGCCTCCCGGCTGCGGCCGGGCGGGCTGCTGCACTGCGCCACCGACTGGGAGCCGTACGCGGAGCGGATGCTCGAGGTGCTGTCCGGCTGCCCCGCGCTGGAGAACACCCGGGCGGACGGCGGCTACGCGCCCCGGCCGGACTTCCGGCCGCTGACCCGCTTCGAGCGGCAGGGCCTGGCGAAGGGGCACGTCGTCCGCGACCTGCTCTTCCGCCGCGTCCCGGACCCGGACCCGGGCACGGGTACGCCCCCGTCCTGACGCCGCCCTCCCGTCCCCTCTCATCCCCTCTCATCCCCTCCCGCCCGGCCTTCCCCGCCGCCCGGCCGCCGGAAACCCCCGGACCGACACCCGGCCGATACTCATCCGATCCGGAGTGGAGTCTGGCAATCCGCCCCCGTGTGGACTAATCCTCGTCGGGTGCACCATGAGCTCCCGACGGCGACGATGACGGCGGACGGCGCGCGGCGCAGCGGCGCCGCGCGCCGCGTTCTGCCCGCCGCGGCCCTCACCGTGCTGCTGGGGCTGTGCGGGGCGGTGATCCTGGCGCTCGTCCACGAGCAGACCGGCTCCCACGGCTTCCTCGTCGGGCTGAGCCTGGCCCTGGTGCCCGTACCGCTGCTGCTGGCCGGCTTCCGCTGGCTGGACCGGGCCGCGCCCACCCCGCTGCGCAACCTGCTCTTCGCCTTCGGCTGGGGCGCCTGCGCGGCCACCCTGGTGGCGATCACCGTGAACGGCTTCGCGACCGAGTGGCTGGCCTCCTCCGTCCTGCCCCGCGCCCCGGACCGGGCCGACGTGCTGGGCACCACCGTCGTCGCGCCCGTGGTGGAGGAGACGGCGAAGGCGGGCGCGGTGCTGCTGCTGTACCTGCACCGGCCGCGGGACTTCGGCGGGCTCCTCTCCGGCGTCGTCACGGCGGGGGTCACCGCCACGGGCTTCGCCTTCACCGAGAACATCCTCTATCTGGGGCGGGCCTTCGGCGAGGACCTGGCGTTCGGGCAGCGGGGCCTGGAGTCGACGACGCTGGACACCTTCGTCCAGCGGGTGGTGCTGGGGCCGCTGGCGCACCCGCTGTTCACGGTGCTGGTGGGGCTGGGCTTCGGCGCGGCGGCCCTGGCCGCCCGGCACCGGCGCGTGCTGCGCACGGCGCTGCCGCTGCTGGGGCTGGTGGCGGCCGTCCTGCTGCACGCGGTGTGGAACGGCGCGGCGTCCCGGACGATGGACGTCTTCCTCACGGTCTACGGCGCCTTCATGGTGCCGGTGCTGGCGGCGGTGGCCGCGGTGGCGCTGTGGGCGCGGCGGCGCGTGCTGCGCACCGTACGGGCCACGCTGCCGCGGTACGCGGCGGCCGGGTGGCTCGCGGACCCCGAGCCGCACGCCCTGGGCTGCCTGCGCGCCCGCACCCTGGCCCGCGACCTCGCCCGCCGCGGCGGCGGGCGGCGGGCCGCCCGCGCGGTGGCCGAGTACCACCGCGCGGCCACGTCCCTGGCGCTGCTCCGCGCCCGCGCGGAGCGCGGCGCCCCGCCCCCTGACTTCCCCGACCACGAGCGCGCCCTGCTCCAGACCCTCTGGCACCGCCGCCCGATCGCGGGCCCGCCGACCGCCTCGGCGGCGTCCCTCAGCGCCCCGCCCCGTCAGGGCGCCCGGCGCCGGGCGGCGTACCGGCACT
Source organism: Streptomyces rubellus (assembly GCF_036323805.1). NCBI lineage: Bacteria > Bacillati > Actinomycetota > Actinomycetes > Kitasatosporales > Streptomycetaceae > Streptomyces > Streptomyces rubellus. Next base: position 21,590 of record NZ_JAZDCX010000017.1, read on the forward strand.
GAACTTTCTGGTGAGCCCAGCTTCGGCGTATGCGTGCCGTTGAAGGTATCGATGGTGACTCTGGACCGGTTCGAAGCCTGGGTACCCCTGCCAGTCACACCGTTCGCCGGCCGTGACGATCTCGTTCCCAGCCCACGCGGCCCGGACTGGTAGACCTCACTCACAGCAGGAACAATCGGCCATAATGTTAGGCATGCTTCCTGTCTTTGATGAGCCAGCCGATGAAAGCCTCGCCCCGGACGGGACACCTTGGTGGATGCTAAAAACCTGGCCTGGCTCCAAGGTGACTTTTGGCGGAGAACCCAGAATCGCCGCCTGGCTCTGGTTCAATAAAGAAATCGGCGAAACTTTCACAATGCGCGAAATAAGGGAGAAACTGGGAAAAGAGGTAGCAGAAGACGCGGAGCACCTGAATCGTCGGCTACGGGAGCTCAGAAAGTTCGGCTGGAAGATCCCGTCCCACAAGGAGGACCGCACTCTCCCGGTCAACACTTACCGTCTCGAAGGAAGAGGGAAAAAAATTTGGATCAAGGCAGAGCGCACAAAGCGCAATGCCGTGTCCGGCCGCATACGGCGACAAGTTTTTGAACGCGACGGGTACCGCTGCAAACTGTGCGGCGTAGGAAGCGGGGAGGAGTACCCTCGCGACCCTGGAAGCAAAGCTCGCATGACTGTCGGGCACAGAATTCCTCAAGAGAGAGGGGGATCGTCGGAGCCGGACAATCTCAGGACCGAGTGCTCAAAGTGCAATGAGGAACTCCGGGACGACATGAGAAATCCGGAGACCTACGCAGAAGTACTGACCGAGGTAAAGAATCTGAGGACAGCAGACCTGAGGTCTCTCCTTACTTGGCTCCAGGCAGGCGAACGCACTCGCTCCAGGCTTGACGAAGCATTCGACCGGGCGCGTATGCTGTCACACGATGACTACAGCCAACTCATCAAGCATCTGAAATCTCGCCTCGGCTAACGCCCATCGATAATACCGGCCTCAACATGACTACCAACCTTCGGAAAAGTAAATTGGAGCACAACGAAGCTGAGCCAGATGCCTGGCAACCACCGGAGGGATCCTGGGCTTCATCAGCTGCACGGCGGCGGAACATGCAAGCCATCCGGAGCCGGGATACGAAGCCTGAGCAGACGGTCCGGCGGCTCGTGCATGCTCTGGGGCTCCGGTACCGCGTGTCAGCGAGGCCTCTCAAGAACCTTCGCCGGACGGCCGACATGGTCTTCCGCCCGGCGAAGGTCGCGGTGTTCATCGATGGGTGCTACTGGCATGGCTGCCCGGAGCACTACGTGCCCCCGAGGACCAACCCTGGCTACTGGTCAGGCAAGGTAGCGGGGAACATAGCCCGGGACCGGGACACTGACCGGCAACTCACAGAAGCCGGCTGGACTGTGCTGCGGTTCTGGGAGCACGAGTCACCCGACGACTGCGCGCTCAAGATCGCCGCAACGGTCAGCCGGATCCGCGCCGAGAGAGACAGACGGCGTGGGCAGCTCGAATAGCCTGGCATCCTGCGCCTCGCTCACCCTTACCATGCCCTCACATGGATTTTTGGCTCCTGCTTCAAGTGCTGCGGCAATCTGCATGCCGACGGCCTGGGCAACAGGAGGAGGAAAGGCATTTCCTACCTGCCGATAAGCAGCAGTTTTGCGGCCTGTGAACTTCCAGGATGCCGGGAAACCCTGAATGATTGCGGCCTGAGTGACCGTGAGCTTTGGACCGATCGGAACACCTTCGCGGTCCACGCTGTACAGGTCGCGTACAGGGTCCACCATCTCTTCCGGCTCGTTTGCCACTCCCATGGCGTCGACGCCGAGCTTGCGCCAGGCTTTTTTCGCGCGAGTGGGGCCAAGGTCCGCGCCACCGTGCTTCTTCGAACCGCCTACGAGAGTGGGTGCGACGCCGGTCTTGGCCTTCTCATACCACCGCTTGTAGGCGTCCTTGCCCTCTGGCGTGTCACCGAATCTCTTGCGCATCGTGGGTGCGAGCGCCTTGGCAACTGTGACTACCGGGATGTTGTCCGGGTCCGGCCACTGAAAGTAGCCGGCGTAATCCTTCTGCATCGCAACCAGGATCGCCCTGGGCCTCAGTTGGGGAACTCCGTAGTCGCGAGCTTCGAGGACCCTCCAGCCGAGGTAGACATATTCCATGTCTTCCAGGCGCTGGATGATCTCCTCTCGGTAGCTCCTGAACTTTTCCGCTGGCTCCACCAGCCCGCGTACGTTTTCGATCATGACAGCCCTGGGCTGGAGGAACCGCACCAGTTCAAGCGCTTTGGGAAACAGGTCTCGCTCATCGTCCCTGCCCAGCTGTTTGCCTGCGGCTGAGAACGGCGGGCAGGGAACACCGCCGGCGAAGAGGTCGAGGGGCTCGTCTCCCAGACCTGCCTTCTCAGCCAACTCACTGGGCTCCAACTTGGTGAGGTCCTCCTGGAGAACCTTGCAGCCCCCCCAGCCGGGCTTGCCCTTCACGTTGTGCTCGAGGGTGTTGCAGGCGTTGTCATCGATCTCAACGAGCGCCAGGTGGCGAAAGCCAGCGTTGTGCAAACCGAGGGCTTGCCCCCCTGCACCTGCGCAGATCTCCACTGAGGTGAACCTAGACTCAGTGCGGCTCATGCGCCCTCCTTCCAGATGTGCCTGACGGACACATTGCGCGATCCGCCGTCACAGAGGGTTACAGGCCCCACTGACAACGCGGCCTCCAAGACTGGGCTGCCGTGAACGGATGTCACTCTGGTCACGCTGCCCAGCACACTGAACACCCATACGATATTGCTCCCGCCTCCGCTGTCGAGACCGAGGGTGACTCATGGCCTCAGTGGCTCCATCACCGCCTCGGCGCATCATGCCGCACTTCTCGTAACGCTGGCCGGAAAGCCACGAAGCAGTCATGAAGCCCCGCTCCCTGCTCCGTGGCCCGACTGGATTTGGCCAAGGACGCAGTCGGGGTCCCGGCCCTGCGCTGTCAGCCAGTGGCGGAGGTCTGCGATCAGGCCTGTCACTGAACCCTCAAGGGCAGCAAGGTTGCGCGTGCCGGTCGGCATCAGCTGACCAGAGAGACGGCCGTAGACCTCCAGAGCAGTCACAGCCCGCCGGAGCCGCAGGCACTCCTCGCCCGTTCCCAGTGGGAACTCGCACCACACAGCCTTGCCGGACGCAGTGAGAAGCGTCCCCCAGGCGGCGGTCACCGCAGCGAGCAGACGCAGACCGCGGCCGCTCTCGTCGTAGTCGGTGGGGTGGCGCAGCGTGGGGACCGCGTAGCACTCGTCGTGGACCTCGAGTCGGAGTCGGCCGTCGCCCATCATCAGGACGAGTGACGCAGTGGCTCCCTCTCCTACGTGTCTGTAGACGTTGGCAGCGAGTTCACCCGTGACCAGTTCCGCCTGGCTCAGCAGGTCGGTCAGCCCCCAGAGCCCCAACTGCTCCCTGACAGCCGACCGCAGCCTGCCGAGTTCCTCCGGGACCGCCCTGAAGGGCAGCACCGAGCGCAACCGGGGTTCCCTGATGCCGTATGCGTCCATCGGAACGCACTCCCCTCTTGTCGCCTCAGCCTGCGCCTGCCGCTCCCTGCGACTCCGCTGAGTAACTAGATGATTGCGAGTATGGCATGGGATATTTCTTCATGTAACTTCTCACAGAACTCGACCGGGTGAATCCACGGAATATCAACTTGGACCGCTCATAGCCTGGGCGGCCGCGCGTGGGCAGTCGCCCGCAGATCAGGAAGGGTGCCGTTATGCCGTCGAGGGTCACGACCCGACGCCGCCAACTCGGCGCGATGATGCGGAAGTTCCGCGCCCGGTCGGGGATGACGCTTGAGGAGGCAGGTCGCCTCGTCGGAGTCTCGAAGGCCACCGTCAGCCGGTACGAGACGCAGGAAGGGCCGGTGAGGTGGCTCGTCGTGGACGCTCTCTGCCGACGCTACGGGGTGACGGATACCGAGCGGGAGGCTGCCGTCAGGCTCGCCAAGGACGCCAAGCGGCAGGGCTGGTGGGACCCGATCGCGGACAAGCTTCCCGAGACCATGAACCTGCTGCTCACCCTTGAGGACGAGGCAGTACGCGAGGATCACTTCGCCTGCTTGTACGTCCCCGGCCTCCTGCAGACCCGCAGGTACACGGAGGCCGTGCAGCACGCTTCCGAGATGCGGCTCACGAACGAGGAGATCGAGCGGCTCGTCGATCTGCGCATGAAACGGCAGGAGATTCTCACCCGAGACCGGCCGCCTCACCTGTGGGCCGTGCTCGATGAGTCGGTCATCCGCCGCGTCGTGGGCTCACCGGAGGTGATGCGCGGGCAACTCGGGCATCTGCTGGAGGCCGGCAGGTCGCCCAACATCACCCTTCAGGTGCTGCCCTTCTCCAAGGGAGCGCACTCCGCCGCCCTGGGCAGCTTCGTCATCATCGGCGGTGCCGAGTCCTCGTTGGATGTCGTGTACGTAGATATCCACGTGGGCTCGATCTTCCTGGAGAAGGAGGAGGAGCTGGAGCGGTACCGGCTCGCGTTCGACTACCTCCGCGCCCAGGCACTGGACATGGCAGCCTCAGTCGAGCTGATCGAACGTGTCCGTGAGGAGATGTGATGACACCGGCCATACCAGTGCTTCCGGAGAGCGCCTGGTTCAAGTCCTCATACAGCGGTGCAGGGGCGACCGAGTGCGTTGAGACAGCCTCTCTTCCGGGGGGCATGGCAGTACGGGACAGCAGGAACCGCGATGAGGCTGTGCTGGCCTTCTCCGCTGGAGCATGGGGCGCGTTCCTCAGCCGAGTGAAGGACCAGGGCAGCGAAGGCGTGATGTGAGGCGGCATCTGGGCGCTAGGAACAGTGACGGCCTCGTGGCTGCACAGGTGGAGGTCAGTGCGGGGAGTGGGCTCCCCGCGCTGACCGTGGATGCGCAATGAGGGCGCATCCACGCAGATCGTCTGTGGTCAAAGTCAACGACGATTTCATTACAACTAGCGCTCACATGCGACTGTACGCATACACTCACGGGGTCAACAGAACCCATGGGCCACCGTTCCCCCACACGCAGGCCCTCCCTGTGCGCCAAGGAACCGCGAACGTATGCCGCCCTCCGCTTCCCTCTCCGCCATCTGGCAGTACGACGTCCCAACCAGCGGAAGCACCCACCTCCCTCCGGACGCCGGGTATGCGAAAGCCCTGACCAACCAGGGGTACGGCTTCGAGGCCGCCGTCGCTGACCTCATCGACAACTCGATCGATGCCGGCGCTGACGCCGTCGTGGTGCACTTCCTCCGCGACGCGGACCGCATCGTGTCCCTGCTGGTCATCGACAACGGCCGGGGGATGGACGACGCGGCCCTCGACGGTGCCATGACTGTCGGCCGCCGCCGTGACTACGGTGACGAGGCCCTCGGCATGTACGGCACCGGCCTCAAGGCCGCCTCGCTCTCGCAGGCACACTCCCTGACGGTGATCAGCCGTACCAAGCGCAGCCCGGCCGCCGGCCGCAAGCTGACCGCGGAGAGCATTGAGGACGGTTTCCGCTGTGACAAGGTCGAGTCCGGGTTCGCGCAGCAGCAGATCGATGTCTACGACGGCATCATCCAGTGGCAGGGCACGATCGTCCGCTGGGACCGGGTACGCGCCTTCGAGACCGTCGCACCAGGCCAGAGCGAGCAGTACCTGACAAAGGCCATCTCCCGGCTCGAGACCCATCTCGGGCTTTACTTCAACAGGTTCCTCAGCCGCGGGCTCATGCTGGACATCGCCGTGTGGGACGTGACCACGGACGAGGAGACCGACCACATCAGCGTGGAACCGCTGGACCCGTTCGGCTACAAGGTTCCCGGCAAGGCCGGTTATCCGAAGAAGTTCTCCGCGCTGGTGGAGGGCGTGGGCCAGATGGAGCTGGAGGCACACATCTGGCCTGCCAAATCGGGCCTGGCCGGCTTCCGGCAGATCGGTCCCGTGCAGGACCGCCAGGGGTTCTACTTCTACCGGAACGACCGGCTCGTACAGGCTGGCGGCTGGAGCAACCTGCGCAGCCCTGAGGGCCACCTGGTGCTCGCCCGTGTGGCAGTGGACCTGCCGGACAAGGCCAACGAGGTGTTCAGCCTCACGGTCAAGAAGGACGGGGTCGAGGTCACCCCGGCCTTCACCATTGGAGTGGAGAAGGCGGCCGACAGCTCCGGCGCCACGTTCCGTGCGTACCTCGCCGACGCCGAGGCCACGTACCGGGAGGGCATGTCCCGTTCCGTCATCGAGCGACCCAAGGTCATCGAGCCAGGCAAGGGTCTCGACCCCAAGGTCAAGCGGGCCGTACGCGAGGAACTGCCGCTCAAGGAGGGCGAGGACCCCGTCCGTATCGAGTGGGTGTCTCTCCCCGAGGACCAGTTCTTCAAGCTCGACCGTGACGGCCACGCCATCCTCCTCAACAAGGGGTTCCGGGAGGACTTCAACGACGGGCGGCGAGGCGGCTCGAACGACGCTCCCATGGTCAAGACGCTGCTGTACCTGCTGCTCCAGGACAGCTTCGGTCTCGGCCGCTGGGAGAGGAAACGGGCCGACCGCATCGAGTACTGGAACAGCATCCTGCTCGCCGCCGCCCACGCCCAGCGCGAACGCCGTCTCCGGTCCGGTTCCTGAACACCGCCGTCATCCCGGGAAATGACATGACTGATGCTCTGCTGGAGATCCACACTGCGGCCCTGAGCGGCATGGGCGCCACTCCCAGCCACTTCCGCAAGTGGGCTTATGTCGCCGCAGAAGAGGACTTCCCCGACGCCGATCTCAGTGAGGGCACGTTCCGTGCCCGGCTCTCCGATGAAGCGTCGCGTGGCGGCCCACTCGTCTCTCTCTGGGCCCGGGCGCTGACGGCCTGGGACTTCGCAGAAGAACTGCGCTGGTCGGATACCACCCCCCGCACGGACGAGCGCCGCAGCGCGGCCTATGACCGGCTCCGCTTCGGTGATGACCTCCGTAAGGTGCTCGACACGGTCATCCCTGTCTCCCACATGCCCGGGGCCACCGTTATCGCCCGCGAGCACACTCCCTGGTATACCCCTGAGCGCGCTGCGGCACGGTCCTTCTACTGGCAGGCGTACGCGCGCAAGCTCCGGGAGAAGGGCTGGTCCGAGGCGGCGATCGCGAGCCTGGACGAAGCCAGCCGGGCCGTTGTTGAACGTCTCACCGACCCCGAGCAGAGCGCGGTACGGCAGGCGAAGGGCTTGGTCGTCGGAAACGTGCAGTCCGGCAAGACCGCCAACTTCACCGGCGTCATCGCGAAGGCCGTGGACGCCGGGTACCGCCTGGTCATCGTCCTCGGCGGCACCCTCAACCTGCTGCGCGCCCAGACTCAGCGCCGACTCGACATGGAGCTGATCGGCCAGGAGAACATCCTGCGCGGGGCCGATCCCGACGATATCGACTCGCTTGTCGGTATCGATTACGTGGGCGACGACGCCGAGTGGTCCAAGTTCGTGCGGCACGGCGGACGCCCCTCCGCACAGCGTGCCTTCGACATCGAGCGCCTGACCACCCGCGACAACGACTACAAGAGCCTCGCCCAGGGGATTCGCGCCCTGGAGTTCGAGAAGCGCGAGTCAACGCTGCCGCTGTACGACCCCGCCAACCTGCACCACGCGGCGGCCCGGGTGATGGTCGTCAAGAAGAATAAGAGCGTTCTGACAAAGCTGGTCAAGGACCTCAAGCAGATCCACGGCATCCTCGGTGAGCTGCCCGCCCTGATCATCGACGACGAGTCCGACCAGGCGTCCGTCAACACCTCCGACCCCAGGAAGTGGGCTCAGGGCTCCACCGAGCGCACGGCCATAAACGGCCTCATCTCGCAGCTCCTAGGTCTGTTGCCGCGCGCCCAGTACGTCGGTTACACAGCGACTCCGTTCGCGAACGTCTTCATCGACCCGGGTGACGCCCAGGACATCTTCCCCAGCGACTTCCTCATCTCCCTGCCCCGCCCCGAGGGCTACATGGGCGTCCAGGACTTCCACGACCTTGACTCCCCGCTGTCCCACTCAGAGCGCACCGTTGCCAATTCTCACGAGAAGGCGCACGTCCGCGGGATCCGCGACAGCTCCGACGACCGTCTCCGGGAGGCTATGGACAGCTTCGTCCTCGCTGGTGCCATCAAGCTGTTCCGAGCGGACCGCTACGTGGACGACGAGCCGTTCCGGCACCACACCATGCTCGTCCACCAGTCCGTGCGCGTGGACGACCACGCCGAACTCGCCCTGCGCATCAACACGATGTGGCACGAGGCCGGCTACACGTCCACGGAAGGCCACGCCCGTCTCGCCAGGCTGTGGGAATCTGACTTCGCACCGGTTTCCGCCACCCGTGCGGCCAGCCTTCCCAACCCGGCCTCCTATGAAGAACTCCGTCCGTACATCAGCCGTGCGCGGCAGCTCATCGGGCGTGGCGGTAACCCGGTCGTGGTCGTCAACGGCAACACAGACCGGTACTTCGATCAGCTCGACCTCGATTTCGACCGCACACCAAACGTCTGGAAGATCCTCGTTGGCGGCACCAAGCTGTCCCGCGGCTTCACCGTCGAGGGCCTCACCGTCACCTACTACCGGCGTACAAGCCGCCAGGCTGACACCCTCATGCAGATGGGGCGCTGGTTCGGGTTCCGACCCGGTTACCGCGATCTCGTGCGCCTGTACATCGGCCGTGAGGAACCTCTGACAAAGACCTCGACTATCGACCTCTACGAAGCCTTCGAAGCGATCTGCCGCGATGAGGAGTTGTTCCGCCAGCAGCTCATCCAGTACGCCACGCTCGTTGACGGCAAACCACAGGTGATCCCCGCACAGGTTCCTCCGTTGGTCGCACAGCACCTGCCCTGGATCAAGCCGTCGTCCCGCAACAAGATGTTCAACGCCGAGCTTGTGGAGGTACGCTCGCCGGGCAAGCCGATCGAGCCTGCGGCCTATCCCCTGGACCCGGCAGCCCTCCGCCGCAACACCGAGCGGTGGCGGCCTCTGCTGGGCACCTTCTCCGCAGAGCCGACCGCTTTCACCAATCCGTCGAACGAGGGTGACGGCCCCGGCCGGACCTTCACCGCTCTCACCGCACGTGTCAGCCACTCCGAACTGTTCGTGGTGCTCAGCGCACTCGAGTGGGAACGCGAAGGTATCTTCCAGCCGCACCTGCGTTACCTGGTGCAGCTCGACGGCCGGCTGGCCACCGTCAACGACTGGCTGCTGATCTCTCCCCAGCTTGCCCACGGCAGCCGGGTCGAGGCATCCGTGGAGGGCTCCGTCCCCCTCTCCCTCGTACGCCGGAGCAGGCAGGCCGGGAAACCCTCCTTCGGCAGGATCGCCAGCGTGGAGCACCAGGCAGCAGCCCAGCGGCTCATCAACACAGCCGCTGACCCGGCCTCCGGGCCGGCTACGGGGCCTGCCGTGGGGCCGAACACCGGCGTGGCACTGATCTATCCGGTGGTCGAAGGCAAGAAGGAGGATGACGTACGCGCTGCCGTCTCGCGCGGCAAGGCGGACCCGGCAAAGGTGGTGATGGCCTTCACTCTGGTTCCGCCGGAGTCAGCGATCGGTTCCTCGCGTCGTCTCGTCCGCTTCCAGGCCAAGAACTCCCGTCATGACGCGGCGATCATCTCGACAACCGATGTCTGACAGAGACCAAAGCTGACGGGCGGTACGCCGGTGGCCGCGCCCCCGTCGGGGGGCGCGGGCGGGGAGCGCGTCAGTGCGTGGGGGACTTCGCCGTCCGGCGGCGGACGCGCGGGCGGTGGAGCCGGCCGGTGCGGGCGTCGGTGAGGCCGAGGACCAGGGCGAGCCGTATGCGCAGGCTCCGCCGGGTTCGGGCGCGGCCCGGGGCCGGGTGCGGGGACGCCTCGCCGTGGGGCCGGTGGGCGGGGTGGTCCTGCGGGGCGTTCGCCAGCTCGCACCACACCACCTTGACGTCCTCGCGCAGGACGAGCCCCCAGCGGTCCGCCAGGGCGTCGAGCAGCACCAGTCCGCGCCCCGACTCCCGTTCGGCGGACTCACCGGGGAAGGCGGGCAGCGCCCGTACGCCCGGGTCGGTCAGTTCGACGCGGAGCCGCCGCCGGCTCGCCGAGACCGCCAGGGTGACCGGTGTGCCGGTGCCGATGTGCCGGATGACGTTGGCGACGAGCTCGCTCACGCACAGCTGGGCCGTGTCGACGTGTTCGGGGAAGCCCCAGAGTGTCAGCTGCGTACGGAGGGCGCGGCGGAGTTCGGCCACCCTCTGCGGCTCTGCCGGAAAGGAAAGCTCCCACCGTTTCCTGACCAGACAGTGCCTGAGGCGCATGCATGCCGTCCCTTCGGGCCCGGGCGGGGGCCCACCGGTGAAAGTGACCGATCAGGTGCGCTGAGTGATAACGCAGCGTGAGTATGACACGGGACACACTGTCATGAGCTGCTTGAATATGGAACCTTCACAAACCTTCCTACCCGTGACGCCTTCTGTTAAGAAGTTTCTGACCTGCGAAAATCGGTAGAACGTTCGGTACAGCACGGGGAGGTGGGGGAATGCCCGCCGGGGGTTGGAGAACTCACGGCGGCCGGGGGGCGCGCTCTCTGTTAGACAGGGGGTTATGAGCCTCTACGACATCCCCCTGCGCACCCTCTCCGGTGAGCCCACCTCCCTCGCCGAGTACCGCGGCAAGGTCCTGCTGATCGTCAACGTCGCCTCCCGCTGCGGGATGACCCCGCAGTACGAGGGCCTGGAGCGGCTGCAGAAGCAGTACGCCGACCGCGGCTTCACCGTGATCGGCGTGCCCTGCAACCAGTTCGCGGGCCAGGAGCCCGGCACCGCCGAGGAGATCGGCACCTTCTGCTCCGCCACCTACGGCGTCACCTTCCCGCTGCTGGAGAAGACCGAGGTCAACGGGGACGGCAGGCACCCGCTCTACACCGAGCTGACCAAGCTGGCCGACGCCGAGGGGCAGGCCGGGGACGTCCAGTGGAACTTCGAGAAGTTCCTGGTCGCGGCGGACGGTACGCCCGTCGCCCGGTTCCGGCCCCGCACCGAGCCGGAGGCGCCGGAGATCACCGCCGCCGTCGAGGAGCGGCTGCCCGCCTGAGGGACCGCGGACGCGGACGCGGCGCCGCGCCCCGGCGGCCCGGTGCGGCGCCCCGGGCCGCCGGGGCGCGGCCTCACTCCCGCAGCCCGGCGAAGAACGCGCGCAGGTCGGCGGTGAGCAGTTCGGGCTGCTCCATCGCCGGGAAGTGACCGCCCCGTTCGAAGCTCGACCAGTGCGCGGTGACGCCGTCCGGGTCCACCAGGGGCCGCACCGCCGGATCGGCGGCGAACTCCGCGACGCCCATGGGGACATCGGCGGTGGCCGGGTCGCCGGGGCCGGGCGGCGCCGCGGCCAGGCCCGCCATCTCGCGCCGCGCCTCGCACGTGAAGTGGGCGGTGGAGGCTCCCAGGCCGCCGAGCCAGTAGAGCGTCACCTTGGTGAGGAGCTGGTCGCGGTCGACGGCGTCCTCGGGGAGTTCGGCGGCCGGGTCGGTCCACTCGTGGAACTTCTCCACGATCCAGGCGAGCTGGGCGACCGGGGAGTCGGTCAGTCCGTAGCCGAGGGTCTGCGGGCGGGTGGACTGGAGCTGGAAGGAGCCCGTTCCGTCCGCCCCGAAGGCGGGCCCGGGGCGGACGGCCACCGTGCCCATGGCGGAGAGCACCGCCAGCATGTCGTCGCTCCCGGCGAGCGAGAGGTGGACGCCGGCCAGACGCTCGGGGACGGTGCGGCGCAGGGTGTCGGCGACGCCGCTGCCGACGTCGAAGGCGTGGACGCCGTACCGGTCGTGGCCCAGACGGCGCATCAGCCCGTCGAAGGCGGCGGCGGTACGGCTCACGCCCCAGCCCGGCTCGGACAGCGGGGTGGAGAAGCCGAAGCCGGGCATGGACGGGGCGACGACGTGGAAGGCGTCGGCCGGGTCGCCGCCGTGGGCGCGGGGGTCGGCCAGGGCGTCGACGACGCGCAGGAAGTCCACCGGGGAGCCGGGCCAGCCGTGGCACAGCAGCAGGGGCAGTGCGCCGGGCTCGGGTGAGCGGCGGTGGAGGAAGTGGAACCGCTGCCCGTCGATGTCGGTGGTGAACTGCGGGACGGCGTTCAGCTCGGCCTCCCGGGCCCGCCAGTCGTAGCCGGTGCGCCAGTACTCGGCCAGCTCCCGCAGGTACGGCAGGGGCACGCCCCGGCCCCAGCCGGGCTCGGGGGAGTCGGCGGGCCAGCGGGTGCGGGCCAGCCGCTCGCGCAGGTCCGCCAGTTCGGCGTCGGGGACCTCGACGCGGAACGGGCGGAGGGGATGGGGGCCGGCGGTTGCGGCTGTCCTGTTCGCTGCCATGTCCGGCACGCTACGGGGCCCTGCGGAAAGGTTCTGTCCTCGTTGGCCGGACAACCGCTTGACTTCAAGCGGACTTGAGGTATGAGGGTGGGCGCGTACGGACGGACACACCGCTGCTCGCGAGGAGGTATCACGCCATGCCCGAGACCAGACCGCTCACCCACCCCGACCCCGCCCGCCCCGGCGTCGGCGCCCCGTTCTTCAGCTTCTGGGACGTGGGCACGCCCGAGCGGCAGCGCGCCGCCGTCGCGGCGATCGAGGCCGTCTGGACGGGGCGGCCCTGGCCGCTGCCGGGCCTGCTGTCGTACAGCGTGTACGCCGGGACCGACGGCCGGACGCTGCTGCACTACTCCCAGTGGGCCGACGAGCGGGCGTACGAGGACTTCGTGCGCGATCAGCGCGCGCACCGCAACGACGAGGTCGACCGCGCGGTGCCGGGCATCGAGCGGCTCGACCTGGTGCGCACCCGGTACTACCGCGGCTTCGGGCTGCCCGGGGACGGGAACGGGAGCGGGGAACGGCCCGAGCCGGGCTGCGTGGTGATCGTGGACGTGACGTTCGACGGGCCCGACGAGGCGCGGCAGCGGGCCTGGGTGGACGCCGTCGGCGAGGCGCTGGACACCGACCCCGCCCCGCCGGCCGGCGGCATCTCCGGGCACTTCCACCTCTCCACCGACGGCACCCGCGTCGTCAACTACGCGGAGTGGGTCAGCGAGCAGGCCCACCTCGACGCCCTGGCGGCGGCGGGCGAGGGGGTCGGCTCGCCCACCCCGCAGTGGCACCGGGTCCGGAACTTCCCCGGGCTGGTGCGCAGCGACGTACGGCGCTACCGGCTCGCGTTCACCGCCGAGCGGCCCGGGAGCGGCGGGGAATGACGGGAGGGCCGGGGGTGTTGGGGCGGAAGTGACAGCCGGGAGGACAGCCGGGGAGGGGACCGCCATGGCCGGGAACGCGGGGAAGCAGGCGCCGGAGGAGCTGCTCGCCCTCCTCGCCGAGCGCGATCTGGGGGTGCTGGTCACCCTCAGGCGGGACGGGCGGCCCCAGCTGTCGAACGTCAACCACACCTACGACCCCGAGCGGCGGCTGATCCGGATCTCGGTCACCGCCGACCGCGCCAAGACCCGGAACCTGCGGCGCGATCCCCGCGCGAGCTTCCATGTCACCAGCGCGGACGGCTGGGCCTGGACGGTGGCGGAGGGGCTGGCCGAGCTGACGCCGCCCGCCGCCGAGCCGGGCGACGCCACGGTCGAGGAGCTGATCGAGGTGTACCGGGCGATCCGGGGCGAGGAGCACCCAGACTGGGACGACTACCGGCGGGCCGTGGTCGCCGACCGGCGGCTGGTGGTACGGCTGCCGGTGGACCGCGCGTACGGGCAGCCGCCGCGCCGGACCGGCGCGTGAACGGGGTGCCGGGCCGTGCGTGAGGGTGCCGTGGGGGCGGGGAGGACCGACGGCCCTGGTGTCGGGGGGTGGATCACCAGGGCCGCCGGGGCATGTGGGCAGGTGCGGTGCCCGTACGCCGCCGCCTCGTCCCCTCCTGGGCCGGCCGACGTGCACACCGGCGGTGTGCGAGGCGGCGGCGCTGGTGGTGGGGGGTCAGTAGGAGGGGGGAGGAGGAGCGGAAGGAACCTCGTCGGGTCCGGGCCGGCACCGGAGTCCGGGCCGGCATCGGAACCGGCCGGGTCAGATCTTGAGGCCCTTGCCGCGCAGCCAGGTCAGCGGGTCGATCGGGTCGCCGCCGCCGGGGCGGACCTCCAGGTGGAGGTGCGGGCCGGAGGAGTTGCCGGTGGAGCCGACGCGGCCGATCACGTCGCCGGTGGTCACCTTGCCGCTGGTCTTGGTCATCGAGGACAGGTGGCAGTACCAGATCTCGGTGCCGTCGTCGAGCCGGAGGATGATGCGGTAGCCGTAGGAGCCGGCCCAGCCCGCCTCGACGATCTCGCCGGTGTGCACCGCCTTGACCGGGGTGCCGGACGGGGCGGCCATGTCCAGGCCGGTGTGGTTGTTCGCCCACATCGAGCCGGAGGCGCCGAACTGGGAGGAGAGCTGGAACGAGGAGAGCGGGAGGGTGTGGCTGGCGGCGAGCTTGGCCAGGCGCTCGGCCTCGGCCTTGCGCTTCGCCTCCTCGGCTGCCTTGCGCTTCGCCTCGGCCTCGGCCTCGGCGGCCTCCTCGGCGGCGGTGGCCGCGGCCTGGTCGGCGGCGGCCTGGAGGGCGGCCTGGGTGGCGCCCGTCTGCTGCTGGTCGACCTGCTGGAGGATGCGGGCCCGGAGCGCCTCGCCGGCGTCCGTCGTCAGGCTCGCGGTGGTGACGACCGGCGCGTCCTGGTCGGCGTCCCCGGTGCCCAGCGGCGACGCCTGGCCGAGGTTGAGGGGGTTGGCGGTGCTCTCGTCGGAGACCGGGGTGACATCGGTGCCGGTGTCGTCGCCGTCTATCAGGGCGCCGACGCCGGGGACGGAGTCCAGGTCCAGGTCGGGCATGGCGATGGCGGCCGGGGACTTCACCTTGGCCGTGGCCATGCCGCCCGCGCCGACCGCCGCGATCATGCCGACGCCGAGGACCGCGCCGCTGCGCGCCATGCCGTTGCGCTGCTTGACGACACGGTGCCGGCCGCGGACCGGGCGGACGGAATCCTCGGTGGGATTCCACACCCGCCGCTCCCCGTCGCCGTCCGGGCCGAACGGGGCGAAGGTGCCGGTGTGCAGGTCGTACGAGACCTCGGGGGCCTCGGAGGCCGGGCTGCTGGACGCCACGGGGGCGCTCTCCTTTCCTTCCTTCTCGCCTACCGGGTTAGCTGACGGGTTCGGAGCAGGAAGGTCTCCTACGGGCTCGCACATGCGGATGCACGTGCACGCGCTTGCCCGATTCACCCCAAGAAGTGGTTCCCCGGTTCCCTGGGTGCGGGCTCCGCGGTGGCGGAGTCGCACGGTCAGGATTCGGCGACGGCGCACGGTGCCGCCTCTTTCGACGGCAGTGACGACCGCGCTGCGTTATCGAACGTTAATAGAGGGGCAGCCGGGATTCCAAGTCCCTCCTTCACATGGTGAGTAATTTCGACGGGGATTTAACGGGGCATCTCCCGCCCAAAACGGGCGAGTTGCCACCCCCTACGGGTCGAAGAGACGTAAGTCACTCAGCTGAGGGCCGGCCAGATGGTACGGATGTGTGCACGACGGCGATACGCAGCGTGACCGACGGCGCCGCGGCCGGTGGCACCGAGGGTCACCGGGTTCACGGGGTCATCCGGGTTCGCCGGAGCGGGACGGGGGCGGGGGCGGCGCGGGGTCGCGCATGACCGCCAGCAGCGCCATGTCGTCGTCCGTACGGCCGTCCGCGTGCGCGTGGACGTCCGCGACGAGGGCGTCCAGCAGGGCGCCCGGGCCGGGGAAGCGGCGGCCGCGCAGCCGGGCCACCGGGTCGTAGAAGACGCCCTCGGCGTTCCGGGCCTCGGTCACCCCGTCGGTGTGGAGCAGCAGCAGCGCGCCGGGCGGGAAGGGCACCGGGCCCGTACCGCCGTCCGGGCCCTCCGGCGCGTCCGCCGGACCCGCCATGTCCCCCAGCCCCAGCGGCAGCGCGTACGAGTCCGGCTCCAGGGTCCGCACCGAGGCTCCGCCGGCGGACAGCAGCAGCGGGGGCGGATGACCCCGGCTGACGATCCGCACGCTCTCCGGCTCCCCGGCCGGCCCCGGCGGGAGCTCGGCCAGCACGGCCGTGACGAACTCCACGGGCCGTCCGGCGCCCCCGCCCGGGAGGCAGTCCGACTGCCCGGCCCGCTGGGACCGCTCCCGCAGGAGGGCGTGGTCGATCCGGTCCGCGACCGCCGCCAGGTCCGGCTCGGTCTCGGCCGCCTCCCGGAAGGCGCCGAGCACCACGGTGACCGTGGCCACCGCGTCCAGCCCCTTGCCGCACACGTCACCCACCAGCAGCCGCACCCCGTACGGGGTGCGCTGCACGGCGTACAGGTCGCCGCCGATCCGGGCGTAGGCGTGGGCCGCCTCGTAGCGCACCGCCAGTTCCAGGCCGCCGATCCGGCCGGGCGGCACCGGCAGCACGGCGAACTGGACCGCCTCGGCCACCTGGCGGACCGAGGCGAACCGCTGCTCGCCGTGGCGCAGGGCGTGGTTGACGGCGAGGGCCAGCACACCGAAGGCGGCGACCGCGCCCAGTCTCAGCAGGCCCTCCGTCCAGCCGGGGCCGCCCCGCAGCAGCACGGCGGCGTACGCCAGCACCGCCGCGATCCCGGTGAACAGGGTGCCGCGCGCCGTCCACAGCGCCGCCGCGGCCAGGGGCGCGGCACCGAACGCCGTTCCCAGCAGCAGACTGGGCGGCGTCGCCAGGTTGACGGCCAGCCCGGCCACCAGCAGCACCAGCGGCAGCAGCCACGGCGGGCGGCCGACACCCGGAATGGCGCGGGCCCGTTCCCGGCCGCTGTCCGTCGCATGCCGTCGATCGCCGTGCACTTCTCCCACTCTTCCCGACCCGCCGCGGCCCGGCGAGTCGATCAGTGCGGGCGATCAGTGCGAGCGGGCAGTACGGGCGGACGCCGGATCGGCGCCGGTCAGCGCCGCCGGGCGGCGGCCGTACGGCGTACCCCGTACACCGCGGCACCGGCGGCCAGCACCGCCGCCCCCGAGAGGACCGAGACCGCGGGCAGGGCCAGGGCCAGCGCCGCGCACCCGGCCAGCCCGACGACGGGGACGATCCGGGCCGGACGGCCCTCGGCGGGGGTGAGGGTCCGGGCGGAGGCGTTGGCGATCGCGTAGTAGGCGAGCACCCCGAAGGAGGAGAAGCCGATCGCGCCGCGCACGTCCGCCGTGGCCGCCACCACCGCCACCACCGCGCCGACCGCCAGCTCGGCGCGGTGCGGCACGCCGAAGCGCGGATGGACGGCGGCCAGCACGGGCGGCAGATGCCGGTCGCGGGCCATCGCCAGGGTGGTGCGGGAGACCCCCAGGACCAGCGCCAGCAGCGAACCGAGCGCGGCCACCGCCGCGCCCGCCCGTACCACCGGCACCAGCCGATCGGCGCCCGCGGCGCGGACCGCGTCGGCCAGCGGCGCGGTGGCCTCGCCCAGTCCGGTGCTGCCCAGCACGCTCAGCACGGCCACCGCGACGGCGGCGTAGACGGCCAGGGTGATGCCCAGCGCCAGCGGGATCGCCCGCGGAATGGTGCGCTCCGGATCACGCACCTCCTCACCCAGGGTGGCGATGCGGGCGTAGCCGGCGAAGGCGAAGAACAGCAGCCCGGCCGCCTGGAGGACCCCACCGGGCGTCATGCCCGCGCCGTCGTCCGCGCGCAGCGAGAGCCGGGCCGCGTCCGCCGCGCCGGAGGTGAGGGAGGCGACCACCACCGCGGCCAGCACCGCCAGCACCACCGCCACGATCGCCCTGGTCAGCCAGGCGGTCTTCCGCATCCCCGCGTAGTTGACGGCGACCAGCGCCACCACCGCGGCCACCGCGACCGCGTGCGCCCGCTCGGGCCACGCGTACAGGCCCACCGTCAGGGCCATCGCCGCGCACGAGGCCGTCTTGCCGACCACGAAGGCCCACCCGGCCAGATAGCCCCAGAACTCGCCCAGCCGTTCGCGGCCGTAGACGTAGGTGCCGCCGGAGTCGGGGTGGCGGGCGGCCAGCCGGGCCGAGGAGGTGGCGTTGCAGTACGCCACCACCGCCGCCAGTGCCAGGCCGGGCAGCAGTCCGGAACCGGCCGCGCGGGCCGCCGGGGCGAAGGCCGCGAAGACACCCGCGCCGATCATGGAGCCGAGGCCGATCACCACCGCGTCGCCGGTGCCCAGCCGCCGCCGCAGCCGGGGGGACGGGCCGTCCGGCGCTCCCGGCGCCCCGGCCGGCACCGCCGGTGACTCGCCCATCGCCCGCTCCTCCTCGCGTCCGCGCTCCCGTCGGCAGGACCGTACCCGCCCCCGGTGAACGGCATCCGGCCCGCACCGTACGCCGCACACCGCGCGCCGCGCGCCGCGCGCCGGGCCGTCAGGGCACGGCCGGACCGCGGTCCAGTGGACGGCCCAGGCAGGGCGCCATCAGACGCCGGAACTCGGCGGACGGTGCCAGCCCCAGTTCCCTGCGCAGCAGCAGCCGGAAGAACTCGTAGTGCCGCAGCGCCTCGGCGGCGTTGCCCTCCGCCATGTGCACCCGGACGACATGGCGGTGCGCGCTCTCCCGTAGCGGCTCGGCCTCCACCGCGGCCATGGCCGCCTCCATGGCCGCGGTGCGGAGGCCGGCGCGCAGCAGTCGCCGGCACACCGCCTCCAGCGCGTGCAGCCGGGTCTGGCGGAAGTGCTCCCGGGCGATCAGCAGCCAGTCCTCGGGCCAGTCCGGCAGCAGGTCCTCCCCGAGGCAGTCGAGCGCGTACCGCGGCACCGGACCGGCGGCCCGCGCGTCACCGCCGGCGTCACCATCGCCGTGCGGCGCGGTGAGACGGGCCGCGCTCCGCTCCGCCAGGTGCAGGTCGACGCCGACCCGGGGGGCGAGGGAGAGGGTCGCGTCGCCGAGGCGGACCAGCTCGCACGGTCCGCTGCACCGGGACAGCCGCCACAGCGTGGAGCGCAGGCTCGCCCCGGCGCGCCGGACGGCCAGGTCGGGCCAGAGGGTCTCGGCCACGACCGGCCTGGCCACCCCCTCGCGGTGCAGCGCCAGGAAGGCCAACAGCCGCTGCACGGACGGGCTGAGGACCACGCACCGGGAACGTATCTCCAGGTGGAAGCGGCCCAGCAGGGTCAGCCAGGCCTCCCGGTCCGCCGGGTCCGGGTGCGGCTGCCAGGAGGTGAGGGTGAAGGAAGTCGTCATGGTGGGGGCTCTCCGGGTGGGGACGCCGGCCCGGCCGGTCTCCGGATCGGTCGGACGCGGAGGTTCCCGTCCGGCGACTTGTCACACTCTCTGCTGCCATATTCCGACATGTCCATCACGCCGTTCCGCGGAGACGGCGCGGTGACGGGCGCTCCCTAGCGTCCGGAGGGACGGAGCGCACCGGCGTTCCGTGCGCAACGGACCCGCGTACACAGCGCGTTCCGACCCTCCGAAGGCCGGGCCCGACCCGGCCGGGAAGCGAGAGCACCGATGTTCCGACACACCCAGCGGCTGCAGTTCGACGCCAAGCCGGAGAAGCCCGACCCCGTTCTCGCCCGCAAGCTCCAGGAACTCGTCGGCGGCGCGTACGGCGAGATGACCGTGTCGATGCAGTA
This sequence comes from Streptomyces rubellus, assembly GCF_036323805.1. NCBI lineage: Bacteria > Bacillati > Actinomycetota > Actinomycetes > Kitasatosporales > Streptomycetaceae > Streptomyces > Streptomyces rubellus. Next base: position 41,109 of record NZ_JAZDCX010000017.1, read on the forward strand.
CCTCTTCCAGGGCTGGAACTGCCGCGTCAAGGGCAAGTACAAGGACCTGATCATGGACATCGCCACCGAGGAGATCGGCCATGTGGAGATGCTCGCCACCATGGTCGCCCGGCTCCTGGAGGGCGCCCCCAACACCGAGACCACCAAGGTCGCCGTCTCCGACCCCGCCGTGGGCGCCGTCATGGGCGGCATGGACCCGCAGCAGGCGATCATCGCGGGCGGCGCGGCCCTCCCCTCGGACAGCAACGGCTACCCGTGGAACGGCCGTTACGCGGTGGCCAGCGGCAACCTGCTGGCCGACTTCTACGCCAACGTCGCCGCCGAGGCGCAGAGCCGGCTCCAGGCCGCGCGCATCTACAACATGACCGACGACCCCGGTGTGAAGGACATGCTGAAGTTCAACCTCGCCCGGGACACCTACCACCAGAACCTGTGGCTGGCCGCCATCGAGCAGCTCCGCGAGGACAACCTGGAGGACGTCGTCGTCCCCGGCGCCCTCACGGACGAGGAGCACCGCGAGCACGCCGCGAGCCTGTGGCACCTGTCCGACGGCGACGCCGCCGCGGCCGGGCTGTGGGCCTCCGGCCCGACCCCGGACGGCGACCACGAGTTCACCGTGCTCTCCGACCCCGAGCCGCTGGGCGAGAAGGCGTCGCCCCCGCCGCCCGACCCGAAGCTCTTCGCCACCTACGACGGCTCCTACGGCGAGCCCAAGAGCCCGGCCCTGGGCACCGAGGTGGGCCTGAAGGGCAAGATCAGGGGCGCGCTCTCACCCGACGAGTGAGGCGGTACGGGCCCGCTCCGCGCGGGGCGGGCCCGCCCTCGTCCCACCCCCGCGGACCGCGGGTCCGCGGGCCGCCCGCGAGGAGAGAGCGAGACAGATCATGGGCACACGCGACTCCGCGGTACGCGATCCCGCGGACCGGACGGCCCCGGCGACGGCCGTCCGGCACACCCCGGGTCCGGTCACCGCGACGCTCCTGGCGCTGTACGCCGCGGCCGCGGCCGTCGGCGCCGGCGCCGGGGGGACGGCCGAACGCCTGCTGGCACCGGTCCTGCTCGCCGCCGTCGTCCTGCGGCTGCTCGCCCTGCGGCCGCCCGCCCCGCGGCGGTGGCCCGGGACACGGCCGCGGGGCGGGACACGGCGGAGGACCGCCCCGCCGCCCGCCGCCCGGGGCGGCACCGCCGGGAGCGGGAACGGGGGCGGCACCGATGCTTGACCCGCGCCAGCCCCGCGACCGCCTCCGGGGCGCCCCTCCCACCGCCGCGCCGCTGCTCGACCCGCCGGACACCCCTGACCCCGGCCCGGCACCGGCCCCGGCTGCGGCGGACACCGCGCCCCCCGCCGGACCACCCACCGCACGGCCTCTCCCGGGCGGCCCCGGCCCCGGCTCGGTCACCGGCACCGGGGCCGGTGCCGGTGACCGGTCGCCCCGCCCCGGCGCGCGGGCCGTGGTCGCGATGCTCGGCCCGGCGTTCGTGGTGTCGGTCGCCTACGTCGACCCGGGGAACTTCGCCACCAACATGTCCGCGGGCGCCCTGTACGGCCCCCTGCTGCTGTGGGTGATCGCCCTGGCGAACGTGGTGGCGATCTTCGTCCAGTACCTGGCCTGCAAGGTCGGCGTCGCCACCGGCCGCGACCTGCCGGAACTGTGCCGCGAGCACACCCCCCGGCCGGTGTGCCGGGGCCTGTGGGTCCAGGCCGAACTGGTCGCCATGGCGACCGACCTGGCCGAGTTCGTCGGCGGCGCGGTGGCCCTGTACCTGCTGTTCGGCATCCCCCTGGTGCCCGCCGCGTTCATCGTCGGGGCCGCCTCACTGGTGCTGCTGGCCCTCGCCCCCGAGGGCAGGCGGCGCTTCGAGCTGGTGATCGGCGGCTTCCTCCTGGTGATCCTCGCCGGCTTCCTCTACCAGAGCCTGCGGGCGGGATCGTGGAGCGGAGCGCTGACCGGACTGCGCCCCCGGTTCGCCGACACCCAGAGCATCCTGCTGACCACCGGCATGGTCGGCGCCACGGTGATGCCGCACGTGATCTACCTGCACTCCTCCCTCAGCCGCGGGTACGGCCGCGCGACGCCGGAGCGCAAGCGGACGGTGCTGCGGGCCAACCGCACCGCCATCCTGATCGCCCTGGGCACCGCCGGCCTGGTCAACGCGACCATGCTCACCGTCGCCGCCGCGGCCTTCCACGGCGGGTCCGGCACCTACGAGACCCTGGAGCAGTTCCACCACGGCCTGGGCACCACCCTCGGCACCGGCGCGGCGCTGGCGTTCGCCCTGGCCCTGCTGGCCTCGGGGCTGGCCTCCGCGGGGGTGGGCACCTTCGCGGGGCAGATCATCATGCGCGGCTTCCTGCGCCGCCGCGTCCCGCTGACGCTGCGGCGCCTGATCACCATGGGACCGCCCCTGGCCGTGCTCGCCCTGGGCGTCGATCCCACCCAGGCCCTGGTCCTCAGCCAGGTGGTGCTGTCCTTCGGCATCCCCTTCGCCCTGATCCCGCTGGTGGTCTTCACCGCGCGGCGGAGCATCATGGGCGCCCTGGTGAACCGGCCCGTCACCACCGCCCTGGGCACGGTCGTGGCCCTGGCGATCACCGGGCTGAACCTCTTCCTGGTCCAGGACGTGCTGCTGGGCTGAACCATCCGTCCCGGCCCCTCCGGGCCGGGCCGGGCCGACGGCCGTCAGCGGGCCAGCCGGAAGGCCAGCTCCACCTCCCACCGGCTCATGTCGGGCTCCACCCGCGGATCGGTCAGGTAGCTCTCCAGCCGGCATCCCCACCGCTGCCCCGCGGCCGTCTCCGCCATGTCCCACTCCAGGCCCCGCCTGGCGGCCCAGTCCAGCAGTCCGGCGGTCGCCCCGGTCAGCTCGCCGGGGTGGCCGCGGTGGGTGAGGACGGCGTACCGCCCGGCGGGCAGCGTCCCGTTGAACAGCTCGGCGCCGATGCCGTCACCGCCGCCGACCGGTTGGGGGGCGGCCACCGGCACCCCCGCCTCGACCTCCAGCTCCCCCGCCATGCCGATCACGCGGTACCGGAAGAACGGCGGTCCCTCGGGTGCGGCGCCCCGCTCCGCCAGCCATCCGATGATCTCCGGCAACCGGTCGCCGGCCACGGCGAACGTGTCCATGGTGACGGTGCGCCGCACCCCCACGTACGGCCGCCCGGCCCGCTCCTCGACGGCCGGCCCGGCCGGCTTCCGTGTAGTCCTGCCTGTCGTCATGCCCGGGCGGACCGGCCGACGGCGCGAAACTCATCGGCGCGCGCCGGGCGTCGGGGGCCGGCCGTCACACGGGAGAGCGCACCCGCCCCGGGGCCCGGGTCAGAGCTCGTCCGCCTGGGTGCGGTCGTCCCCGGAGGACTGGCTCGCCGCCAGCCAGGAGCGCGCCGGTCCCGCGGGCCGGGCGGTGTCCACGGTGAGGTGGAGCCGGGTCCCGGCCTCGCCCTCGGCGGGGTAACTGCGCTGCTCGGTGGCGGCGAAGCAGCGCCGGAGGGCCTCCGCCACCCGGCGGGCCACCTCGGGCGACCTCGCGACGACACGGACCTCGGCACGTTCGTCCGAGGGCACCGGTTCCGCTGATTCCATGCTGGTCTCACTTCTCGGGGCGGGGCGAGGTGCCGGTGGGCGCGGTTGTGGTCGCCCCGGGGAGGGCACCCGCACGGCGGGCGTACGGCACCGGACGTACGGCGGGTGCACGAGGCGATTCCGCCCCCCGACCCTACTCCGGCCGCGCCCCGCCGCACGGACACACTCACCTGCGGAAGGGCTCCGGACCGCTCCCCGCCTTTGACAACCGCACCGGAATAGAGGACAAATGGAAAGCAAGGGCCTCCGACCCATGCCATGAAGGATTGACATGCGCGATCTCCTCGATCGGCTGCGCACCATCGAAACCCGCCAGCGGGAGCTCCGCGAGGAGCACGCGACGGTGATCCGCACGATCGTGGCGAGAGCGGGCGGGGTCAGCCAGGCCGCCGCCCTCCTGGGCCTGGACCCCAAGACCGTACGGGCCCGCGAACGCGCCGCCGGGGTGGCCATGATCGTCTACCGCGGCCCCCACACGGCGAGGACCACCCCGGACGGGCGGCTCCACGGCGAGACCGGGCAGGACGAGGACAGCCCGGCCCAGCGGGACGCGGACCGCATGTGGTTCGCCGTCGCCCGGGACCGGCGCCCGCTCCTGCGGGCCGTCGTCTACGTCGTCGACGGCCGGGTCACCCGGATCCGCGAGGTCGGGGACGGCCCGTGGCAGGAGAACCCCGAGGGCCGGGTCGCCCTGCCGCTCGGCGCGCCGCTCACCCCCGCCGACCTGGCCGAACGCCTCCCCACCATGCCCCTGGCCGTCGGCGACCCCCGGCCGATGGTGCGAGGCAGGATCCGCGAGTACATCGCGCTGTGAGGGCGGGCCGCACCCCCGCGGCTCCCCGCCGTCCCGGCCCCGGCACCGGGCCCACCCGGAAGCGCCACCGACAGCCCAGAAACGGAAGCACCGCATGACCACACACACGACATCCCGCCCCCCGTCACCGCCCCCGCGCCCGTCCGGCAGCGACTTCGCCCGGCTGTCGAGGAAGATCTCCGAGGCCGGGCTCATGGACCGCCGCCCCGGCTACTACGCGGTCCGGATCACGGTGGTGGCCCTGCTCTACGCCGGCGGCTGGGCCGCCTTCGCCCTCGTCGGCCGGAGCTGGTGGACGCTGGCCGTCGCCGCCTTCCTGGCCCTGATGTTCGGCCAGGTCGCCCTGGTCGCGCACGATGTCGCCCACCGCCAGGTGTTCCGGCTGCGCGGGCCCAGCGAGACGGCCGGACGGGTGGCCGGGGCCTGCATCGGGATGGGCTACGGGTGGTGGCAGGACAAGCACACCCGGCACCACGCCAATCCCAACCACGAGGAGCTCGACCCCGACGTCAGCCCGGATCTTCTGGTCTGGTCCCAGAAGCAGGCCCGCGCCGCCCGGGGACTGCCCCGGCTGATGGGCCGCGCCCAGGCCTTCCTGTTCTTCCCGCTGCTCACCCTGGAGGGCTTCAACCTCCATGTGGCCAGCGCGAGGGCGCTGGCCAACCGCTCCCTCAAGCACCGCGCGCTGGAGGGCGCGCTGCTGTTCGGGCACTTCGCGGTCTATCTCACCGCGCTGTTCTGGGTGCTGCCGCCCGGTATGGCGATCGCCTTCCTCGTCGTCCACCAGTGCCTGTTCGGCGTCTACCTGGGCGCCATCTTCGCCCCCAACCACAAGGGCATGCCCACCCTGACCGGCGACGACCGCCCGGACTTCCTGCGCCGCCAGGTGCTCACCTCGCGCAACGTGCGCGGCGGCCGGTTCACCGACGTCATGCTGGGCGGGCTGAACTACCAGATCGAGCACCACCTGTTCCCCAGCATGCCCAGCCCCAACCTGCGCAGGGCCCAGCCCCTCGTCCGCCGCCACTGCGCGGAACTGGGCGTGAGCTATCTGGAGACCGGGCTGCTCGCCTCCTACCGGCAGGCGCTGGCCAGTCTCCACCGGGCCGGGGCCCCGCTCCGCGCCGCCCGCCTCACCGGGCAGAACGGCTGACCCCGGCACCCGCGCCCGCCCCGCCACCGGAACCGCCGGACGCCGGGACGCGCAGCGCGAGCAGGGCGATGTCGTCGGTGCTGCCGGAGGCCATCCGGCCGATGATCCGGTCGCAGAACTCGTCCAGGGGCCGGCCGGCGAGCGCGGCGGCGTGGCGGCGGAGCCGGCCCAGCCCGGTGTCCAGATCGCTGCCGGGCACCTCGATCAGGCCGTCGGTGTAGAGCAGCAGGGTGGAGCCGGGCGGCAGGGGCACGGTGGCGTCCGTACGGCCGCCACCGCCGAGGCGGGAGCCGAGGAGGAGGTTCTGCCCCTGCTCGAGGTACTCGACATGCCCGTCGGCGGTGACCAGGAGGGGCGGGGGGTGGCCCGCGCTCGTCCACCGCAGCTGCCAGGGGCCGCCCTCGGGGCCCTCGACCCGGGCCAGCACGAGAGTGGCCATGGGGACGTTGGTGATGGCGGGGATGGCGTCGTCGAGCCGGTCGACGATCGCGCCGGGCGGGCCGGTGTGGTCCCAGGCCAGGGAGCGGAGCATGCCGTGCAGCTGGGCCATGCCCGCGGCGGCGGTCAGATCGTGGCCGACGACGTCCCCGATGACCAGCGCGGTGGCGCCGTCGCGCAGGAGGAAGGCGTCGTACCAGTCGCCGCCGACCTGGGAGCCGACGGGGGCCGGCTGGTAGCGGGCGGTCAGCCGCAGCGGACCGGGCTGGGGCGGGGTGATGAGCAGGTTGTGCTGCATGGCCGCGGCGATCTCGCGCTGCCGGCCGAAGAGCCGGGCGTTGTTGACGGCCAGGCCGACGCGGCGGCCGATGTCGCCGACCAGCGCCAGATCGGCGGCGTCGAACGGCCGGGCGGGATCGGTGCGGACCAGGGTGAGGGCACCGATGATCTGCCGGGCGGTGCCCAGCGGTGCGGTGATGGCGGAGGTGGCGCCCACGGACCGGAGGAATCCGCTCTGGACGGCGGCCAGGGGCGAGTCGGGCGGGGCGGTGAGCTCCCCGGCCCCCAGGAGGACGGGTTCACCGCCGTGCAGGACGCGCACCAGCGGGGAGCGGGAGTGCGCGGCCGCCGCCGGGAGAGGTTCCCGCCACACCTCCCGGCCGGTGTCCCGGCCCTCGGGACCGGTCACCGCGACCCTGCGGACCTCGTCCTCGGCGGCGTTCCCGACCCGCAGGTCGACGGCTGCCCAGTCGGCCAGCCGGGGCACCAGAAGACGCCCCAGCCGGCCGAGGGCCTCCTCGGTGTCCAGGGTCTGGGCCAGCGCCGAGGTGATCTCCGCGACCAGGGCCATCCGGTCGGTGAAGTCCTCCAGGGCGATCATGTGCGTGGACCGGTCCCCGTACGGCCGCCGGCCGGCGGTGGCGCCGGTGAGCAGCACGGTCATGCCCAGCAGACGGCCGTCCCGGACCACGGGGACGCCGGACCAGTCGACCGGGACCAGATGTCCGTCGCCGCGCAGCAGGCTGCCCCGCTCACCGTGCGCCGGGGTGCGCCGGGCAAGGGCCGTGAGCAGCGGGCACCGCTCGCGCGGGGGCGCCGAGCCGTCGGCGCGGCGGTGCAGCAGCTCGTGGAAGTCCTCCCCGGTCAGCTCCGCGGCGGTACGGCCCAGCAGCTCCTCGGCGGCGGGATTGACCGCCGCGATCAGCCCGGCGGTGTCCACCACGGCCAGACCGGCACCCAGATGGTCGGACACCTCCCGCCAGAACCCCGGCTCCGCCGCCCACCGCCGGGCCCCGCTTCCGCCACCGGCCACGTTGTCGGCCACACCATCTCCTCAGGTCGGTAGATGTTCTCACCGCTCGCCGTCCGCCGGCCGCGCTCCTCCCCTCCTCCCGGATGTCCCCGGGGGTCCTCGTACCCCCGCGCACCGGTCCGTGACACGGTCCCACCGGCATGCGCGCCGGACCCGGCCGGGGTTGAATGGCCGGGTAGGTCGCACTTCGTACCCCCGGGGTGAGACAGCCGAGTGAACCCGACCGCGTACCCCCACGGCACCGGCGGCCGGCCGCCGGACGGCGCCGCCGTGTTCGTGCTGGACGCTTCCGGGACCGTGCTGGAGTGCACGACCGCGGCGCAGACGCTGACCGGCCGCTCCGGCGACGAGCTCCGCGGCCGCCCCTTCGCGGACCTCACCGCCGACCCCGGAGCCTGGCCCGGACCGCCCGGCGGCACACCCGCTGGACCGTGGACGGTCCACGTCACCCTGTCACGCCGGGACGGCCCGCCGGCCGGGGCGGACGCCGATGCGGACGCCGAGGTGGACGTCGAGGTGCTGCCGCTGCCCGCCGCGGGCGAGGCCCGCTTCCTGCTCTGCGCCGTCCCCTCCGAGGCCGGGCGCCGCTGGTCGGAGGACCAGGCGCTGCTCCGCACGCTGTTCGCCCAGAGCCGCATCGGGCTGGCGATCCACGACACCGGGATGCGCACCATCCGGGCGAACCTCGGGCCGGAGCACTTCGGCGCCCCCCGGACGGCGGGCTCCTGGGCGCACGCGCCCGGCAGGCACCTGCGCGCGATCCTGGTGCCGGAGGACGCCGCGGCCGTCGAGGAACGGTGGCGGCGGGTGATGGAGACCGGTGAGGCGGTCATCGACTGGGAGCACTCCGCACGGCGGCTGTACGCCCCGGGGCGGGAACGGATGCTGTCCTCCTCGGCCTTCCGGCTGGAGGACTCCCACGGCCGCACCGTCGGAGTCGTGGCGATCTTCACCGACATCACCGAGCAGACCACCGCCCGGCGGCGGCTGGCCCTCCTGCACGCCGCCGCCTCCCGGCTGGGCCGGATCCTGGACGTCACCCGCAACGCCGAGGAACTGACCGGGGTCCTCGTACCCGCCTTCGCGGACCTGGCGTGCGTGGACCTGTCCGACGCGGTGTCCCAGGGCCGCGAGTCCGCCGCGTTCCTCCCCGGAACGGTGCTGCGCCGGGTGGCGGTGGCGGCGTCGGACGGCGTCTGGCCCGCCGACACGTACCGCCTCGGTGACACCGTCCGCGCCCGGGAGGCGGAGAGCGACGCCCTCCGCGAGGGGGGAACCGTCCTGGTGAGCGACATGGCCGCCTGGCGCGAGCAGTTGCGGATCGACCCCGAGCGGCTGCGGCTGCTGTTCCCCGGCCGGGCGACCTCGGCACTGTTCGTCCCGCTGTGGGCCCGGGGCCATGTACTGGGCGTCCTGGGGCTGTGGCGCACCGGCGACCGCCCGCCCTTCGCCGAGGGCGACGTGCCGCTGGTCGAGGAGATCGCCTCCCGGGCCGCGCTGAGCCTGGAGAACGCCCGGCGCTACACCGCCGAGCTGCGCACCGTCGAGAGCCTCCAGCGCAGCCTGCTGCCCCCGGAGGACGCGGACCTCGGCGCGGCCCGGACCGCGGGCAGCTACGTCCCGGCCGGCACCGCGGCGGGACTGGGGGGCTGCTGGTACGACGTGATCCCGCTGTCCTCCGCGCGGGTCGCCTTCGTCATCGGCGACGTGGCCGGACACGGGCTGGCCGCCACCGCCACCATGGGCCGGCTGCGCACCGCCGTGCAGACCCTGGCCGACCTGGACCTCTCCCCCGAGGAACTCCTCACCCATCTGGACGACCTCGCCATCCGCCTCTCCGCCGCCGAACCGCGGGACACCGCGGACGGCGTCGTCGGCACGACCTGCCTGTACTGCGTCTACGACCCGGTCACCGGGCGGTGCGCCATGGCCAGCGCCGGACACCCGGCACCGGTGCTGGCCGGCCCCGGGGGAGACATGCGCCCGGTGGAGCTCAGCCCGGGCCCCGCCCTGGGCGTTGGCGGCATGCCCTTCGAACCCGTCGAACTGCGTCTCGCCCCGGGCAGCGTGCTGGCCTTCTGCACCAGAGACCTGGCCGCGCTCCACGAGGACACCGCCGGCGCCGCCGCCGGGGGCGGCGGGCCGTCACGGCCGCCGCACGAGAGCGTCGCCGCCGCCGTGGCGGCCGGCCGCCCGCCCGCCGAGATCGGGCGGGCCGTACTGGACCACGTGCTGACCGAGCCCCCGGCCGACGACGTGGCCCTCCTCGTCGCCGAGGTCCGGGCCCTGCCCGAGGACGCCACCGCCGCCTGGCGGTTCACCGCCGACCCCACCGTCGTCGCCCGGGCCCGCCAACTGGCCACCGACCGGCTCACCGACTGGGGACTGGAGGACCTGACCTTCACCACCGAACTCATCGTCAGCGAACTGGTCACCAACGCCGTCCGCTACGCCGGCCCGCCCGTCGAACTGCGCCTGATCCGCGACAGGACACTGATCTGCGAGGTCTCCGACCCCAGCCAGACCCAGCCCCACCTGCGCCGCGCCCGCCTCACCGACGAGGGCGGCCGCGGCCTGTTCCTCGTCGCCCAGCTCGCCCACCGCTGGGGCAGCCGCTACACCGCCTCCGGCAAGACCATCTGGACCGAACAGCCCCTGGACGCGCCCCCCGGAACGCCGTCACCGGACCTGTTCTGAGCCCGCCCCCGGCCCGTCCCGGGCGGCCTTGCACCGCAGTTCCGCCGGCCGGCCCGCCGCACACCAGGGCGCCCCCGCGATCACACATGGAAGTGGCCGCACGGATTCAGGGACACCGGCGCCCCGCCTTCGCCGAGCGGCGGTCGTACTCCTTCGTGTCCCACCACTCCTCCAGCAGAGTGCGGACCAGGGACACGAGCATCCGGAGACGTTCGGGACCGGCCGCGGACGAAGTGAACACGTCCGCGAAGGACTTGTCCCTCCAGGGAAGGGTGAACTCCCAGCGCTCCTCCTGACATCCCTGGCGCCGCACGGTGAGCCGGTACGTCAACGTCACACTGCGGTCGGAACGGTGCTCCACCGAGAGACCCGTGACATCGAACCCCACCCTGCCGTCACCAGTGGTGTACGAACGGGCCAGGGCCCGCTCGGCCGCTGTCCGACCCACCGCGCACCACCCCGCACTCCCCCTCGTCCGGCCGGAGAACACACCCATGCCGGGGCGGACGGAAGCGCCCCGGCCGGTGGGGACCGGGCGGGGCGCCGAGCGGTAGGCCGTGTGGGACTCGAACCCACAACCAATGGATTAAAAGTCCACTGCTCTGCCAATTGAGCTAACGGCCCGCCCCCGAAGCATAGCCCGCGCACCGGCCGTGTTCCGAAGGCATTGCGCGTGCCGCGACAGGTGGTGAACCTCTTCGGCGGGAGCCTCGTTGAACCCGGGCCGGAACGCGGGCGGAACCCGGACGGGGCCCGGCCGGAAACGGCGGAGGGCCCGGCCCGGAGCGGTGCTCCGGGCCGGGCCCTCCGGGTGCGTCGCGGGCCGGGTGCCGTACGGCGTCAGCCGTTGCGCTTCCAGCGCGGCTTGTCGGCGCGGCGGTCGAACGACGGGCGGCGGTCCCGGTCGAACGGGCGGTCACCGCCCCGGTGGTCGTCCCGGCGGTGGTCCTCGGGACGGCTGTACGGACGGCGCTCGCCGCCCCGGTCGCTGCGGTCCCGGTTGAAGGGACGGTCGCCGCCCCGGTGACCGAACTCACGGCGCTCGCCGCGGTGCTCGCCACCCCGGAAGCCGCCCCGGTCGCCGCGGTCGTCCCGCCGGTCGTACGAGCGGTCGCCCCGGTCGTTGCGGTCCCGGTTGAAGGGACGGTCGCCACCGCGGTGACCGAACTCACGGCGCTCGCCGCCGCGGTCGCCGCGGTCCCGGCCGAAGGAGCGCCGGTCCCCGCCCCGGTCGCCACCCCGGTCGTCGCGGTCCCGGCCGTACGGGCGGCGGTCGCCGCCGCGGTCGCCGCGGTCCCGGTTGAAGGAGCGCCGGTCGCCGCCCCGGTCGTCCCGCCGGTCGTACGAGCGCTCCTCGCGCGCCCGCCGCGCGGCGGCCTCGGCCGCCGCCTCGGCGGCGATCACCTCGGCGGTGGCCTCCGCGGCCGCGGCCTCGGTCGCCTCGGCGACCGCCGCCACCGCCGCCTCGGGGTCCTCGCCCCGCTCGCGGGCGGCGCGCGCCGAGAGCTTGTCGGCCTCCTCGCGGAGTTCGGCCGCCCGGCGCCGCACGTTCTCCAGCTGCCGGGTGACCTCGGCCACCTCGCGCTCGGCCTGCTTGGCGGCGTTCAGCGCCGACTCGGCCTGGACCTCGGTCAGCGACCGGGCGCCGGTGATCTCCACCACATCGTCGTCGAAGGCGTCGCCGCGGCCGATGACATGGCGCGAGGCGTCCACGCCCGCGTCCTCCATCAGCCGGAAGATCTGGCGGCGCTGGTGCGGCAGGGCCAGCGAGACGACCGTGCCGGAGCGGCCCGCGCGGGCGGTGCGGCCGGAGCGGTGCAGGTAGTCCTTGTGGTCGCCGGCCGGGTCCACGTTCAGCACCAGGTCGATGTCGTCGACGTGGATGCCGCGCGCGGCGACGTCGGTGGCGACCAGCACGTTGACGCGGCCGTCCTTGAAGTCGGCCAGCGTGCGGGTGCGCAGGCCCTGGGTCATGCCGCCGTGCAGCGCGTCGGCGCGCACACCCGCCTCGCGGAGCTGCTCGGCGACCCGGTCGGCGCCCATCTGGGTGCGGACGAAGACGATCGTGCGGCCCTTGCGGGCGGCGATCGCGGCGGTGACCGGCGCCTTGTCGCGCGGCTTCACGATCAGCACGTGGTGGCTCATGGTGGTCACCGCGCCCTGGGCGGCGTCCACCTCGTGGTGGACCGGCTCGACCAGGTAGCGGCGGACCAGGGTGTCGATCTCGTTCTCCAGCGTCGCGGAGAACAGCATCCGCTGGCCGCCCTTGGGCAGCTGGTCGAGCAGTTCGGTGACCTCGGGCAGGAAGCCCAGGTCGGCCATCTGGTCGGCCTCGTCCAGGACGGCGATCTCCACCTCGTCCAGCGAGCAGGAGCCGCGGTTGATCAGGTCGCGCAGCCGGCCGGGGGTGGCGACGAGGATGTCCACGCCGCGCTCCAGCGCGGTGATCTGGTTCATCATCGAGGTGCCGCCGCAGACGACCTTGAACTTCAGGCCGAGGACGTCGCCGTAGGGCTGGAGCGCGTCGCTGACCTGCATGGCCAGTTCGCGGGTGGGGGTGAGGATGATGCCGCGGGGGCGCTTGCGCTCGGTGCGGCCGCCGGCCAGCCGGGCCAGCAGGGGCAGGCCGAAGCTCAGCGTCTTGCCGGAGCCGGTGCGCCCGCGGCCGAGGATGTCCTTGCCGTTCAGGGCATCCGGGATGGTCGCGACCTGGATGGGGAACGGGACGGTGACGCCGTTGTGCGCCAGCTTGCGCACGATCTCCCCGGGCAGGCCGAGGTCGGCGAACGTGGTCGTCGGCTCGTCCTCGGGCAGGACGATCTCATGGGTGGTCAAAGACATGCGAAGACAAAACCTTCCGGAGTCATGGCACGCGCCCACAACTCCGTGTTCTCGCATACGACCGCCTCGGTGCGGTCAGCCACGGCTCGGGTAAGGGACGCGCCACACGGCGCGCTGGAAACGGCGCCGGGCAAATGGGATCAAACGATCTGCCACCATACGACCCTGTGTCCCGGAGCGCAAATCCCTTTCCGGGGGCCGAGGGTCGGCGGTGGAGACCGCTGCGGTCAGTCTACCGTCCCCCGTTTCGGAGCCGTTCGCCGGAGTCGGTCCGGGGCTCCTCGGGACGGTGGGCGAGGTGGTGTTCGAGGCGGTCGGAGTCAGCGGATTCGTGAGCGTACACGGAGTGAACGCGGTGCGCGCCGTCGTTCATTCCCGCCCCCGCGAGGGAGTTGTCCGGCCCGTCGCCCGGGCCGTCCCCGGACGAGGAGGCCGAGGAGGGGGCGGCGGGCGGGGTGGTCGGCGCCGGGGAGGACGGGACCGGAGTGCGCGAGGACGCCGAGGACGGCGAGGACGGCGAGGACGCCGAGGACGGGGCGGGGCGGCTGCCGCCCGCCGTGGGCGTACGCCCGGGGCGCGGGGCGTCCGCGGGGCGGGAGGTCCGGCCGGACGGCCGCCGGGTGGCGTCGCGGTCCCCGGCGTCCCTGTCGTCCCGGCCCGCGCCGTCGCCCTCCCCGGCGTTCCCGGCTTCCCCGTCGTCCTGGCCGCTCCTCCCGCCGTCCCGGCCCCTGTCGTCCTTCCGCGCCGGCCCGCGCCGCCCGCCGCCGTGGCCGTCCCCGGCGCGCGGCACCGCCGCGCCCTCCGGGCGCGGGTCGGCGGCGTCGCGGGACACCTGGTGCCCGGCGGGCCGCCGCCCGCCGCCGTCCCCCTCCTCCGGGGAGCCGATCGTCATGCAGCCGCCGAGCGCGGCGAGCAGCAGGACACCCGCGCCCGTACGGACGCCCGCACGGGCCGGGGCACACGGGGACGTACGGGTGGCGGACGGGATCAGGCGCACGGGCGGCACCTCCGGGACACGGCGGGGAACGGACGGGCGCCCTGCCCAACTCCCGTCAGCCCGCCAGGTAACGCACCAGCGCCAGCCCCGCCCAGAGCGAGCCCAGCGCGACCGCCGGGGTGAGCACGGCGTTCGCCAGCGCCGCCCGCGCCCGGCCGCGTTCGGCCAGCCGCAGCGTCTCGTAGGAGAAGGCGGAGTACGTCGTCAGCGCGCCGCACAGCCCGGTGCCGAGCAGCGCCACCGCGCCCGGCCCGGCCGCTCCCGCCCAGGCCGCGCCGGTCACCGTGCCGAGCAGCGCGCTGCCCGCGGCGTTGACGGTGAGGGTGCCCCACGGGAAGACCGACTCGTGCCGCGCCCGCACCGCGCGGTCCACGAGGTACCGCAGACACGCCCCGGCCGCCCCGCCCAGCGCCACCGACGCCCAGGTGAGCCAGCCGCCCCCGCCCGCCGTCACCCCGCCGCCACCCCGCCGGCACCGTGGCCCCGCACCACCGCCCGGGTCGCGGCGGCGCCCGCCCAGACCGCGCCGAGCGCGGCGGCGAGCGTGCCGCCCAGATACGCCGCCGCGGTGCCCGCCGCACCCCGCTCCAGCAGCGTGACGGTGTCCAGCGCGTACGCCGAGTAGGTGGTGAAGCCGCCCAGCACCCCCGTGCCCAGGAAGGGCCGCGCCAGCGGGTGGCCCCGGCCGTACTCGGCCACCAGCACCATCAGCACGCCCAGCAGCGCGCAGCCGGCCGTGTTGGCGGCGAGGGTCGCCCAGGGCGGGCCGCCGGGCGGGGCGGGCCAGGCCGAGGTCAGGGCGTGCCGGGCGGTGGCGCCGAGCGCCCCGCCCGCCGCGACGGCGGCGAGGACGGCCGGGGTCCGCCGGGCGCGGAGGCCGCCGGCGGTCCCGGCCCGGTGGGCGGGCACGCGCGGACCGGCGTCCGGGCCGACGGGCCCGTCCGGCGCCGGACGGCCGCTCACCCGTACCCCAGGGCGTGCAGCCGCTCGTCGTCGATGCCGAAGTGGTGGGCGATCTCGTGCACGACCGTGATCTCCACCTCCTCGACGACCAGCTCGCGGTCGCCGCCGTCGCGCTCGCACATCCGCAGGGTGGGACCGCGGTAGATCGTGATCCGGTCCGGCAGGACCCCGGCGTACCACTCGCCGCGCTCGGTCAGGGGCGTGCCCTCGTACAGCCCGAGCAGCTCGGGGTCCTCGGCGGGCGGTTCGTCCTCCACGAACACCGCCACGTTGTCCATGAGCCGCGTCAGCTCCGGGGGGATCCGGTCGAGCGCCTCGGCGACCAGTTCCTCGAACTCCTCGCGCGTCATCTCCAGCACGCGCCCATTGTCCGCCACCGCCTCCCGGCGCCGCGGGGCCCGGGTCCGCCCGGTGCGTCCCCGGCCGCTCCCGCGCCGCCGCATAGTCGATCTCCGGACGGGCATAGGCTTCGGCATGAGCCGTGAACCGCGTCGGCCGCTGAGAGCCACCGCCCGCAGGGCCGCAGCCGTTCCGCGCGCTCTTCTCCGGCGCCGCCGGACGCACCGCCGGGCAGGCCCGCCGCTCCCCCTCGACCACGCCTCCCGCCCCTCCCGCCCCTGGGCCCGGGCGTTCGGGCTGGTCGTCGTCACACTGCTGGGCGCCTGGCTCGGGCTGCTGGTGGTGGGCAGCGTGCAGGCGCCCGTGGGGCCGGTGAACACCCGGATGGCGCTGGAGCCCTCGGCCACCGGCGGCACCCGGATCGACGTACCGCCGCTCGGCTCGCTCGACCTGGACACCCACCACGCCCCGCTCAGCCTCGACGTCGACGTCGACCAGCTCGACCCCGTGCGCGCCCAGGCGCTGGTGGACCACCCGGAGCGGATCAGCGGGCTGGAGGAGCGGATAGCCCAGGACGTCCAGTCCGGCACCCGCGAACTGGCGGTGAAGTCCTGTGCCGCGGTGCTCGCCGGCGCCACGGCACTGGGCCTGGCCGTCTACCGCCGCCCGCGGCGGGCCCTGGCGGCGGGCGGGCTCTCCCTGGCGCTGCTGGCGGCCTCCGGGGTGGCGGCGTACTCGACCTGGAACCCGAAGTCGGTGCTGGAGCCGAAGTTCTCCGGACTGCTGGCCAGCGCGCCCAGCGTGGTGGGCAACGCGCGCAGCATCGTCACCGAGTTCGACGTCTACCAGCAGGAGCTGGCCCGGCTGGTGACCAACGTCACCAAGCTGTACGACGCCGTCTCCACCCTGCCCTCGTACCAGTCCGACCCGAACACGATCCGGGTGCTGCACGTCTCCGACATCCACCTCAATCCGGCCGCCTGGAGCATCATCGCCTCCCTGGTCGAGCAGTACGAGATCGACGTGATCATCGACACCGGCGACACCATGGACCACGGCACCGCCGCCGAGAACGGCTTCCTCGATCCGATCGAGGACCTGGGGGCGCCGTTCGTGTGGGTGCGCGGCAACCACGACTCGCGCTCCACCCAGGCCTACCTGGAGGACCTGGAGAACGCGTACGTCCTGGACGGCGGCGCCTCGGTGACGTTCGACGGCCTGCGGATCGCGGGCATCGGCGACCCGCAGTTCACCCCGGACCGCTCGACGAAGCCCGGCGGCAAACCGGCCGAGACCAGGGCCGGACGGAAGCTGGCCGAGGCCATCCGGGCGAGTGAGGAGCGGGGCGAGCCGGTGCACATCGCGGCCGCGCACAACCCGGACGCGGCCGAGCAGACGGACGGCGACGTGCCCCTGGTGCTGGCCGGGCACCTGCACGTCCGCAAGACGCGGATCCTGGAGGAGGGCACCCGGCTGATGCTCCAGGGCTCCACGGGCGGCGGCGGGCTGCGGGCCGTGGAGGGCGACGAGCCGGAGAAGGTGATGGCCTCGGTGCTCTACCTGGACCAGGAGAGCAAGCGGCTCCAGGCCTGGGACGAGATCACCCTCGGCGGGCTGGGCCTGACGACGGCCGAGGTCAGCCGCCATCTGCCGGACGACGAGGAACGGGGCGGCCCGTCCCCCTCCCCCACGTCCTCCCCCACGTCCTCCCCCACCTCCACGCCCACGTCCACGCCCTCTCCCGGCGCCTCGCCGCCGCTCTCCCCCTCCCCCTCTCCCCCGACGCCCTCCGCCCCCGCGACGCCCTCGCCCACGGGATAGCGGCCCGCCACGGACGTCCCCGGACACCCCCGGGCAACTGTTTTGGCGAACCGTCCCCGCATCCCATATGCTTCTCACGTCCCCGACGCGCTGAGAAGCGCCCAGGTGGGCCATCAGCCCTCATCGTCTAGTGGCCCAGGACGCCGCCCTTTCAAGGCGGTAGCACGGGTTCGAATCCCGTTGGGGGCACGCAACAATCTGTGCGAGACTGGTGCTCGCACATGCTTGGTCCTGTGGAGCAGTTTGGAGTGCTCGCCACCCTGTCAAGGTGGAGGCCGCGGGTTCAAATCCCGTCAGGACCGCGCGGCTGGGTAGCTCAGTTGGTACGAGCGTCCGCCTGAAAAGCGGAAGGTCGCCGGTTCGACCCCGGCCCCAGCCACCGCAGCCCACCAGGGCAGAAACCCCCGTCGAAATCATCGGCGGGGGTTTCGCGTTGGCGTACTGACGGCAGTACGACGGCAGCGGGGCTTGTCGCCGCTCACTCGAAGAGCCTGCTGAGCTGCGTCAGCGCCTTCCGCTTCTCCTCCGCCGAGGCGTGGGCGTACACCCCGAGCGTGACCTGGAGATCGCTGTGACCGGCTATCTCCCGGACGATGTGGGGCGCTACGCCGAGGTCGAGCAGCAGCGAGACGAACGAGTGACGCAGATCATGGAAGCGGTAGCCCTCCAGGCCGGTCCGCTTCTGGAGGGCGTACCAGTGGCGGTTCAGGTTGCGCGGATCGACGGGTGAGCCGACGGCCGTCGTGAAGACATGGCCGGAGTCCAGCCACTCCTCTCCGCAGTTCTGGTGCTCCCGCCGCTGCTGCTCGCGCCGGGCCCGCAGGGCATCCACGACGAAGGGCGGCAGCGGGATCGTCCGGCACGAGTGCCGTGTCTTGGGCGGCGCCGACACCAGCTCCCCGTTGATGCGCTGGAGTGAGCGGGTCACGGCGAGTTCGCCCTTGTCCAGGTCCACCGCGTCCCACCGCAGGCCGAGGAGTTCGCCCTTGCGGAGCCCGAGGGTCAGGGCCATGAGGTACAGCGCGTACAGCCGGTCGTTCTTCACCGTCGCCAGCAGCTCGCGGGCCGACGCCGGTTCGAGCCCCTTGCCACGCGCGTACGACGGCCCCTCCACCTGGACGAGCTTGGCGACGTTGCGCGACACGAGTTCTTCCCGCACGGCGTTCTGGAGAGCGTTGCGGAGCACGGCGTGAACGAGCTGGATCATCCGGGCCGACAGCCGCCGGCTGCAGCACCGGCCGCGCGAGCAGCACTGCACCTCCTCGGGCCGCCGGGCGTCCAGCTTCCGGGCACAGCACAGGCACAGCTCGCGCAGCCGTGCCAGCATCCCCAGCACGTCCCGGGGCGCCAGCCGTTCGAGGCGCTTGCCGCCGAGCAGCGGCACCAGGTAGAGCCGGACGGCCGACTCGTAGGCGAGGAGGGTCTTGGGCCGCCGCCGGGGAGTCACCACATGCTCGATCCAGTACGCGAGGTAGGCCCCGACCGTCCAGGACTTGTCGGCGACGGGGATTCCGCGGTTCGCCTGCTCCAGCATCCGCACGAGCTTGGCGTGGGCATCGGCACGCGTGCGCGCGTACTGGCGCTTGCGCTTGAGCGTGCCCGCCGAGGTCGGGACGTAGGCCGCTGCCTCCCAGCGCCCGTCCTTGCGGAGCGTGAGCGTTCCCTCGCCGTTCAGACGGCTGCGGCGGCTCATGTCCAGCCCTCCCCCTTGTCGTCGAGTTCCGCGAGTGCTTCGCGGGCGGTTTCGCGGTTCTGGCGGATGTCCCGGGCGATGGAGGCCGCGAGCCAGGATTCGCCCGGGGTGTGGCCGTGCCCGGCGTAGGTCCAGTGGGCGAGCACGAGCGTGGAGCCGTCCCCGTCGAGATCTTCGGGCAGGCCCCGTTCCCGGCGTTCCTGCCGGGCGCGGAAGTCGGCGCGGACCTGGCGGCGCTCGGCGAAGGTCGAGGAGTAGCGGCGGGACTTGGTCAGGAAGTGGCCCCGGAAACCGAGCATGTGCGCCCAGGCCCACAGCTTGCGCTCGGGATAGGCGCCGTCCAGGGCACGACAGGCTTCGATCAGCCGCCGGGTGTGCGGGGGCAGGCCGGGCCGCTTGTCGAGTTCGGCCAGCTCCCCGATGCGGCGGTCCACGGTGCCGGTGGACTCGGCGGCCTTGGTGGCGTACTTCGCCACGTACGCGGCCACGGCCTGCTCGGTCAGCTCCTGCCCGCCGGTGCCGATCGCGCGCACGTCCACCTGTGCGCCCCAGCGCAGGACGCGGGCGGGGAAGTCCCCGGCGCCCGGCACGGGGACGGCCACCCGGGAGGCGGCGGCCCGGATCGCGTCGCCCAGCAGACCGGTACCGGCCCAGGCGGGCGGAGCGTCCCCGGGACCGCCGGGGCCGTCCAGGCGCACGATGGCGTGAAAGTGGACCGCGCCGCGCTTCTGGAACTCGGCGACCTTCCCGAAGGAGACCCGGCACACCTCCCGCAGGGCGCGCTGGGACAGCCCGGCGCGGGCGGCGATCTCCCGGCGCAGGTAGACGGTGAAGCGCCGCCACAGGTCTCCGGCGTGGTTGTTCCACAGCACGGCCCCGGCGTAGTCGTACCGGGCCGGATCGAGCGCCGTGCCCAGCTCCAGGGCGTCCTCGGCGTGGACGGCGTCGCAGCGGCAGCGGCCGGAGTCGGGACGGTTGTGGACCGGGCCGAACGAGGGCGCCGTCAGGGTGACGAACACCCCGGGATGAGCCCGCACCCGGTCCGGGACGCCCATCCTCGGGTCACCGGTCAGCCCGGCCCGTATCAGGTGGTAGGCATCCCCCGCGTACGTCCAGGCGCACGACGGACAGCGCGAGGCCCGCCGATTCCCACAGGCCACCCGCAGCCGCCCACCGGGTTCTTCCTCCGTGGAGTATGAGTGCAGGACCTCCCCGGTCCGGGCATCGCGGACCACGGTCGCGCCGGACAGGTGAACCGGGTCCGAGCAGCCACCAGTACGGCGCACCTGGTCGCGCCAGCGGTCGAAGCCCGGGGCCGAGGCGACGCGCAGCAGATCGGCCAGGGTCAGCGGATCGGTGCCCACGGACGCGGCGACACTGGCCACGGCCTCCGGAGCGACGGGGAAGGCCGTCACTCGGCCACCTCCGGATCACCGACTATCTCGACCTCCAGGACCTTCGCCCCTCGGCAGGCCGGGCAGAAGATCTGGAATCCGGTGGTGTCGTAGCCGCTGCCCGCACAGTCCGGGCACTCCAGCCACTCGATGCTCATGAAGTCCCGACGACAGGCGTTCGGGTCCTGGCAACTCGGCATGCCGCACACCGGGCAGCAGCGAGCCGAACGGCGGACGATCCTCGGCACCGGGGGGCCGGACCGGCGCTGTGCATGAACGAGTGACACGGGCATGATGGGACCTCCCTTGGAAGAGGGGTGGGGCGGCGCGTCTGCTTGGCGGTAGGGCGCCGTCCCTCAACTGGCTTGAGCCAGTTAACCATGGAGGGTCGCATGCATCAATGAGCTGGCTTAAGCCAGCAGCTATGCTGTTCGGTATGACCACATCTGACCCACCTCCCCAGCAGCTTCCGAGCAGGCGCATCGCGGAGGAGCTACGAGCGGAGATCCAGGCCGGCCGACTCTCGCCCGGCGACAAGCTGCCGTCCGAACGGGCGCTGGCCGAGCGCTACGGCACCGCGCGGAACACGGCTCGCGAGGCGATCCGCCTGCTGGCCGAACAGGGCTTGGTGACCGCCAAGCACGGGCGCGGAGTCTTCGTGCGCGAGCCGCAGCGCCTCTTCCGCTTCGGCAGCGACCGCTACTCCTCGAAGAACCGCGAGACCGGCCTGACGCCCTTCCGACTGGAAGCGCAGCGCCAGGGCAAGACGGCCAGGATCGATGTCGTCGGCATCGAACGGGAGGCACCACCGCAGGACATCGCCGAGCGCCTGAACGTACCGGCCGACGAGGCCAGCGTCCTCCACCGGGAGAACCACTACTTCGCCGACGACGAGCCGGTGCAGATCGTCTCGACCTACCTCCGGTGGGAGGAGGCGCAGGGCACCGCGCTCATGCAGCCCAGGACCGGCCCGCACGGCATCTACGGGCGGCTCGAAGAACTGGGCCACGTCATGACCCGCGTGCGCGACGAGATCAGCGCCCGCATGCCGACGCCGGAGGAAGCCGCCGTTCTGGGACTCCTGCCCGGCGTCCCGGTCCTTGAGGTGCTGCACACCAGCCTCGACCAGGACGGCGTCCCCTTCGAGGTCTCCCGCTACGTGCACCGGGCGGACCAGACCGGCCTACTGTACGAAATGCCCGTCGAGTAGCCAGGAGGACCGTGTGGGAAGCCTGAGAGTCCGCCCGTTCGAGGAAGCAGACCTGCCCGACGCGGCAGCGGCGCTGGTGGAGGTGCACGCGACGGACGGGTATCCCGTCGAAGGAGTCTCCGACCCGGAAGCCTGGCTGCGGTCGGACGATGTGTTGGCCTCCTGGGTGGCAGAGGCCGACCACCAAGTCGTCGGGCACGTGGCGGTGATGAGCCCCAACGGTGAGGACGCCGTAGCACTCTGGATCCGACAAAGCGGGGAGAGCCCCGAGCGCGTGGCCGTACTCGGCCGACTCTTCGTGACCAAGAGAGCCCGGAATCGCGCCCTGGGCGAGGAGCTGACGCAGACGGCGACGGCCTACGCGCAGACTCACGGCCTCCGCCTGGTGCTCGACGTCATGACGAAGGACACCGCCGCCATACGCCTCTACGAACGTCTCGGATGGCGCAGGATCGGCGAGACCACGCACCACTACGGCGACGGGCAGCAGACCAGCGCCCTTTGCTACGTCGCGCCATCCAGCTAGCGCGTTACAAAGTTCTCTACCTCATCAAGGCGGCTCGCTCCGCTCGCCGCGCGCGGCCCGGCTCCCCGCCGGGCCTGCGCTCCTGTCTTCGCCCCGCTCCGGCCCGGCGTCCGCCGGCCGCGCGGCAGCAGCAAGCGCCGGGTTGCTGTCAGGGCTGGTCGGTGGCTGGGGCGGTCGGCTCCGACGGCTTTAGGCAGCCACCTTGGGATTCTCCTATGTCAAGCTGCGGTTTGCTGGTCGCTGAGAGGTTCTGGGGTCGGGGTGCCGGATTCGCCCGCCAGTTGAGAGTTCGGAGCGCTCCTCCCGGTCAAGGGCGCCTGCGGCGTCGCTGCGCGATGGGCTTCGCCCACCCTGGACCGCTCGTCCCGCTCCTGGTGCGGGCTGGCTGTCGGGCGAATCCGGGTGTGTGCCGCTCCGTGGCGGGCCGGAGGATCCGTCCGGGTGGGCTTGGCGTTGGTGGTCGTGGTGCAGGCTGCGGTAGACGACGTCGGCGAGGCGGCGTTTGAGGACACGAAGGGCCTCGGGCCGGGTCTTGCCTGCCGCTGTGAGCCGGTCGTAGAGAGCCCGGGCGGGTGGATGGATCTCGGGCCTGAGCTGGGTAAGTGCAATGACGTGGAGGGCCGCGTTCAGCCGGCGATTGCCGCCGCGGTTGAGGCGGACGCGAACGTTGTTGCCGCTCCAGACCGGTATCGGGGCCGCCCCGGCGTGCAAGGCGAAGGCTGCTTTGCTGGCGAAGCGGTCGATCCCCGCGGTCTCACCGACCAGCGTGGCCGCGGTCAACGCGCCCACCCCGGGGATGGCCAGCAAGTTGGGTGCCAACGGAGTCACCTGGCGCGTCAGCCGCCGCTCCAGTGCTGCGATCTTCTCGCTCAGCGCCCGGATATCGGCCACCAGCTCCAGCGCGAGTTCGCGTCGTACCGAGACCGCACAGGCGGCCAGGCGACCCAACAGCTTCGCCTGCACGCATTTGCGGCTCAGCTCCCGGGGCCCCGGCGCCAGGTCGGGGTCCAGAGCATGGCAGTGCCAGCGCAGGCGGTTGATGATCCGGGTGCGCTCGGCAATCAGCGCCCGGCGGTGGTCGACCAGCAGCCGCAGTTCCAGAGCTTCCTCATCCAGCCGGGCCGCCGGCAACTCCGGCTCCCGCTGCGCGGCACGGGCCACGGCCAGAGCATCGATGGGATCCGACTTGCCGCGCTGCCGGACCGAGGCACGAGCCCGGGCCATCAGCCTCGGCGGCACCGCCACCACGCTCTCGCCACCGGCCAGGAGATCCCGCAACAGTCCGCCGGCCACGTGACGGCAGTCCTCCACCGCCCACCGCACCGGCTCGCCCAACCGACGTGCCCAGGCCACCGCCCGCAGATGGCCGTCCTGACGGGCAGGCACGGTCAGCTGCCCGCGCTTGCATCCCGCACCATCGACCACCACCAGTGTGTGGCTGTCCTTGTGCGGGTCCACCCCGATCACCAGCATCGCCCTGCCACCCTTCACGCCGAAGTGAAGGCCGACCGGGGGCATACCTCAGTTGGGGCTGCTGCCACTCTCCTACCAGGCCACTCCGGTCAGCCCGAGCCTCAGCCGACGGGGACAAATCCCAAGCAAGCCCCGTCACCAGGGCAGCGAGCCTCCGAGCCACCCGCCGGCTGAGACCGACCCTGCGCCATCCGAAGCGACAAGGCCACAGCCAGACTCACACTGAGGCGAGCCTCGAAGATCGGGGCCCACATCGGGCATTAGCGGGCAGGTCCACAGACCGCCCGAGTCGCCGAAAGCTTACGGGCCCCGATCTCTCACCCCAAGGCAGCTCCCGCCCAAAGCCGCTCCACCGACCCTGACCGGCAGCTTTCTGGAAACTCGGTGCTCAGCTACAACATGACTCGTAGCCTCGGTACATGACGGATGCAGCGGGGTCCAAGTGGCTCGTAGACATCAACAGTGACTCGCCTCTTGAGCTGGTCCTACGAGGGCATCTGTGGATCGAGTCGCGACTCATTGGGGTGTTAGGTGTTGTTGCGCCGCACCCTGAACGGATCGACTTCAGCCGCTTCACCTACCCGCAGAAGGTAGCTCTAGCAGCCGCACATGACTTCCTTGAAGAGGAAGACGTTCCTGCTTACCTGAAGCTCAACTCGATGCGGAACAAGGTGGCACACCGACTGGATGCTGCCCTGAGCGAGCAGGACGAGACTGACTTGATCAACTGCCTAAGCCCTATCCTCCGGCGCAGCTCCATGGTCGACGACGCCAGGGTGGCAGGAAGGCCTTGGCCCTATGCCCTCCGCCACGTCATGGCTGCGATGATCATCCGTCTCGAAGAGAGGCATAAGGCCTACCTGAAGACACAGGAGGACAATCGACGGTTGGTGGAGCAGATGCGGAAGGTAACCAAGGAGCTTCGCACGGAGAGGGAGCAACGCGGAGCCCAGGCGGCCTCACTGCGACAAGCTGACGCGGGTGAACCTCTTGGGCCGTCTCTGGGCCGTCAGGAGACGGCCAAGGGCGACCAATGACGACAGACGCAGACAGGTGCGCTCAGCGGAAGCGCAAGTCAGAGGCGTGACGCAGGTCGCCGACCAAGTCGTTTTCGTCCCAGCGCGGGGGTGCGGCAAGACGGGAGTGTATTTATCACCTAGGTACACCGCATCGACAGATGCCGATTACGTGCAGATCGCGCGGTCAACGCTAGCTACTCAGGGTCACTTATTAAAGTATAAGTATGGGCTCCTGCCAGCCTGCAAGCTGGCAGGAGCCCATACCACGCAAGGCGCTAAGTTGACCTAACCCTTCTTTGGAGCGAGTTTGGCGATGTACTGATGTGAGACGCCAAGCATTGAGCCTGCATCCCTGACCGTAGCCTTCGCAGTCAGGATTCGCGCAGCAGCCGCCAAAGCTTCAGCAGCAGCCTTGCTGGCTAGCTCAGCCTCTTTTCTGGCCTCTTCAGCTGTGATGATGGCGTTGGCCATATCTGGATCGGCTGGCCGCATCACAACCTTGAACGAGTCATCAGGCACCTCCAATAGCATGGCTACCACGTCGACAGCCATCTTCCGCGCTTCGCTCCACGTGCGCCCCTGGGTAACACCGACCAGCCCCTTAGGTAGGTCGTTGACCGTAACCACCCAGTGCGCCCCGTCTTGAGTTGCAGTCGCATGGTAAGTACTGGTTTCGGCCACCTCTCCTTTCCCCTTCCTTTCTTTTCCCTCTTCTGTGCGCTTTGCCGAAGTCATGAGATCCTGATCGGGTGGGGGGCCGACCTGGACTCGGCCCCCCAGTCGATCACGCTCCTTCCGCCGCCTTGATCAAAGCCTTGGCGGTTCCTTCGGCGATCTCTCTGTGTCGCGGGACAGGAAGAGACACACCCCGAAGGGTGTAAATCTCGTGTTTTGCCCCCTGTCGTGCGAGTACGAGATCAGCGTCCTTGCTCGCGGCGATCTGCCGCAGTTCCTGTATCAAGGTGCTTTTGCGCACCATCTATGTCTACCACGGGCGACGGAGCTTGTCTACAGGATGCGACAAGCGCTGGGTGTGACCACATATGCAACGGTGCCCCATCGATCGAACTTGTAAGGCGGTAGTCAGGCCAGTCTGTGTACATCGGCAGGGTCGGCACAGATGCGGCTGACGGCAGTCTGACGGCAACGTCGGCGAACGCCGCCGAACGCAGCCGTACGTCATGAGCTGTCAACGCTGGTCGTTGTCGGGCCGGAGGATGATCCACTCCGCACGATCAACTCGCCTGAAAAGCGGAAGGTCGCCGGTTCGACCCCGGCCCCAGCCACCGCCGCAGAGATGCGAGAGCAGCCCCTCCGGGTTTCCGGAGGGGCTGCTTCGCGTGTCATGTACGCCACGGCTTCCGGGCGCGCGCCACCGGTGCGGTACGCGGGCCGGACGGCGCTCCCCACCCGGTCAGTGCGGGCGCAGCGCGCCGATCGACTCGTAGAAGACGTAGGCGACGTAGAAGTGTCCGTAGAACACGGCCGCCACGACGACCGCCGGAACGATGGAGACGCACCCGCCGGTCGGGCCCTGTGCGTTCGGGCGGAACCGCCCGTCCAGCCGCTCGGCGCACTCCAGGTAGACGGCCAGGCCGACGACCACGGGAGCGGCGAAGGCCACGCCCAGGGCCAGCACGGAGGCGATCATCTTGACGGCGGCCTCCCGGCCGTCCGCGCCGGAGGCGCCGTCGGCGTCGGGAAGATCGAGCCACGTCGTGAAGAAGAACGCGTCGGCCATCACCGTCAGCACCGCGCACGTCACGAGGACGGTGACCACGCTTCCCGAGCCGCCCGTCTGCCGCGCGCCGCCGGAGGGCTCCCAGGGCGTACGCCCTGCCCGTCCCGTCTCCCCCCGGGCCGCCTTCTCCGGGAAGAACCGGTCCACCACCCACTTCTCCAGGACCAGTCCGAAGACGGCCACCACGAAACTTCCCTGCCCCAGTGTCGTGTTGGAGAACTTCCAGAAGACGAAGAAGGCGGCGAGCGCGAAGAGGACTCTTGCCAGGTTTCTCATGACTCCCGATTCGTCAGGAGAGGCGCCCCCGTGAGCCACGGTCTGCCGCGCGGTGGCCGGTCAGACCGCCCGGGTCCGGCACGCACGAGGCCGTGGTCCCGCACGGCATGTCCGCGAACCGCCCGGCGCCCCGGCACAGAGCCTGGCAGGACCAGCCGGGACCGGGGAGCCGAATACAGCGAAAGCGACCGGCAGCGGTAGCGCGCCGTACCGCGCACGCCCCCAACGGCGGGCTCAGGAGATCCACAGCAGCACGGCGTCGCCGTCCCGGGCGGCGGCGGCGAGGAAGACGCGCAGCGCCTCGTAGTGGTGACGGACGTACTCCAGGCCGTCCGCCCCGCCCTCGTCCCACAGGCCCGAGGGGTAGGTGCCGGCACGGATCAGTTCGGCGGGGTCGAGGTCGGCGACGAGGGCCCCGAACGGTGTAGCCGCCAGTTCCCCGACGACCTCGGCCACCTCCGCCGGGGCGAGGTGGCGGGGCGGGGTGTAGCCCCAGTCGGCGGCGCCGGGGATCAGCTCGCCGCCGAGGACGACGTCCACGAGGAAGCCGGACCGCTCCAGCAGGAAACGGATGCCGTCCCAGGCCTTGTCCACGTCCAGGCGGCGGGCCTGCCCGGGCTCCGGCTTCGTCTCCCACTCCGCCATGCCCGTCTCCAGGACCAGCTCGTGCGCCCATTCCGGGTCGCCGAGCGCCCGCTGGAACTGCTCCGGGGTGAGGCGCGCGTACTCTCCGGTCATTCCGCGCAGGTTAGGAGGGGCCGCTGACAGCGGCGGGCCGCCGGACGTACGCGGGTGCCCGGCGAAGCGGGCGGCGGGTGCCGGGAGACCCGCCGAGGCGAGCGGCGGAAGCCGCCCGTACCGCCTCCGGCGGTGCGGGCCCGGCCCCCGTACACCCCGCTCCGGCCGGGCGTTCACGGTGTGGGGTGACACGCCTCTCCCGGGGACCGGCGAATTGATTCGCCCGGCACGCGGGACGGGTGCGATCCTGGAGGCCGTATGTCCACTGTGTCTGATCCCACCCTCCCCGCCCTCCTGGAGCGGCTGCCCGAACTGATGCCGCGCGACCAGCAGCGGCTTGGCCGGCGCCTCGAGGGCACCCGCCGCATCCGCAAGCCGGAGGCGCGGCGGGCCGTGCTGTCCGAGATCGCCGCCGAGATCGAGCGGGCCGAGCTGCGCGTCGCCGCCCGGCGCGCCGCCGTGCCCGCGATCGACTACCCCGAGCAGCTGCCCGTCAGCCAGAAGAAGGACGACATCCTGGCGGCGATACGGGACCACCAGGTGGTGATCGTCGCCGGCGAGACGGGCTCCGGGAAGACGACGCAGATCCCCAAGATCTGCCTGGAGCTGGGCCGCGGGGTGCGCGGGCTGATCGGGCACACCCAGCCGCGCCGGATCGCGGCCCGCACGGTGGCCGAGCGGGTCGCCGAGGAGCTGCGCACCCCGCTGGGCGGCGCGGTGGGCTGGAAGGTCCGCTTCACCGACCAGGTGGGCGAGGACACCCTGGTCAAGCTGATGACGGACGGCATCCTGCTGGCGGAGATCCAGACCGACCGCGAGCTGCGCCGGTACGACACGATCATCATCGACGAGGCGCACGAGCGCAGCCTCAACATCGACTTCCTGCTGGGCTACCTCGCCCAGCTCCTCCCCCGCCGCCCGGACCTGAAGGTCGTGATCACCTCCGCGACCATCGATCCGGAGCGCTTCTCCCGGCACTTCGGGGACGCGCCGATCATCGAGGTGTCGGGCCGCACGTATCCGGTGGAGGTCCGCTACCGGCCGCTGCTGGAGGAGGAGGGCGAGAACTCCGACCGGGACCAGATCACGGCCGTCTGCGAGGCGGTGGAGGAGCTCCAGGCCGAAGGGCCGGGCGACGTCCTGGTCTTCCTCTCCGGCGAGCGCGAGATCCGGGACACCGCCGACGCGCTGAACAAACGGAACCTCCGCGCCACGGAGGTCCTTCCGCTGTACGCGCGGCTGTCGCACGCCGAGCAGCACCGCGTCTTCCAGAAGCACGGCGGGCGGCGGATCGTGCTGGCCACCAACGTCGCCGAGACCTCGCTGACGGTGCCCGGCATCAAGTACGTCGTCGACACCGGCACCGCCCGCATCTCCCGCTACAGCCACCGCACCAAGGTCCAGCGGCTGCCGATCGAGCCGGTCTCCCAGGCCAGCGCCAACCAGCGCAAGGGCCGCTGCGGCCGCACCTCGGACGGCATCTGCATCCGGCTGTACTCCGAGGAGGACTTCCTCTCCCGGCCGGAGTTCACCGATCCGGAGATCCTGCGGACGAACCTGGCGTCCGTCATCCTCCAGATGACCGCGGCCGGGCTGGGCGAGATCGAGCGCTTCCCCTTCATCGACCCGCCGGACCACCGCAGCATCAAGGCCGGTGTGCAGCTCCTGGAGGAGCTGCACGCGCTCGACCCGAAGCAGAAGGACCCGCGCAGGCGGCTGACGGAGACCGGCCGGAAGCTGGCGCAGTTCCCCGTCGACCCGCGGCTGGCGCGGATGGTGCTGGAGGCGGACCGCAACGGCTGCGTCCGCGAGGTGATGGTGATCGCCGCGGCGCTGTCCATCCAGGACCCGCGCGAGCGTCCCGCCGACAAGCAGCAGCAGGCCGACCAGCAGCACGCCCGGTTCAAGGACGACAACAGCGACTTCCTCGCCCTGCTCAACCTGTGGAAGTACGTGCGGGAGCGGCAGAAGGAGCTGTCCTCCTCCGCCTTCCGGCGCATGTGCCGGGCGGAGTTCCTCAACTACCTGCGCATACGCGAATGGCAGGACATCTACGCCCAGCTGCGCCAGGTGGCGAAGTCCATGGGCGTCCACCTCGACGACCGGGACGCCGACGCCGACCGCGTCCACCAGTCGCTGCTGGCGGGGCTGCTGTCGCACATCGGCTTGAAGGACACCGAGAAGAACGAGTACCTGGGCGCGCGCAGCGCGAAGTTCGCCGTCTTCCCGGGCTCCGCGCTGTTCAGGAAGCCGCCGCGCTGGATCATGTCGGCCGAGCTGGTGGAGACCTCCCGGCTGTGGGCGCGGGTCAACGCGAAGATCGATCCGGACTGGATCGAGCCGCTCGCCGGGCACCTGGTCAAACGCGTCTACAGCGAGCCGCACTGGGAGCAGAAGCAGGCGGCGGTGATGGCGTACGAGAAGGTGACGCTCTACGGCGTCCCCGTCGTCGCCCAGCGCAAGGTGAACTACGGGCGGATCGACCCGGAGACCTGCCGGGACCTTTTCATCCGCAACGCGCTGGTGGAGGGCGACTGGCGCACCCACCACCAGTTCTTCCACGACAACCGCAGACTGCTGGGCGAGGTGGAGGAGCTGGAGCACCGGGCCCGGCGCCGCGACATCCTCGTCGACGACGAGACGTTGTTCGACTTCTACGACCAGCGCATCCCCGAGCACGTGGTCTCCGGGGCACACTTCGACTCCTGGTGGAAGCGGAAGCGCCAGGAGGAGCCGGATCTGCTCAACTTCGAGAAGTCCATGCTCATCAACGAGCGGGCCGAGCGGATCACCAAGGCCGACTACCCCGACCTGTGGCGCCAGGGACCGCTGAAGCTGCGGGTCACCTACCAGTTCGAACCGGGCACCGACGCCGACGGCGTGACCGTCCACGTCCCGCTCCAGGTGCTCAACCAGGTCGAGTCGCGCGGCTTCGACTGGCAGATCCCGGGGCTGCGCGCCGATCTGGTCACCGAGCTGATCCGTTCGCTGCCCAAGCCGATCCGCCGCAACTGCGTGCCCGCCCCCGACTACGCCCGGCGTTTCCTGGCGGCGGTCGCCGGGGACGGCGAGGCCCAGCCGGCCGCCCCGCCGGACGAGCCGCTGACGGCCGCGCTGGCTCGGGAACTGACCCGGATGACGGGGGTGCGGGTGAGTCCGGAGGACTTCGACCCGGCGAAGGTCCCCGACCATCTGAAGATCACCTTCCGGGTGGTGGACGAGCGGCGCCGCAGGATCCCGGGGAACGCCGAGAGCAAGGACCTGGAGGAGCTGCGGCTGGCGTTGCGGTCCCGCACCCGGGCGGCGCTGGCCAAGGCGTTCGACGCCGCCCGGAGCACCGGCGGCGGGGCCGGGGAGGGGGACGGCGGCGGGCCCGGTGGCGGTCCCGGTGTCGAGCAGCGCACCGGCCTGACCTCCTGGACCGTCGGCACCCTCCCACGCACCTTCGAGACCCGGCGGGCGGGTCAGCCGGTCAAGGCGTATCCGGCGCTGGTGGACGACGGGGACTCGGTCTCGGTGAAGCTCTTCGACACCGAGGACGAGCAGCGGCAGGCGATGTGGCGCGGCACCCGCCGCCTCATCCTGCTGAACCTGCCCTCCAATCCGGCCAAGTTCGCCCAGGACAGGCTCTCCAACCAGGACAAGCTGGCCCTGGCCGCCGCCCCGCACGGCAGCGTCCAGGCGCTGTTCGACGACTGCGTGACGGCCGCCGCCGACCGGCTGATCGCGGCGCGCGGCGGCCCGGCCTGGGACGAGGAGGGTTTCCGCAAGCTGTTCGACGCGGTGCGCGCCGACCTCACCGACGCGGTGCTGGCGACCGTCCGGCAGGTGCGCGAGGTGCTCGCCGCCCGGCAGGCGTGCGAGCGCCGGCTGAAGTCGCCGCCGCTGGCGAAGAGTCCCACGCTCGCGCCGAACCTGGCGGATGTGCGGGAGCAGCTCGCGGAGCTGGTCGGCCCGGGCTTCGTCACCGCGCACGGCACGGGCCGGCTGCCGGACCTGCTGCGCTACCTGACGGCCGTGGACCGCCGGCTGCAGCAGCTTCCCGCCAACGTCGAGCGGGACCGTGCCCGGATGGCGAAGGTGAGGGAGATGCGGGACGAGTACGAGTGGCTGCTGGAGCAGTTCCCGCCGGGCCGGCCGGTACCGCGTGAGGCGCGGGAGATCCGCTGGATGCTGGAGGAGCTGCGGGTCAGCTACTTCGCGCACGCGCTGGGCACGGCCTACCCGGTCTCGGACAAGCGCATCATGAAGGCGGTGGACGCGGCGGCCCCGTGACGGCGGCCGTCCGCCGTGGCGCGGGCCGTGGCCCGGCGCGCGGCATGAGCTGTGGCAAGGCGGCCACGGTAAGTGAGTTCGCGCCGCGGCCCCGGGCTGCTGTAGAGTCCTTCTCGCAGCTCAGGACATCCGGCTGCGGCTCAAGGTCCTGTGGAGCAGTTTGGAGTGCTCGCCACCCTGTCAAGGTGGAGGCCGCGGGTTCAAATCCCGTCAGGACCGCAGTACGAAGGCCCGGTTCCCTCGTGGATCCGGGCCTTCGGTCGTTCCGTGCCCCGGCTGCCTCCCGCTCGCTCACGGCGGCCCGTTCGCACCGCCCTTCGGTGCGGGCCGTCTTGACGGTCCGACAGACCGCGGGTACCTCTCCTGCAAGGAGGTGGGCGCCATGCCGGCGACTTCGGAACGTCCACGGCACGAGACACGGGCACTGCTGAGAGCGCATCTGTCGGCGGCGGCCCGCTACGGCCATCTGACCCGCCACTGCCCCGTCTGCCACCGGCTGCAGCGGCTGGCGACGGAGCAGCCGGCGGACGAGCTCCCCGGCCCGCGTCCGGAGACGGAGCGGGGCGGCGGGCCCGGCGCCGTGGACGGTGTCCCGGGCTGACCGTCCGGTGACCGCGGACCGGTCCCGGAAGCCACCGGGCCGTTCACGGCCGGACGCCACAGCGACGGAGACGAGCATGGATCGCCACCCGGCCGGAACACGGCCCGGGTGGCGGTTCCGTCCGGTCCGCACCCTCCTCCGCATCCCGGGCCGGGCCCACCGGTCGGCGAGGGGTACGTCATGCACTTATTTCCCATTACCGCACGTTAGCCACTACGGACAAGATGCCTGCGATGTGACGGGTGTCACCGAATCGGATGGCCGGACAGGGGAATTCGCCGCCTTCCCGGCTTAGCCAAATTTAATATGTGCCATTGCACTGCCGTCCCATGACACTCCCCCGGCTTCTTCTTCACATGTCCTCCACAGCCTCCCCGGGCCCGGGAGCGGTCTCGGCCACTGCTCAACACCGCCCGGAGAGCCGCCTGTTGACGGTCGAGCAGCCCCGGGGAACACCGAACCCCGCCCCGGACAGGTCCGGAAACGGGGTCTGGGCGGGCTCCGGAACGGGCCGCGGGACGGGGCCGGCCGCCCCGCCGGAAAGCCCTCCGGAGACAGAGATCGCGCCGGGCCCGGCGGAGCCCAGCGCGATCGAAGTCCAGGCCGCGTGGGGGACACCGGCCCGACAGATGGTGCTGATGGTGCTGTGCGGGACGAGTGGCGGGATGGGGGTCCCAATTCGCCCGTTGTGCGGGGTTGTGCGGGGCTGGTCAGGCCTCGCTGCGCTGCTGCGGGATGCCCGCCAGCAGGGCGCGCACCTCCGCCTCGCGGTAACGGCGGTGTCCTCCGAGCGTGCGGATGGACGTGAGCTTGCCCGCCTTGGCCCAGCGTGTGACCGTCTTCGGGTCCACGCGGAACATGGTGGCGACCTCAGCCGGGGTCAGCAGCGGCTCGGCATCAGGGGTGCGAGCGGTCATGAGCGGCCTCCTCGGGAGAACCGAACCATCACGGTTCTTTCCTCTAAATTCTGCACCTTGACCCGCGTTGCCCGAAATGGCAGGCGCGGGCCGAGTCGGTTATAGGACGAACGGCTTGTCCTCGGCACTACAACTACACCATCTGTCCAGCCACGTCGGCCAAACCGACGGAATTGCCCTCTCAGGTGGCCAACCTCGACGGAAGCCGATGGACCATGCCATAACGGACAGTCACACCCTCGTGACGATCGGTTACAACGTGAGCAGAGCTCCCCAGGCTCCCCGAGCACAGTGCAATACCGATGGATCCGACCTTAGTTGGACGGATGAAGCCCTGTCCGGACTCCTTGTCCTATTTTGACACGAGAGGTGGTCTTCAGAGCAAGACCCTTGCCAGTGCTTTCCGTCACGCGTGGGCCAAAGCTTCGGCCGGTCCCGGGCCGGAACGGATCCCCCACCGGCTCCCGACCGGTCCTCAACTGGCCAGTCCCCGTTGCCGTACGGCGCGCCAGCGGTCGGACAGCCGCTCGTACGCGGCGCTCGCCCGGGCGGCGTCCCCCTCGCGCAGTGCCGCCAGGCCCTCCGCGGTGTCGGCGGCGGAGTGGTCCGCGGCGAGCTCCTCCTCGGAGAGGGTATACACCAATCCTCCGTAGTCCAGCTCCACCAGCGAGCGGGGGTGGAACTCCTCCAGCCAGCGCCCCACGTCCACCAGGCCGTCGACCAGCGGGCTGTCCTCCAGCTCCTCGCGCAGCACCTTCAGCCCGCGGGCCAGCCGCCGCCGGGCCTGCACCATCGGGGTGCGGTAGCGCAGCACCAGGCCGCCCTCCGGGGTGCTGCCGAGGCCGCCGCCCGTCCCCTTGCCGTACTCCCGCTCCTCGTCGGCGAAGAGCACGAACCAGCGGATCGGGACGTGCCAGGCCGCCGAGCGGATCCACGGCCGGGCGTCCGGGTTGCGCTCCCGCCAGCGCTCGTAGTCCGCGGCGGCCTCCCGGCGCACCACCGGCGGCACCGCGGTGTCCAGCACCGGCGCCGGCAGCTCGTCGCCGAGCCGGCCCAGCGCCAGCCAGCCGCGCAGCCGGGTCCGCCAGGGGCACACGCACAGCACCCCGTCCGCCTCGGCGACGAAGGCGTCCGCGCTCTCGCGCACCGGCACCACCACCGGCGGCACCGGCACCAGGCCGGCCAGCGAGCGGCGCAGCTCGTCCTGGGCACCGGGCAGGTGCTCGCGCCGGGCGTAGCGGGCCCAGTACGAGCGCTCCGGCTCGGGGAAGGCGGCCAGTGGCTCGTAGACCCGCAGATAGGACGCGTACGGGACGACCACCGGAGTAGTGACCACGGGTTATTCCTCCCGGAGCGGTCAGCCGGGGGCGGCGGACCGAGGCGGACTGGGACTGTCGGGGGACGGGCAGGAGCGGGACAAGGGCAGTTCAATACCCTGATCCTGGCACCGCAACTGCACCGCGGGCGCACCCCGGTACTCCCGGGGGCGCCCAGGCCGTACCCTCATGCCATCCGGCCCACCCGCATCCTCCGCCACAAGCGGGGGATGCTGGAAAGGGCATCCCCTCCGCGACATACAGGAGTCACCACCGTGACTGACGTACGTCCCGCCGCCGGCGACCACGAACGGGCAGCGAGCGCCGAGCGCACCGCGCCCACCGCGCACACCACGAATACAGCCAGCACCCCGAGCACCACCCTGCACACCCTGTTCCACTCCGAGCAGGGTGGCCACGAGCAGGTGGTGCTCTGCCAGGACCGCGAGACGGGCCTGAAGGCCGTCATCGCCGTCCACTCCACCGCACTGGGCCCGGCCCTGGGCGGCACCCGGTTCCACGCGTACGCCACCGAGGCCGACCCGGAGGAGGCCGCCCTGCGGGACGCCCTCAACCTGGCCCGCGGCATGTCGTACAAGAACGCCCTCGCCGGGCTGGACCACGGCGGCGGCAAGGCCGTGATCATCGGTGATCCGGAGCAGCTCAAGAGCGAGGCGCTGCTGGAGTCCTACGGGCGCTTCGTCGCCTCCCTGGGCGGCCGCTACGTCACCGCCTGCGACGTGGGCACCTATGTGCAGGACATGGACGTGGTCGCGCGCACCTGCCGCTGGACCACCGGCCGCTCCCCCGAGAACGGCGGCGCGGGCGACTCCTCGGTGCTCACCGCCTTCGGCGTCTTCCAGGGCATGCGCGCCAGCGCGCGGCACCTGTGGGGCGAGCCCACGCTGCGCGGCCGCCGGGTCGGCGTCGCCGGCGTCGGGAAGGTCGGCCGGCACCTGGTGGAGCACCTGCTGGCCGACGGCGCCGAGGTCGTGATCACGGACGTGCGGGCCGAGGCCGTGGAGCGGATCCGCGCCGCGCACCCGGAGGTGACGGCGGTGGCCGACACCGACACGCTGATCCGCACCGAGGGGCTCGACGTGTACGCGCCCTGCGCGCTCGGCGGCGCGCTGAACGACGAGACCGTCCCGGTGCTGACGGCGAAGGTGGTCTGCGGCGCGGCCAACAACCAGCTCGCCCACCCGGGGGTCGAGAAGGACCTCGCGGGGCGGGGCATCCTCTACGCGCCCGACTACGTGGTGAACTCCGGCGGCGTGATCCAGGTGGCGGACGAGCTCCACGGCTTCGACTTCGCTCGTGCGAAGGAAAAAGCCGCGAAGATCCACGACACCACGCTCTCGATCTTCGAGCGCGCCGCGGCCGACGGGGTGCCGCCGGCGGTGGCGGCGGACCGCATCGCCGAGCAGCGGATGGCCGAGGCCCGGCGGACCCGGCGGCCCGGCGCCTGACCCCGGCGCGCCGGGCGCGTCCGGTCCGCACCGGTGCGCCCGGGCTTCCGGCACCCGCGCCGTGGCCGGATCCGTACGCCTGTGCCCCGAACCGGCCCCGGCGGCCGGTCCCGCGCGGCCTGCTGACGCAGTGTCTCACCGGCCATCACGTACAGTGAGGGGCGGTGCGGGAGACATCCCTCACCACCCCTTGGCGGGTGACCGGACGGACAGAAGGTAAAATCGTCACTGACCAGCAGGGAAAGGGTCGCCAGACGGTGTGCGCACCGGCCGTGTCGTGCGGGCGGCGTACCGTAGGGCGACGGAAGCAGGTACCGTTGAAGCACCACGGACGGTCTCTCGATCGCATCGAGGGCCCGCTCCGCATCGTGAACGCGTGTCAAGACTCTGGGGCCGTTGAGCCCCGTCGTTGAGGGGGTCGAGCCATGGGGCGCGGCCGGGCCAAGGCCAAGCAGACAAAGGTCGCCCGCCAGCTGAAGTACAACAGCGGCGGGACCGATCTTGCACGCCTGGCTGAGGAGCTGGGCGCATCGACAGCGAACCAACCGCCGAACGGCGAGCGGTTCGAGGACGATGAGCTGGACGACCCGTACGCCAAGTACGCGGAGCTGTACAACGACGACGAGGATTCCGAGAGCGACGACCATCCGGTCGACTCCCGGTCCCCCTCTCCGTCGAACCACCGACGTCGCGCCTGACGCCGTCGTCCACCACCGAGTACACCGGTCTCACATCGATCATCACCCGGTCCGGCCTCCGCCGGACCGGGTTTTGGCCCTCTTCCGGCACCCCGACGGCCCGGGCCGCCCAGGACGCCCGGCCCCGCTCAGCCGGCATAGTCCCCGGTCAGCTCCACCGCCGCGGCACGCTCGCCCCGTTCGGTGATCTCGCCGGCCACCCAGGAGTCCACCCCGCGCTCGCCCAGCAGCTCCAGCGTGGCGCCGACCGACTCCGGCGGTACGACGGCGACCATGCCGACCCCCATGTTGAGGGTCCGCTCCAGCTCCGCCCGCGCCACCCGGCCGAGCTCGCCCACGGTGCGGAAGACCGCCGCCGGGCTCCAGGTGGCGCGGTCCACGGTGGCGTGCAGCCCC
This sequence comes from Streptomyces rubellus, assembly GCF_036323805.1. Classification (NCBI taxonomy): domain Bacteria; kingdom Bacillati; phylum Actinomycetota; class Actinomycetes; order Kitasatosporales; family Streptomycetaceae; genus Streptomyces; species Streptomyces rubellus. The sequence continues at coordinate 77,807 of NZ_JAZDCX010000017.1, forward strand.
TCGGGGACCACCCGGGCGAGGTTGGCGGCGAGCCCGCCGCCGGTGATGTGCGAGAAGGCGTGCACCTCGGTGGCGCGGAGCAGCGCCAGGCAGTCCAGCGAGTAGATCCGGGTGGGCTCCAGCAGCTCCTCGCCCAGCGTCCGGCCGAACTCCTCGACCTGGCGGTCCAGCGCCCAGCCGGCCCGGTCGAAGAACACGTGCCGCGCCAGCGAGTACCCGTTGGAGTGAAGCCCGCTGGACGCCATCGCGACGACCACGTCCCCCGTACGGATGCGCTCGGCGCCCAGCACCCCGTCGGCCTCGACGACGCCGGTGCCCGCGCCCGCCACGTCGTACTCGTCGGGGCCCAGCAGGCCCGGGTGCTCGGCCGTCTCGCCGCCGACCAGCGCGCAGCCGGCCAGCACGCAGCCCTCGGCGATCCCCTTGACGATCGCCGCGACCTTCTCGGGGCGGACCTTGCCCACACAGATGTAGTCGGTCATGAACAGCGGCTCGGCGCCGCAGACCACCAGGTCGTCCATGACCATGGCCACCAGGTCGTGGCCGATGGTGTCGTGGACGTCCATCTTCTGGGCCACTGCGACCTTGGTGCCCACCCCGTCGGTGGCCGAGGCCAGCAGGGGACGCTCGTAGCGCTTGAGGGCGGAGGCGTCGAAGAGGCCGGCGAAGCCGCCGAGCGCGCCGACGCTCTCGGGGCGGCGGGCCTTCTTCACCCACTCCTTCATCAGTTCGACGGCGCGGTCGCCCGCCTCGATGTCCACTCCGGCGGCGGCGTAACTGGCGCCCGCACCGGTCTCGGCGGGGTCGGGTGAGTCGGTGGAGGTCATGGTCTTCCTCTGTGCGGGGCCGGCGGAGGCGGCGGGGAGCTGGGGGGCGGCTGGGTGCGGCTGCTCAGGGCCTGCGCAGCGCGTCGGCCGCGCCCGGGCCCCCGAGCAGGCTCCGCACACCGTCCGGGTCGGCACCGGCGGGTTCGGCCGTCTCGGTCTCCAGCAGGTGCTTGCCCAGCAGCCCCGGATCCGGCAGCTCCATCGGGTACTCCCCGTCGAAACAGGCCCGGCACAGGTCCGGCTTGGCGATGGTGGTCGCCTCGACCATGCCCTCCAGGGAGATGTACGCCAGCGAGTCCGCGCCCAGCGAGGTGCCGATCTCCTCGACCGACAGGCCGTTGGCGATCAGCTCGGCGCGGGTGGCGAAGTCGATGCCGAAGAAGCAGGGCCACTTGATGGGCGGGGAGCTGATCCGCACGTGCACCTCGGCCGCGCCCGCCTCGCGCAGCATCCGCACCAGGGCGCGCTGGGTGTTGCCGCGGACGATCGAGTCGTCGACGACCACCAGGCGCTTGCCGCGGATGACCTCCTTGAGCGGGTTGAGCTTGAGGCGGATGCCGAGCTGGCGGATGGTCTGCGAGGGCTGGATGAAGGTCCGGCCGACGTAGGAGTTCTTGACCAGGCCGCTGCCGTAGGGGATGCCGCTGGCCTCGGCGTAGCCGACCGCGGCGGGGGTGCCGGACTCCGGGGTGGCTATGACCAGGTCCGCCTCCGCCGGGGCCTCGGCGGCCAGCCGGCGGCCCATCTCCACCCGGGAGAGGTAGACGTTGCGGCCGGCGATGTCGGTGTCGGGCCGCGCCAGGTACACGTACTCGAAGACACAGCCCTTCGGCTTCGCTTCCGCGAACCGCTGGGAGCGCAGCCCGTCCTCGTCGACGGCGATCAGCTCGCCGGGCTCGACCTCCCGGATGAAGGAGGCGCCGACGATGTCCAGGGCGGCCGTCTCGGAGGCCACCACCCAGCCGCGCTCCAGCCGGCCGAGCACCAGCGGGCGGATGCCCTGCGGGTCGCGGGCGGCGTAGAGGGTGTGCTCGTCCATGAAGACGAGGCTGAAGGCGCCCTTGACCTTCGGCAGGACGCCGGGCGCCGCCTGCTCCACGGTCAGCGGCTTGCCGTCCCCGTCCACCTGGCCCGCCAGCAGCGCGGTGACCAGGTCGGTGTCGTTGGTGGCGGCGACCCGGTTGGCCCGGCCGCCGGTGCTGGGCAGCTCCGCCACCAGCTCGGCCAGCTCGGCGGTGTTGACCAGGTTGCCGTTGTGGCCCAGCGCGATCGAGCCCTGCGCGGTGGCCCGGAAGGTGGGCTGGGCGTTCTCCCACACCGAGGCGCCGGTCGTCGAGTAGCGGGCGTGGCCCACCGCGATGTGGCCCCGCAGGGAACCCAGCGAGGTTTCGTCGAAGACCTGGGAGACCAGGCCCATGTCCTTGAAGACGAGGATCTGCGAGCCGTTGCTCACAGCGATTCCCGCGGACTCCTGTCCCCGGTGCTGCAACGCGTACAGCCCGAAATAGGTGAGCTTGGCGACCTCTTCTCCCGGGGCCCAGACACCGAAGACGCCGCAGGCGTCCTGGGGGCCCTTCTCACCCGGGAGCAGGTCGTGGTTGAGTCGTCCGTCGCCACGTGGCACGCGTTCGAGTCTAGGACAGGTCACGCGGTGCTCCGAATCCGGGCGGTCGCCGCGCGAATCGCTCACACTGGGGCATCAGCCCAGTACAGGAAGGTGCTCACGCAGATCGGCGCGTTCGCCACTGGCTGTGAGATGCGCCGCATCGAGCTCCCTGGCCCAGTCGGTGCGGCCGGTGGCCAGCCGGATCCAGGTGAGCGGGTCGGTCTCCACGACGTTCGGCGGGGTGCCCCGGGTGTGCCGGGGGCCCTCGACGCACTGGACGACCGCGAAGGGCGGGATGCGCACCTCCACCGACGAGCCGGGCGCCTTGGCGGCCAGCGCGTCGGCCAGCAGCCGTACGGCGGCGGCCAGCGCCTGGCGGGCCGGCGGGACGCGGACGCCGGTGGCGCGGACCAGGTCGTCGCCGTGCACCACCAGCTCCACCAGCCGGGTCACCGTGAAGTCCAGGGCGCGCATCGCGCCGAAGCCGTGCGGCAGCAGCACGTCGGGCCGCACCGCCTGCTCCAGCACCGGCTCCAGCTGCTCGACGGCGTCGTCGACGGCCTGTGCCGCGCTCTCGTACTCCTGGGCGTGCTTGCGGGTCGCCGCGTCGAGCCGGTCGGCGACGGCGGCGGTGGACACCGCCCAGGTGTTCAGGTCCGCCTGCGGCCCGGCCACCCGGGGCGGGGGCTCGGCCAGCAGCCGGGGCACCGCCTCGATCTGCCCGGCGATGTGGACGACGAGGTGGTGCACGTCCCAGCCGGGCAGCCCGGAGGGCCGGGCCAGCTGCTCGGGGGTGAGCTGGTGCACGGCGATGCGCACGGACTCCACCTGGCCGATGAGCCCGGCCCGCACCAGAGCCGGATCGTACGTCCTGGGCTTGCGCTTCGCGGGAGGCATGGCGTCAGCGTAGAACGCCGGGTGACCGGAGCAGGGGGTTACCCGCCGGTCGCGGCGATCAGTCGTACCGCGGCGCCCCGGGCGGCGGGCCGTGGCCTGTGCCCCGTGCCCGTGTCCTCCCTATGTCCTCCGGCAGAGGCGCGGTTCCCCCGCGCGACCGACGCTCCCCCGCCCTCCGGCCGGAAGGCTGGTGCCCATGACCTCCATAGCCGTCCTCGCCGCGCTCGGCACCGTGTTCCTCGGCCTGACCGTGCTGACCGTCCGCAACGAGCCCCCCTTCTGGGCGGTGCTGCTCGTCTGCCTGGCCACCTATCCGCTCGGCACGCTCCTGCTCCGGCTTCCCGTGCTCGCCGACGCCGAGTACGGGACCGCCGTCGAGTGGGGCGTACGGCTCGCCCTCATCTCCGTCGGCACCGCCCTGCTGGGCCCGGTACTCGGCAGGAGGCGGCGCCGGGCCGCGACCGACGGCGGGTGACCCCGGCACCGCGCGCCCCCTCTTGCGTCTTCCTACGGCTCGGCGGCTCCCCGGCCCGTGAGCAGGGCGGCGATGACTGCGCGGGCCCCGGGCCCGGCCCGCAGCGCCGGCAGCCGCTGGTACTCGGCGACGACGGCGGGCAGTTCGGTCACCCGCGTTCCGTTCAGCCGTGCGTCGAACGCGGCCGGCTCCCCGGGGGACGCCAGGGCCAGGGCGGCGCGCAGCTCGGCGAGGGTCTGCGGACCGGTGGGCGTGCGGTCGGCGGGCGCGCGCCCGGCGGACTCCGCCACGGCCCGGGAGCCGTCCGCGAGCAGTTCCCTCACCGCCGTCAGAACCCCGTGGGCGGCCAGGATCTCCTCGGCCCGGTCCAGGAACTCCGGCTGCTGGGTGCGTCTGCCCTGCTCCATGGGTTCGACCTGGGAGGTGCTGTATCCGGCCTGCCGGGCCAGCTCCCGCCGGTCGATGCCGGCCCGCGTCCGGAAGATCTTCACCAGCCGCCCCACGTGCCGTACGGCCCACGGCGGCGGGGCGGGCGCGGGGCCGCTCATCCGAACTCCCCCCCGGCCATGGGGGCCGTGGGCGCGGTGGACGTGCCACCGCCACAGCACCCGTACACCGGACTCCGCCGCACGGTCCCCGGTCGGTGACGCTGACCGTCAGCCGGTCCCGGCCGGTCAGCGTCAGCACGACCGTGACGCGGTCGCCACCGCCGTGCACCACGGCGTTGGTGACCAGCTCCGAGACGATCAGCGCGGCGTTCTCGGCCTGCGCGGCGGGCACCCGCCACCGCCCGCAGACCCGGCGCACGTACTCCCGGGCCCGCCGGGGGCTCAGCTCCGAGCGCCCGTCGACGGCGGTGGTCGTCCACCGGCCGCGCTCACCGCGGCGGGGACGGGCGGGCGGCACGGGCCGCAGCCCGGGGACGAGGGGTGGGCGTGGGGTCATGGGCGTCCCACTACAGCCACGGGCGCTGGGCCCATGAGTCCGGCATGATCCACGCGAAGACGGGTGACCTCCAGGCCGCCGAGGAGCATCTGCGCCTCGCCCTCGACATCCACGGTCTGGACCGCAGGCGTACCCGTGCCATCGTCCTGGCCGACCTCGGCCACGTCCAGCTCAAGCGCGGCGACACCGACCGGGCGCTGGCCACCTGGCACGACTTCCTGGACTGCGCGGAAGGCGCGCACTCCGTACGGATCGACGACGGTGTCGGCAACATCACCGCCCGCCTGCCGGGCGTCCCGGACACCGCGTCCGCACAGCGGCTCGGGGAACGCCTGGCTTCCCGGCGCGGTATGACCGCCTGACCTCGCGCTCCGAGTTCCGGCGGAGCCGGCTGCGCTGCCCAGAACGTTCGCCGCAAAGGAGTAGATCATGAAAACAGCCCCGCCCGTGGTGGACTACACGGCCTTGACCTGGACCAAGGCCAGTGCCGACAGCGGCCAGGGCGCGTGTGTGGAGGTCGCGGCGGCCCCGCAGGGCTGGGTGGCCCTGCGCGACAGCAAGCACCCCGAACGCGAACCGTTCCTGTTCACCCCCCGCAGAGTGGGCCGCGTTCCTCGACGGCGCCCACCGGGGAGAGTTCGACCACCTGTCCTGAAGGCGACCGAGGAGGCACGATGGCCGGCACCAACCCGACTCCTGCTGACCTCAGCAACGCCGACTGGTTCAAGAGCGCGGCAAGCTCGGCCACCGGCGGCTGCCTGGAGGTGGCTTTCCTGCCCGGTGACCGGGTCGCGCTCCGCGACAACGAGGACCCGGACAACCCGCCCTTCGTCGTCACCCGCCACGTCTGGGAGTGCTTCATCGACGGCGCCAAGGGCAACGAGTTCGACATACCCGCCTGACCACCAGGCACCACGGGGGGCCGGCTCCCCGGTCAGCCCGAGACCGCACCCGTGATGCTCGCCGAGGCACCGGCGGGCCGCTCACCTGTGGACACCGGCTGGTGGGCCGAACTCGACACGCCTGTCAGGACATGGTCCACAGCAGTACCGGTGAGGTGCTGGGCGTCGTCTCCTGCGCCAAGCGCCCCGGTGACGGGCAGGATTCATCCTGAGTGAGTGAGAGATCATGCCGGCTACGGAGCTAGGGGAGCTTTTGTTGTTGAGTGCGCTCCTGCTGCCCTGAGAATTTCGGTGATGTCGGGGTGGGGGCCATTGTCCGCCCAGTCCAGCGGCGACCAGCCTGCGCCCTGGTCTTCGCGGAGGTCGGGATCGGCGCCGTGCGCCAACAGTTCCCGGACCGTTGCGGTGTGTCCCCGGCAAGCAGCCGCGCACAGCGGTGTGCCTTCCGAGCCGGGACCACTGCTTTCAGTGCCAGGGGAAGCCCCGGCCTCCATGAGCAAGCGGGCCACTTCGGTCTCTCCCTGTACTGACGCCAGGTACGGAGGAGTGGTGCCGTCGGTGTTCCTTCTCTCCGGGCTTGCTCCACTGCGCAGCAGGGTCTTCGCGCACCTGGCGTCACCTGACAGGATTGCCGCGAAAAGGCGGTGGGAGAGCTTCTTCTGCTGCCGCTGCTTCACAGCTGGTGAGGCTAACGATCACAGGTACGCCAGAGCCACTCGTATCCATTCGTTGATCATTGCGACCAGCACAGTGGCCTCGTAGCGGACGGCGAGCTTGTCGTATCTCGTGGCCACAGCCCGGTGGCGGTCGGGTAGCCGGGTCACGGCGCCGTGGCCCGGCTACCCGACCAGTGGCGCGGGATCGCCGCCCACTATGACAAGACCGCTGAGTCCTACCAGGCGGCCGTCACCCTCGCCGCGCTGCTGATGTGGGCGTGACACTTTGACGGCAGCGGCCCCTAGGGTTCGATGTGCCTGATGGGCCGGCACGGATTGCCCACGGCGACGACGCCGGAGGGAATGTCCTTCGTGACGACCGAACCTGCACCGACGATGCTGTGGTCGCCGATCGTCACTCCGGGGGTGATGGTGACCGATCCGCCGAGCCACACGTTGTCACCGATCACGACGGGTTCGGGGAGCTCCCACCCTTCGAGCCGACGGGTGATGTCCTGTGCGTGGTTGGGCGTGTAGATGCCGCAGCGCGGTCCGATGAGGCAGTCCGCGCCGATCGTGACCTGCCCGCCGCCGATGACGAGGAAGTCCGCGTTGATGAACGTCCGGTCGCCGATGACGAGGCGCATCCCGTAGTCGATGCTGATGGGCGGCCTGAAGTCGATGTCCTCGCCTGCTCCGGGGACGAGCTCGCGGAACAGCCGCCGCGCTTCGGCGGGGTCGTCGTAGAAGACGCGGTTGATCTTCGCGCACGTCGCGTGCGCGTCCCATGAGAGCTCCTGGAGCGCCGGGGAAGTGCGGTAGCGGATCCAGTCGCCGGCGATCAGACGCCGTAGATCCTCATCGGCCGCGAGGAGAGCCTGCATCCTCTCGTCGGCACGTCCGAGTTCGCCCTGAGTCACGCTGCCTCCCCTATTTGTCAATGCGATTAACATATTCGGGTGGTCGTCTGCCGGTGTCAAGCCTTGGCCGGCATGATCGCCCCCACCGTGACCTGCATGGATACGGCGGCAGACGCCGGCTTCCCCGGGCCCGTCGACCGTCCCCGTACCCGGCCAGCAGCCGTGGCCGCCGACAGGGCCCGCTCCCCCAAGGCCGACCGCGCCGGTGAGGACCGGCCTGGCCGGCTCCCGAACCGCATCCGCCCAACGCGATCATCGGTGACGACGTGATCACCGGCCCGCATGTACGCGTGTGGGAGTTCTCCGCCGTCTCCTGCTCGTCGATGCGTCAGGACGCACCCGCAGTGGTCGGGCCCGCGCAGCTACAGCCGGGATCTCAGCACGTCGACCTCACAGCCCGGTGCGAACGGGCCGAAGCCGTGCTCGACCAGCCAGCGAACCGCCAGCAGGCTGCGCAACGACCACCACGCGCGGATCACGTCGAGGTCGACACCGGTGCCGTAGCCGGCGACGACGTCGCCGAGGTGCTCCTCGTGTCCGAGCGTCAGGGTGGCGAGGTCGAACAGGGCATCACCCCGGCCCGCCTCGGACCAGTCGATGACGCCGGTGATCCCGTCGCCGTCGACGAACACGTGAGTGATCTGCAGGTCGCCGTGCGCGAACACCGGAGTCCACGGCCGGAGCGCGGCCCCGGCGGCCCGGCGGTTGCGGGTGACCAGGTCGGCGGGCAGGACGCCGTTAGTCACGAGCCACTCGCACTCGCCGTCGAGTTCCGCCGCCAACGCGTCCAGGCCCCTTCCGGTCCGGCCGGGCCAGGGCGGCAACGGCGCGTCGTGCAACGTCCGGACGGCGGCACCCGCCGCGGCCCACGCCGCCGGCGACGCGGTCGACGGCTCGCCGAGGCGGCCGAGCGCCGTCCCCGGGACCGCGGCGACCCCGGCCGTCCGGTCCCGGCCGCGGCCGCGGGCTGACCGCCGTGGGCGGGGCCCGGCTCACCCGGGGTGGTCGTCCGGCTCCACGAGCCGGGCGAGGTTCTCCAGGGCCATGCGTGTGCCCGTCTCGTTGTCGGCGGCGGGTACGGCGTCGGGGATGCCCTCGTGCACCATCAGGACCTCGGTGCCGCCGTCCGCGTCGGTGAGCGTGGTGGTCATCGTCATCGTGCCGCGCAGGGCGGGGTCCCCGGTCTCGAACTCGAACACCTCGACCACCCGCTCGTCCGGCACGAGCTCCGCGAAGCGACCGTGGTACGTGTCGGTGTGCGCGGCCGACTTGCCGGTGCCGGTCGGCGCGTCGTAGGTGAGCGAGACGCGGAACCGCCCTCCTTCGCGGGCGTCGAACTCGTGCACCCGGCCGCGCATGCCGGCCGGCACCCGCCACCGCGCGATCGCGTCCGCGTCCACCAGCGCCCGGTAGACGGCCGAGCGCGGGGCGTTCACCCGCCGGGACATCCGCGCCGCGTACATGTGAGTCGACTCCTCTCCGGAACACGGTCGACGGCCTGTGGAGCGGCGACCGGCTGCCGGTGCGGCTCCGCGGTCATGCCGGAGTATTGCCCCTGGGCCCCGGGCGTCCGGGCGGACGCGCCGGTTCGCTGCGTTCCTCCGGTGCGGTCGCGTCGTCATCGGCGCTCGCCGCGCCGCAGCCGCTCCTCGGCCGCGTCGAGTGCGGGCACGAGCGGTGCGAGCGCGGAGCGGAGCAGATCGGGCAGCGAGCCGGCCGGGACGACGAGCCCACCGGCCGCCGGGGACGCGGCGGCCGGCTGCAGCCACCGCTCAAGCGCCACCCGGACGGCGGCGGCGACGCTCGCCGCGAGCACGCGGGCGGTGTACGGGTCGGTCCCGCCGAGGCGGTTGTCGATCGCGTCCGCGAGGGGGCGGCCGATCGCGGCGGCCGTGTCCAGGAAAGCGGTGCGCAGCGCGGGGGCGGTGGTGATCAGCAGCAGTACGTCGCGGTCGGGGTCGCCCGGGTCGGTGTACTGCTCCACGACCGCGTCGACGACGTCGTCGGCGAGGCGGGCACCGGCCCGGGCGGCCACCGCCGCCGCCACCCGGGACTCCCGCTCGGCGGTGACGGCGGCGACGATCGCCTCCTCGCGGCTGGAGAAGTAGTTGTTGTAGGTGCGGGGCGAGACGCCGGCGGCCTGCGCGATGTCGTCTACGCGGACGTTGTCCGGCCCGTGCTCCAGGGCCAACCGCAGTGCCGCCGCGCGCAACGCCTCCCGGGTGGCCTGCTTCTTCCGCTCGCGCAGCCCGCTTCGTCGTGTCGTCACGTCCCCAGCATCCCAATGACCGTGCGTGCACGCAAACTTGCGTGCACGCATCTTTTGCGCTTAGCGTCAGACCCCCACAGCAGCCGTCAGGAAGGACCAGGAGCATGCGGGCCAAGGGCATCAGTTACGACACCGGTTTCGTCCGCGGGGGAGTGATCTCCCGTGAGCGCTTCGACCCGGACGTGGTCAGACGCGAGTTGAGCGTCATCCGCGACGACCTGCACTGCACCGCCGTCCGCGTCATCGGCGGCGATCCGGAGCGGCTGGAGTCGGCCGCGGCCCACGCCGCCGACCTCGGCCTGGAGGTCTGGTTCTCGCCCTACCCCCTGGAACTGACCGGCGGGGAGATGCTCGACCTGTTCGCCGACTGCGCCGCCCGCGCGGAGCGGCTACGGCGGCAGGGGGCCGAGGTCGTGTTCGTCACCGGCGCCGAGGTGAGCCTGATGAACAAGGGGTTCCTGCCCGGCGACACCCAGGAGGACCGGCTCCGGCTGCTGCTGGACCGGCGGGACCGCCTGCCCGAGCGAGTGGGCGAACTCAGCGCGCGCGTCAACGGCTTCCTCACCGAGGCCGCCCGCCTCGTCCGCGAGCGCTTCGGCGGAAGGATCACCTACGCCGCCGTGCCGCTCGAACGCGTCGACTGGGCGCCCTTCGACTTCGTCGGCGTGGACCTGTACCGGTCGGCCGAGGTGGCCGACCGGTTCGCCGAGGGGGTGCGCGAGCTCGTCGCGCAGGGGAAGCCGGTCGCCGTCACCGAGTTCGGCACCGCCGCCTACCGCGGCGCCGGCGAGCTGGGCGGACGCTGCATGGAGATCGCCGAGTACGACAGGGGGACCGGCGCGCCGATCCGGCTGAACGGCGAGTTCACCCGCGACGAGGCCGGCCAGGCCGCCTACCTCCGCGAGCTGCTGGAGATCTTCGACGCCTGCGGTGTCGACAGCACCTTCGTGTTCCTCTTCGCGCTCGACAACTTCCCCCACCGCCCCGACGGCGACCCCCGCGACGACCTCGACCTCGCCAGCCCCGGCATCGTCAGGGTCCTCGACGGCCGCCACGGCGGGACCTACTCCGACATGCCCTGGGAACCCAAGGCCGCGTTCACCGCACTGGCCGACTCGTACCGCGCCTGATCGCGTCACGCGATCGCGTCCGCGTCCACCAGCGCGCGGTAGACGGCCCCGAGCGCGGGGCGTTCACGCGCCGGGACATCCGCGCCGCGTACACGGGTCAGCTTCTCTCCGGGACGCGGCCGGTGTCCGGGTCCCGGCACCAGACGGACTGGTGCTACGGCTCCACGGTCATGCCGAAGTCGTACACCTCGGGACGGCCCGCGTCCGGCCACCACCGCCAGGCACCCTCCAGCCCGTCGGCCAGGCGGCGCGGGCCGCCCCGGCGGGCGGTGGCCGTGCCGTCGCCCGCCGCGCCGGAGGTTTTCCGGCGGTGACGTCGCCGGGCCACGCCGGGGTCAGCGCCGGACGGTGAGGACCAGTCGCGGCAGCAGCCGGCCGGCGATGGAGCCCGAGGGGACGTCCCCCGTGCGCACCGCGCCCATCGCGCGGTAGAAGGGCTCGGCGTGCGGGTCCGCGTCGATCGTGAGCCGGGCGAAGCCCAGTTCCCGCGCGGCGGTGACGGTGTGCCGGAACAGCAGGCGGCCGATCCCCTGGCCGATGGCCCGCGGCTCGACGAACATCATGCCCAGCACGCCGACCGGCGGTTCGCCCTCAAGGGTGGTGAAGCCCAGGACGCGGCCGTCCCGGTCGGCCACCGTGGCCCGTCGGCGTACGACCTCGTCCGCGGCGACGGTGAGCTCGTCTCTGCACGCGTCCAGGAACGCGGCGTCATAACCCCAGTGCGCCTTGGACCGCAGCGCCAGGTCGGTGAGGGCCGCCGCCTCCGCCGCCCGCGCGGGCCTGATCCGCACGCTCATCCGCACCTCCGTCCCGCACGCGGGTTCCCCGATCCTCGCAGTCCGCAGCCGCGCGGGAGAAGTACGCGATGCCCCGCGACCGGGCGGGGCGGGCCGGTCACGGCCGCGGCGATGAGTTCTTCCGGCCCGTACGGTCCCACTGTTGTCGACAGCCAGGAGGAAACACATGGGTCAGCTGCTGCGAGTCCAGAACTTCGTCGTCTCGCACGACGGTTTCGGTGCCGGTGAGGGCCAGAGCCTTGAGAGGCCGTTCGGCCACGCCGACCCCGGGGAAATGTTCGCCTGGGCCGGTGCCACGGCGAGCTGGCCCAACCGCACCGCTCCCGGGGGCAGCCGCGGTCTGGACGACTACTTCACGCGGGACTTCACGCACAACATCGGCGCCGAGATCATGGGCCGCAACAAGTTCGGGCCCCAGCGCGGGCCCTGGCAGGACCACGACTGGCTCGGCTGGTGGGGTGACGAGCCCCCGTTCCGCACCCCGGTGTTCGTCATGACCCACCACGAGCGCCCCTCGTTCACGCTCTCCGACACCACGTTCCACTTCGTCGGCGGCGATCCGGCCGCGGTCCTGGAGCAGGCGCGGGAGGCGGCGCGGGGCAGGGACGTCCGGCTCGGCGGCGGGGCCACCACCATCCGGCAGTTCCTGGACGCCGGCCTCGTCGACACCATGCACGTGGCGGTCTCGCCGGTGCGGCTCGGATCCGGGGTGCGGCTCTGGGATTCCCCCGATGAACTGCTCGACCGGTTCCACCACGAGGCCGTGCCCAGCCCGAGCGGCGTGACGCACCATCTGTTCTGGCGGCGGTGAGGCGGCGGTACGCGGGCCGTTCGGGGAGGGCGGCGCGGTTCCGTCCGCGGTCCGGTACGTGCTGCCGTGGGCAAGCCCGTCGCGTGATTACACAACGAGTGTGTAATGCTTGCGGGAGAGCACGGCCCGACGCCGGAGGAGTGCGGCATGCGTATGAACATCTCGGTTCCCGACGCCCTCGCCGAGCAGGTCCGCGCCCGTGATCTGCCCATCTCGGCGATCTGCCAGGAGGCCCTGCGCGACGCGGTGGAGCGGGCAGCGGCGCGGGAACGGGCGAGGGAGAACGTCACCAGCGGCATCGCCGCCGTGGTCGAACGCCTGCGCGGCACGATCGACGACCGGGACCGCGAGCGGCTCAGGAGCGACCGTGAGCTGCGCGAGGAGGGCCGCGACGACGGCGTCGCCTGGGCGAGGGACTACGCCACGGCGGCCGAGCTGAAGTACCTGGCCTCCTACGGCTCCGGGAGAGGACGGGAGAAGTCCGTCCCGCTGCGCAGCCTGTTCGCCTTCCTCTCCGACAAGAGGAACGAGAAGGTCACCCACATCCCGGTCATCAAGGCGGAGGACCCGTACTGGGGAGGGTTCATCGGCGGCGCCGGGGAGGTCTGGAACGTGGTGGCGGACCGGCTGCGCTGAGCGGGGCCCGTCGGACGCGGCCGTCCCCGCGCCCCGGCGGGCGTCCGCACGCCCGGGTCAGTCCGCCCGCGCGAAGTCGTCCGCCGTGGGCAGGACGACGTCCGTGCAACCGCGCCGCTCGGCGACGTCCTCGACGTAGGCGCGGAAGACCGGCTCCAGGTGGCGGCCCGCACCCTGGACGTACGGGTGGCCCGCGGTGAGGACGTGGACGGCGGGCTTCCCGTCGCAGACGGAGGTGGCCCACCAGGCGTTCGACCGGCCGTCGTAGCCGCCGCTGCCGGGGACGACCACCGCCCTGTCCGTGTCGACGGTGTCGGGTGAGACGCGCTCGGCGGCGTCACCGAAGAAGCTCTCGGCGCTGAGCCACCAGCGTCCCCGTCCCTCGTCGGCCTCGCGGTACCGCCGGTAGGCGGGGTCGTCCCGGTACCGCAGGTGCGTCGCGCCCCGGGCCTCGCCGCTGACGGTCAGCAGGCAGCGCTCCCGCCACACCAGCTCGTCGGCGCGGCTCTCCAGCGCCCGGTCCGGCAGCCAGCCCGAGGAGTTGTCCAGATCCGCCGAGCCGTACCAGGCGCAGGTGCCCTCCGCCTCGTCCGGGTCGACCGTTTCGGTGTTCAGCGCCGGTATGCCGTCCGGCGGCTCGGGGAGACGGTCCGGGCAGCCCAGCTCGGCGGCGAGGTTGTCTGCGGTGGCGGCCGCGATGTCCGCCAGCCGGTCGCGGTCGGCCTGACGGAGCTGGCCGTCCTGTCCGAACTCCCGGTACGCCACCAGGTCCAGGGTGGCCGAGGCCCGTATCGCGGTGATCTCCTCGCCCCGGTGCTCGCCCCCGGGGCAGGGCAGCCGGACGGCGACCCCGTTCTCGGTGACCTCGCCTGCGATGCCGCCGCCGACCGGCTGGTGCACGAGCGGGACGCGGATCCACGGGTTGGAGGGGTCGAGCGGGTCCTGGAAGCTGTCGTCCACCGGTTCGGAAGTCCACCCGGTGGGCTCGGTGGCGAGCTGCACGATGAAGAACTGCCGGGTGCCCGACCCGCCCAGCGCCTCAGCGGCCTCCGCGCTGCGCAGCACGCAGGCCTGGGCGAAGGGTCCGTCCGGCTCGATCTCCTCGGCGGCGGTGATCTCTCCTCCGCTCCCGGACAGGGCCAGCACCTCGCCTGCCGGGACCAGGCCCGCGCACGCCTCGTCAACGGTGTTCCGGCGGTCCCACATCTCCCACAGCGTCCAGCCGCTCAGCCCGATCGCGAGGACGGCCGTGCCGCACACCAGCCGGTTGTACGCCCTCCGCCACCGCCCGCGGTCCATCTCCCCGTCTCCCCCCGTCCCGTCGCCCCGCCGTCCCGTACGGCCCCGGCACCCGTCCGGCGGTGAACCTACCAGCGCCCCACGACACCGCGCCCGCTCACTCCCGCGGACCGGACGGCGGCCCAGCGGTGATCCGCTTCTCGAACCAGTGGTGGGCGTACGGTTCGTCGTTGAAGGCGGGGACCTCCGTGAAGCCGTGGGAGCGGTACAGGGCGATCGCGGCGGTGAGCACCTTGTTGGTGTCCAGCCGCAGCACCTCGTGGCCGTGGTGCGCGGCCCGCGCCTCCAGTTCGGACAGGAAGCGGCGGGCCAGGCCCAGGCCCCGGGCGCGGGGCGCCACCCACATCCGCTTGACCTCGGCCGGGGCGCCGGACGGCAGCTTCAGGCCGGCGCAGCCGACGGGCTCGCCGTGCAGCCGGGCGACGAGGAACACACCGCGCGGCGGGCGGAGTTCGCCGGCGTCGGGCAGCAGGCTCCGGGCGGGGTCGAAGCCGGTGTCGAAGCGCTCCTGGAGTTCGGCGAAGAAGGAGTGCAGGCAGTGCCGGGCGTCGGGGTGGTCCGGGTCGGTGACCTCCAGGGTGACCGTGGCGGCGGTCAGCAGCCGTTCGGCCTCGGCCATGGCGGCGGTCAGCCGGGCGCGCTGGCCGTCGTTGAGCGGCGCCAGCAGGGAGCCGGCCAGTTCGGCGCTGCGGGCGTCGAGTTCGGCGCGCTCGGCGCGGCCCGCGTCGGTGAGCCGGACGGTGCGCACCCGCCGGTCCTCCGGGTGCGGCTCCACCGTCACCAGGCCGTCGGCCGCCAGGGCGCGCAGCAGGCGGCTGACGTACCCGGAGTCCAGCCCGAGGCGCTCGCGCAGCCGCCGTACGTCATGCGCGCCGCCGCGCTCGCCGATCTCCCACAGCAGCCGCGCCTCGCCGACGGGCCGGTCGCGGCCCAGATAGCGGTCGTGGAGGACACCCACGCGTTCGGTGACGGTGCGGTTGAAGCGCCGCACCTGCTCGATCTGCTCCGAATCCATTCTCTGACTCTAGTCAGAGAATGGATGTCGGACCAGAGGCCGACCACCCGCCGCCACGCGGCGGACTCAGCCGATGCGACCGGTGCGCTCGCGCGCCCGCCACCCTGGGCGGTTTCCGCTCCGCCAACAGGGGCCGGAAACACCACCAGAAGTGTGGTGCTTATGTACACTAGATATATGTCTGCTACATATCCCATCGCGGAAGCACGCGGCAAACTCGGCGATCTCGCTCGCCGGGCCGCCCAGCACGAGCACATCACCCTGACCGACCGCGGTGTCCCCACAGCGGTCCTCATCTCCCCCGCCGAACTCGAGGACCTGGAGGACGCCCTCGCGCTGGCCCGCCTCGAGCGGGATCGCGCGCTCGGCCGCGCCGAAGCACCCATTCCGCACGACGAGGCACGCCGCGCCCTCCTCGATGCCGCCGGGAGAGGGGAGTGACCTGGCGGGTCCTGTGGGAGCCGACCGCCCTCAACGCGGCCGCGGGGCATCTCAAGAACGACTCCCGCGGTGTCGACGCCCTCCTCCGGGCCACCGATCGGCTCGCCGAGAACCCCCGGCCCGAGGAGTCCCGTCCCTGGGGAACCGATCACCGTCGGCTGCGCCACGGGCCCTGGCGCGTTCTCTACCGCATCGACACGGGCGCCCAGGCCCTGCATATCGAGCACATCGGCCACACCGGCGCGTGAACCCGCGACGCGTCCCGCCCCCCGGTGCGGGGACGGGACGCGTCGCGGGCACCCGTGCCCGGTTACCGCGCGCGGGCCGTCAGGCTCAGGCCAGCAGGGCCGGGATGGTGGCCTCGTGGACCTCGCGCAGCTCGGCCAGCGGGATCGTGAACTGGCCCTGCACCTCGACGGCGTCCCCGTCCACCACACCGACGCGGGTCGCGGGCAGACCGCGGGCGTTGCACATGTCGGTGAAGCGCAGCTCCTCGCTGCGCGGCACCGCCACGACCGCGCGGCCGGCCGACTCCGAGAACAGGAACACGAACGGCTCCAGCCCGTCGGGGACGATCAGCCGGGCGCCCTTCCCGCCCTTGAGGCAGGACTCGGTCACCGCCTGGACCAGCCCGCCGTCGCTCAGGTCGTGCGCGGCGTCGATCATGCCGTCCCGGGAGGCGGCGACCAGGATCTCGGCCAGCAGCCGCTCCCGCTCCAGGTCCACCTTCGGCGGCAGTCCGCCCAGGTGGTCGTGGACCACCTGGGACCAGGCCGAGCCGCCCAGCTCCTCGCGGGTCTCCCCGAGGAGGTAGAGGAGCTGGCCCTCCTCCGCGAACGCCATCGGGGTGCGGCGCGCGACGTCGTCGATCACGCCGAGCACGCCCACCACCGGGGTGGGGTGGATGGCCACGTCGCCGGTCTGGTTGTAGAGGGAGACGTTGCCGCCGGTCACCGGGGTGCCCAGCACCCGGCAGCCGTCGGCCAGACCGCGGCAGGCCTCGGCGAACTGCCACATCGCGGCCGGGTCCTCCGGGGAGCCGAAGTTCAGGCAGTCGGTGACGGCCAGCGGCTTCGCGCCGGTGGCGGCGACGTTGCGGTACGACTCGGCCAGCGCGAGCTGCGCGCCCGCGTACGGGTCGAGCTTGGCGTAGCGGCCGTTGCCGTCGGTGGCGATGGCCACGCCCAGGCCGGTCTCCTCACTGATGCGGATCATGCCGCTGTCCTCGGGCTGGGCGAGGACGGTGTTGCCGAGCACGTAGCGGTCGTACTGCTCGGTGATCCACTTCTTGGAGGCCTGGTTCGGGGAACCGACCAGCTTCAGGACCTGCTCGCGCAGCTGTGCGCCGTCCTTGGGCCGGGGCAGGGCGTTCGCGTCGTCGGCCTGGAGGGCGTCCTGCCACTCCGGGCGGGCGTAGGGCCGCTCGTAGACCGGGCCCTCGTGGGCGACGGTGCGCGGCGGAACGTCGACGATCTGCTCGCCGTGCCAGAAGATCTCCAGCTGCTCGCCGTCGGTGACCTCGCCGATGACGGTGGCGATGACGTCCCACTTCTCGCAGATGGCCAGGAAGCGGTCCACCTTGTCGGGCTCGACGACGGCGCACATGCGCTCCTGCGACTCGCTCATGAGGATCTCCTCGGGCGAGAGCGTGGAGTCGCGCAGCGGCACGGTGTCCAGCTCGACGCGCATGCCGCCGGAGCCGTTGGAGGCCAGCTCGGAGGTGGCGCAGGACAGGCCCGCGGCGCCGAGGTCCTGGATGCCGACGACCAGGTTCTCCCGGAAGACCTCCAGGGTGCACTCGATGAGCAGCTTCTCCTGGAAGGGGTCGCCGACCTGGACGGCCGGGCGCTTGCTGGGCTTGTCGGAGTCGAAGGACTCCGATGCCAGGATGGAGGCGCCGCCGATGCCGTCGCCGCCGGTGCGGGCGCCGTACAGGATGACCTTGTTGCCCGCGCCGGACGCCTTGGCCAGATGGATGTCCTCGTGCCGCATCACACCCACGCACAGCGCGTTGACCAGCGGGTTCCCCTGGTAACAGGAGTCGAAGACGACCTCGCCGCCGATGTTGGGCAGGCCCAGGCAGTTGCCGTAGCCGCCGATGCCGGCGACGACACCGGGCAGGACGCGCCGGGTGTCGGGGTGGTCCGGGGCGCCGAAGCGCAGCGGGTCCATCACGGCGACCGGGCGGGCGCCCATGGCGATGATGTCGCGGACGATGCCGCCGATGCCGGTGGCCGCGCCCTGGTAGGGCTCGACGTAGGACGGGTGGTTGTGGGACTCCACCTTGAAGGTGACGGCGTAGCCCTCGCCGACGTCCACGACGCCGGCCTGCTCGCCGATGCCCACCAGCAGCGCGTCGGAGGGGGGAGCCTTCTCGCTGAACTGGCGCAGGTGCACCTTGCTGGACTTGTAGGAGCAGTGCTCGGACCACATCACGGAGTACATGGCCAGCTCGGCGCCGGTCGGGCGGCGGCCGAGGATCTCGCGGACCCGGTCGTACTCCTCGCGCTTGAGGCCGAGTTCGGCCCAGGGCTGCTCGACGTCGGGGGTGGAGCTCGCGTGCTTGACGGTGTCGAGAGTCATCTCAGGTGGTGACCAGCTTCTTCAGTACCGACGTGAAGAACCCCAGGCCGTCGGTGGTCGGCCCGGTCAGGGTCTCGACGGCGTGCTCGGGGTGCGGCATGAGGCCGACGACGTTGCCGGCCTCGTTGGTGATGCCCGCGATGTCGCGGCGGGATCCGTTGGGGTTGACGTCCACGTAGCGGAAGACGACCCGGCCGGTCGCCTCCAGCTCGTCGAGGGTGCGCTCGTCGGCGACGTAGCCGCCCTCGCCGTTCTTGAGGGGGACGGTGATCTCCTGGCCTGCGGTGTAGTCGGACGTCCAGGCGGTGTCCGCGTTCTCCACCCGCAGCCTCTGGTCGCGGCAGACGAAGTGGAGGTGGTCGTTGCGGGTCAGCGCGCCGGGCAGCAGGTGCGACTCGCACAGCACCTGGAAGCCGTTGCAGATGCCCAGCACCGGCAGGCCCGCGCGGGCCTGGTCGACGATCGTCTCCATCACGGGCGAGAACCGGGCGATGGCGCCGCAGCGCAGGTAGTCGCCGTAGGAGAAGCCGCCGGGGAGGACCACGGCGTCCACCTGGTGCAGGTTCTTGTCGCGGTGCCACAGCGCGACCGGCTCGGCGCCGGCGAGGCGGACGGCGCGCCGGGCGTCGACGTCGTCGAGGGAGCCGGGGAAGGTGACGACTCCTACCCGGGTCGTCATACGGGGGTCACCTCTTCGGTCTGCTCGACGCGGACGGTGAAGTCCTCGATCACGGTGTTGGCGAGGAAGGTCTCGGCGAGCTGGTGGATCCGGGCGAGGGCGGCGTCGTCGACGGGCCCTTCCAGTTCGAGCTCGAAGCGCTTGCCCTGGCGGACGTCCGCGATGCCCTCGTAGCCCAGTCGCGGCAGCGCACGCTGAACCGCCTGGCCCTGGGGGTCGAGGATCTCCGGCTTGAGCATGACGTCGACTACGACGCGAGCCACAGGTACTCCTGGGTGGGTGTTGGTGCTGGAGGCTGCCGCTTCAGCGTACCCGGCAGAAAACTCTACTCGCGTAGATAACCGCGCCCCGGGTCACGGTCAGGTATCGGCCCCCGAGAAAACACCGAGAAGTGGTGCACGAATCGGCGCCGAAAAAGTAAAGTCCTCCCGACGACATCACGCGCGGCCGGGAATTCATCCCGCCGCGAGTCAATGCCTGCCGCTGCACAAAGGGAAAAGGCATTGATCCCGACCGGCCGGAACGCCGACATCACCGCATGTCACCGGTGGTTCACAGCGCTTTCGGCAGTGATCCACTCGAAAGGACCGATATCCGTGGCGCAGCGCGTAGTGGTCACACTCTCCGACGACATCGAGGGCGGGGAGGCATCGGAAACGGTCACCTTCGGTCTCGACGGCAAGTCCTACGAGATCGATCTCAACCGCGAGAACGCGAAGAAACTGCGCATGAGCCTCGCGCCCTATGTGCGGGCCGGCCGCAAGCGGTCGAGGTCGGGCGGGACGTACCACCGCACCTCCGTCGCCCCGGACCCGGCCGCGGTACGGGCCTGGGCCCGGTCCAACGGCTTCGAGGTGCCGCCGCGCGGACGCATCCCCAAGAAGGTCTACGACGCCTTCGAGGAGGCCCACTGAGCGGTCCGCCGAGCGGCCCGGCGGACCGACTTGCCAGACACCCCGGGTGATCGGCTAGAGTCAGGGGCACGCCGCCGGGGCGGCCGGAAACGGCCGGAAGCCCGGATGGCCACGCGGGTGTAGCTCAGTAGTAGAGCGCCCTCTTTCCAAGAGGGAGACGCAGTGTGCAATTCCTGTCACCCGCTCCATTCTCTCCTCCGGCCCCCCGGGATCGGGTAGAGTGATGGCGCGCCTCCCGGTGAGAGCCGGGTGGTGGCATGCGGACGTAGCTCAGTTGGTAGAGCGCAACCTTGCCAAGGTTGAGGTCGCGAGTTCGAGCCTCGTCGTCCGCTCGGCGAAAAGGCCCCGGTCCATCGGACCGGGGCCTTTTGCCGTGCTCGCCGCAGCCGGCGGCGCCGGCCGGCCGGCGCCGATGACATTTGTCACCCGCGCTCATGACAGCCCGCACTGCCCGGGCACCCGTTCCCGCAGGATGCTGAGGACATGAACACCAGGGAACAGGTCATCGAGGTGAGCGGGCTGCGGCGGCGCTACAGCTCGCCCAAGGGGGACGACTTCGAGGCCGTACGGGGCATCTCGTTCTCCGTGGCGCGTGGCGAGCTGTTCGCGCTGCTGGGGACGAACGGCGCGGGCAAGACCTCCACCGTCGAGCTGCTGGAGGGACTGGCCGCGCCCAGCGGCGGACAGGTGCGCGTCCTCGGTCACGACCCCTGCCGCGAACGCTCCCGGGTGCGGCCCCGGATCGGCGTGATGCTCCAGGAGGGCGGCTTCCCGTCCGACCTGACCGTCGCCGAGACCGCCCGGATGTGGGCGGGCTGCACCACCGGGGCGCGCCCCACCGGGGAGGTCCTGGCCGCGGTGGGGCTCGGAGAGCGCCGCGAGGTACGCGTCAAGCAGCTCTCCGGCGGCGAGCGGCGGCGGCTGGACCTGGCGATGGCGCTGCTCGGCCGGCCCGAGGTGCTCTTCCTGGACGAGCCGACGACCGGGCTGGACGCCGAGGGGCGCCGGGAGACCTGGCGGCTGGTGCGGGAACTGCGCGCGGCGGGCACCACGGTGCTGCTGACCACGCACTACCTGGAGGAGGCCGAGGAGCTGGCCGACCGGCTGGCGATCATGCGGGCCGGGCGGATCGTCGTCTCCGGCACCCCGGCCGAGGTCACCGCCACCCGCCCCTCCCGGATCCGCTTCACGCTGCCCGCGGGGGTGCCGGCGGCGCGGCTGCCGCTGTCGCTGCGGGCCGCGGCCGGGGAGGACGGCCGGGTGGAGATACGCACCGAGCGGCTCCAGGAGTCGCTGACCGAACTGCTGCTGTGGGCCCGGCAGGAGGGGGTGGAGCTGGCGGGGCTGGACGCCCGCTCGGCCTCCCTGGAGGAGGCCTTCCTGGAGATCGCCCACGGCGCCGCCGGGGACTCCGGGGACGAGGAGAACGACGGGAACGGCGCGGGCGCCGCGCGGCTGACGAAGACGGGGACACGATGAGCACGACGGACACCACACCCGCCACGGGCACCGGGAGCACGGGGCGCGCCGCCGGCACCGGGGCCGCGGCCGCGGCACGGCGGATGCGCTCGCTCGCCCGCGCCGAGCTGACCCTGCTCGTCCGCAACCGCACCGCGCTGTTCACCGCCCTGCTGATGCCGCCCGCCATGGTGCTGTTCATGCGCTCCTCGGTCGAGCAGATCCCGCTGGAGGACACCGGGCTGGACGCGACCGGCGTGGTGATGACGGGCGGCTTCCTCATGGTGCTGATCTTCGTCGTCTACTCCAACCTGGTCTCCACCTACGTCTCCCGGCGCGAGGAGCTGGTGCTCAAGCGGCTGCGGACCGGTGAGCCGCGGGACTGGGAGATCCTGTCCGGGACCGCGGTGCCGGTGGCCGCCGTGGCGCTGGCGCAGTGCGCGCTGCTGGTCGCGGCGGGCGCGGTCCTGCTGGATATGACCCCGCCCGAGCGCCCGGGCCTGCTCGTGCTGGGCGTGCTGCTGGGCGTCGTCCTGACGGTGCTGCTCGCCGCCGTGACGGCGGTCGTCACCCGGACCGCGGAGAGCGCGCAGATCACCGCGCTGCCGCTGGTGCTGGTCGCGTTCCTCGGCTCCGGGATGTTCGTCCCGCTGGAGATCGTCCCGGACGGGCTGGCCGACGTACTGCGGCTGCTGCCCATGACACCGGTGGTCGAACTGGTGCGGTACGGCTGGTTCGGCGGCGGGGAGGCGGACGGGATACTGCGTGCGGTGGCGGTCGCGGCGGCCTGGTCGGTCGCGGCGTGGTACGCCGTACAGCGGTGGTTCCGCTGGGAGCCGCGGCGCTGAGCACGGCGCCGGACGGGGAAACCGGGCGGGGAGCGAGCGGGATGACGGTGGCGGTCGAGGGCGGCGCGCTGGGCTGGGTGCGGCGGGTACGGCGGTCCAGCGGGCCCGCGCGTTTCCACCAGTACACCCGGTACACGATCTACAGCTTCGCCTTCTTCGAGGGACTGATGCTGCTCGGCTGGATCGTCGCCCAGACGGCGGGGCCCGCCGTCTGGTCCGCGGCGGTGCTCGGGCTGTTGTTCACCGCGCACGTGGTCTGCCAGCTGCTGCTGTCCCGGGCCGGGCTGCGGTACTACCTGGGCACGGCGGAACGGCCGGTGCGGCTGACGGCGGTGTACCTCGCCCTCACCGTCGCCGGGATCGCCGGCGCCCTCGCCCTGACCCTGAGCGGCGTGGGGGAGCTGTCGCCGTCCGACGCGCTGCCGCTCGTCGCCTGGCTGGTGATGTTCCTGGCCGGGCCGCTGCCGCTGGTGCTGCCGGCCGGGCGGAGCGCCGGGCTGGTGGCGGCGCTGCTGGCGGCCTCGGTACTGGCCGCGGGGATGCTGGGGGCGCCCGCCCGGGGGCTGGTGGCGACGGTCGTCGGCGGAGTCCTCGGCTCGCTGCTCTTCGGTGTCTCCTACCGCTGCTCGGCCTGGACGATGCGGGTCGTCAGCGAGCTGGAGGCCGCCCGGGAGACCCAGGCCCGGCTGGCGGTGGCCGAGGAGCGGCTGCGGTTCGGCCGGGACCTGCACGACGTGCTGGGCCGCAACCTGTCGGTGATCGCGCTCAAGAGCGAGCTGGCCGTCCAGCTCGCGCGGCGCGGCTCGGCCTCGGCCGTGGACCAGATGACCGAGGTGCAGCGCATCGCCCGGGAGTCCCAGCGGGAGATGCGGGAGGTCGTGCGCGGCTACCGGGAGGCCGATCTGCACACGGAGCTGGTGGGCGCTCGGGGGGTGCTGCGGGCCGCCGGGATCGACTGCCGGATCGAGGACAGCGGCAGCGGGGAGCTGCCGGGGGCGTTGCAGTCGGCACTGGGCTGGGTGGTCCGGGAGGGCACCACCAACGTGCTGCGGCACGCCGACGCCCGGTGGTGTGTGATCCGGCTGCGGACCGGGCCCGGGGACGGCCCGGCCGAGCTCGCCGTGGAGAACGACGGGGCCACCTCGCCCCGGGCCGCCGCGGGGGGCGGCTCGGGGCTGGCCGGACTGCGCGAGCGGCTGGTCGCGCTCGGCGGCACACTGACCGGCGAGCGGCACGGCGGCACCTTCCTGCTGACGGCCCGGGTGCCGGTCCGGACGGCGGGCGGGGCGGCCGGCCGGGCAACCGGAGAGGACGCGGGAGAGGACGGCACACGGTGACGGAGCACGGCCGGTACACCGGCACCGGCGACACCGGCGGCGGACACCCGGTACGGGTGCTGCTGGCCGACGACGAGCACCTGATCCGGGGCGCGCTGGCCGCGCTGCTGGCCCTGGAGGACGACCTGCTGGTGGTCGCCGAGGCCGCGTCCGGGCCCGAGGCGCTGGCGATGGCCCGGGCACACCGCCCCGACGTGGCGGTGCTGGACCTCCAGATGCCGGGCAAGGACGGTGTGGCGGTGGCCGCGGCGCTGGGCACGGAGCTCCCCGGTTGCCGCACCATGATCGTGACCGGGCACGGCCGTCCGGGGCATCTGAAACGGGCCCTGGCGGCGGGGGTGCGCGGCTTCGTGCCCAAGACGGTCTCGGCGCGGCGGCTGGCCGAGATCATCCGCACGGTGCACGCCGGGAACCGCTATGTCGACCCGGAGCTGGCGGCCGACGCGATCAGCTCCGGGGACTCCCCGCTGACCGCCCGCGAGGCCGAACTGCTGGAACTGGCGGCGGACGGGGCACCGATCGCGGAGATCGCCGAACGGGCCGCGCTGGCGCCGGGGACGGTCCGCAACTACCTCTCCTCGGCCGCCGCGAAACTGGCGGCCGAGAACCGCCACGCGGCCGTGCGCGTCGCCCGCGAGCGCGGCTGGCTCTGACCTCTCCGCCGGCCCGGGCCTCCCGCCGCCGTGGGCGGGGCGGTGCCCGCCCGCGCCGCCGAGGGCTCCGCCGGGAGAGGGGCGGACCGCCGGCGGCGGCGGTCGCTCCGGCCCGCGGACGCGCGGGCCGGGTGTCCCGTCCCGGTCGGCGGGCGAGCCGCGACGCCCGCCCCGCGCTTGCCCGGCGGAGTCGCCGGAGCCGCGGCTCCGGACGTGTTCCCGCTCCGCCGCGCGGCGCCGGGGCCGGAGGTCCCGGTCCTCCCGCGCTCCGCGGGCTGTCACGGCCGGTTCGGCCGCCGCACCGGTGCCCCGGGCCGGGCCCGCCCCGCACGCCGGGCGGGCCCCGACGCGGACGCGTGGGGGCGCGGGATCCCCTCGGGTGCCGCACACCGGGCGGAGCCGGCGGAGGGGATCGCCACGGCGCCGGAGCATCCGGTGGCGGGAATTCCGCCGGGAATTCCGCTCCGGGGAGACGTCCGCCCGGCCGCGGCCGGCGCCGGAATGCGGCGGGCCGTGGACCGCGCGTACGTCCGCCCCGGGCGAAAGACCGCCGCCGGTCGCGCGGAACCGGCGCCCGGCACGCTTTCACGGCCTATTTCATGATGGCCGAGAGCTGGGATATCTGCGCCACCACTCCGTTCGCGAGCGGCACATTGATGATCCCCGACTGCGCGGTGGTGACGGTGGCGGCGGTCATGACCGGGACCACCGGGTGCTCCGGTGCGCCTCCGGCGTCGTGGCCGTTCACCAGGGGATCGCGGTTGACCTTCTCCAGCAGCACGGGCTCCTCCTGCACGGACGGCCGGGACGGCCGGCGCGCACAGTGCACCGGGCGTCCCGGGAACGGAAGAGGGGGACGTCCGGCCGCCGGCGGGCACACCGGCAGCGGTTCCCCCGTTCTGCGCGGAACCGGTGGAGGGCCGTTCCCGCCACCGGTTCCTCCACCGCGATCAGTACGGGAAGGCGAATATCCGCGGACAACCCGCCACTGTCCGTGACGCACATCACGCCCGGCGTTGCAGGAATATCACCTTCCGGAATTCCCGCCCGGACGCCGGGGGAATCCGGTGAATTCCCCGCCGAGTTCACCGGACGGCGCGACGAGGCGACAGCGCGGGCGGAGCGGCCGCGTCCGGGTGCGCGGGGCGTGACGGCCCCGGGCCGTCACCCGGCCGCCGGCGGTGAACCGGTGGGCGCGGGCCCGCGGGCGGGTTGGCTATAGTGGAGGCGCGCCGTACGGAGAACGCCCGGTCGGGCGGGAAGCGCACGGTGCGTGCGGACGTAGCTCAGTTGGTAGAGCGCAACCTTGCCAAGGTTGAGGTCGCGAGTTCGAGCCTCGTCGTCCGCTCGGCGAAAAGGCCCCGGTCCACCGGACCGGGGCCTTCGTGCCGCGCGGGCCCGGGACGTCAGTCCCAGCGGGTGCCGGTCAGCAGCTCGTACGCCTCGACGTACCGGGCGCGGGTGCGCTCCACCACCTCGGCGGGCAGTTCCGGCGGCGGCTGCTCGCCGTGCCGGTCCCAGCCGGCGGCCGGCGAGGTCAGCCAGTCGCGGACGATCTGCTTGTCGAACGAGGGCTGGGAGCGGCCCGGCTCCCACTGGTCGGCGGGCCAGAAGCGGGAGGAGTCGGGGGTGAGCACCTCGTCGGCGAGCACCAGCAGCTCGTCCCCCGCCGTACCGTCCGCCCCGTCCGCGGTGGACCCGTACCCGAACTCGAACTTGGTGTCGGCCAGGATGATCCCGCGCTCCCGGGCGATGTCCCGGCCCCGGGAGTAGACCGCCAGGGTCAGCTGGCGCAGCGCGGTGGCCGTCTCGGCGCCCACCCGGCGGGCGACCTCCTCGTAGGAGACGTTCTCGTCGTGCTCGCCGACCTCGGCCTTGGTGGCCGGCGTGAAGATCGGGGCGGGCAGCTCGGAGCCGTCCACCAGTCCCTCGGGCAGGGCCAGCCCGCAGACCGTGCGGGTCTCCTCGTACTCGGCCAGGCCCGAGCCGGTGAGGTAGCCGCGGGCCACGCACTCGACCGGGACCATCCGCAGGGAGCGGCAGACCACCGTGCGGCCCGCCCAGCCGGCCGGGGCGCCGGGCGGCAGCTCGGTGGAGACCACATGGTTCGGCACCAGGTCGGCGAGCTGGTCGAACCACCACAGGGACAGCTGGGTGAGGACGCGTCCCTTGTCGGGGATCTCGGTGGGCAGCACCCAGTCGTACGCGGACACCCGGTCGCTGGCGACCATCACCAGGTCGCCGTCCTCGTTCCGGTACAGGTCCCGCACCTTGCCCGTGTGCACGTGCGTCAGGCCCGGCACCTGCGCGGGCTCGGGCTTGTCGACGAATCCGGTCACGGCTCCTCCTGTGGCTTGGTACGTGATGCCGATTGTCCCGTATGGGAGGACACGGCACCGGCCGGGGTCGGACGGACGGGTGGGCCGGACGTACCCGAACGGCCCCGTCCCGGCGGGGAGATGACCGGCCGGCGGCCGGAGAGCGGGCCGCCGCCGGCCGGCGGCCGTGCCTCAGCCGTGCCCGCAGATGCGGTCCAGGAGGTTGGCCGTCGCGCGCTGGACGCGGGTGTCGACGTGGCCGGGGCGGTCCAGGGCCGGTGACCAGGCGAAGGTGCCGGAGGCGAAGACCAGGGCGCCGCTGGGCGCCCGGTACAGGGAGGTCTCCTGGTGGCGCCGGGCGCCCGCGGCGTCCTGGTAGGGCGAGTGGGCCAGCAGGACCCGGTCGGTGTGCAGGGGCAGGGCGGTGCGCGGGAAGTAGCGGTCGGCCTCGCCCGCCACCAGTCCGGGCAGCTCGTCGCCCTCGGCCGCCCCGGTGGCCTCCCACAGCCAGTGGTGGGCGTTCCGCACGACCAGCGGATACGGCCGGGGCACCTGGCCGGCGTACTGGATGCCCAGCACCTGCTGCTCGGCCTCGCCCTGCTCGCGCCAGCGCTGGGAGCGGCCGGGGCCGCGGTCCTTGCGGCAGGTCAGCAGCCGGTCGGGGACGCCGGAGGCGGAGGCCCGCAGCTCCACCTGCCAGTACATGGTGTTGGCGGAGAGGAAGACCAGCGAGGTGCCGCTGTCGCGGGCCTTCTCCACCGCGCGGCGCATCGGCACCGACCAGTACTCGTCGTGGCCCGCGAAGACCAGCCCCCGGTAGCGGGCGGGGTCGACGCGCCCGGCGTGCAGATCGCGGGTGTCGGCGTAGGCGAGGTCGTAGCCGTAGCGCTCCGCCCAGCGGATGAAGTCGTAGGCGTGACCCACGTGCAGGGGCAGGCCCGCGCCCGCGTACGGCCGGTCGAAGGAGACGGTGACAGCCGCGTCCGCCTCGCCCAGCAGCCGGCCCTCGGCGTCCCAGGCGTGGTACAGGCTGGCGCCGGTGCGGCCGTCCTCCGGGAAGAGGTTGTACGCCTGCCAGGTGACGTCCGGGACGACCAGCAGCAGATCACCGGGCCGTTCGTCGCGGACGGTGAACGGGATGTGCGAGCGGTGGCCGTCGGCGGTGGTCAGCACGGCCACATGGGCGCCGGTGCTCCAGTACTCGGGGACCTGGAGCCGCCAGGAGAGCCACCAGTGGTGGCAGGAGACGGTGCGGTCGGCGGTCAGCGGCTCGGGCTGGACGATGCCGGACAGCCGGGGGCTGGTGATGATCTTGGTGGCGCCCTCGCCGCCGTAGTGGCCGATGCGGTAGATGTCCACGCCGAACGGCTGGGGCGGGTTGACCGTGATCCGGAAGTCGATGGACCCGCCCGGGCAGACGGCGCTCTCGGAGGTGAAGCCCTTGATCTGGCAGCGCACGTCGTCGGCGGTGCGCGGGCCGCTCCGGGAACTCCGGGACGGGACCGCCGCGCCGCCGTTCCCGGTGCCGCCGCCCAGGCTGCTGTGGTCGAGGTACCAGGGGACGACGTGTCCGGTGTCGTCGAAGTAGTGCTCGCCGCACCGGAGCCAGGGCAGCGGGCCCTGGCCGAACGGATCGGTGACCGCGTGGGCGAGAGCCCCCGACTCCCAGCGCCGGCGAGTCTGCTCCGTGCTCACCTGTTCGCCCCTCCCTGTCGTCCCGGCTGCTTCCGGCTTCGCTTCCGCGATGTCAGACACCAGCACATCACATAACGCGAACAGTCGGTCACCCTTTGTCGCCGGACGGCCGGAATCGCACCCTCCCCCGCCGGGGAGGGCGCCCGGGAGGCCACCCCGGCGCATGACGCCCGAAGATTCCCATACAGGGACAAGACGGACGCGACACGGAGAAGAAGCGAACACGGAACGGGCGGAGTCGAGCAGAGGGGAAAGGGAAACGACACGGCACGAAAGGGCACGACACGGCGGCCCCGGAGGGCGGCGGGAAAGATCCTGTCGCTAGACCAGCCGTATGGGTTTGTCGTGTCGCACGCCCACGGCCGCCAGCCAGTTCCGCAGCGGCTCCGGATCCCCGTCCTCGGCCAGCGCGCGGACGGGCCGGGCCAGATCGGAACGGCGCTCGCCGTCCACGAACAGGGCGGGGCCGTCCAGCCAGTCCAGACCGGGAACCGCGCCGGCCGTGTCCACGGCCGCGCAGCAGACGGCCGCCGTGATGTGCTCGGCCAGCAGCTCGCGGCCGGCGCGCGGCGGCTGCGGCGGAAAGCCCCCGCCGGGCAGCGGCGGGAACGGCGCGGACGACGGGGGTGACGGGGCGGGCGCGGGCGGCGCGGGCAGCACGGCCACTCCCCCGGCCGTACGGGCGGCGGTCTCGGCGCCGCCGCCGGCCGCGGGGACGCCGGCGGCCTCCTCCCGGGCGAGCACCGCTCCTATCCGGGCCACGAACTCCTCGGCGCCGCCGCCGTCCGCGGCGGTGGCGGCCAGCCGGCCGAGCAGCTCGTCCAGTGTCGGGTTCCCGGTGGCCCGCAGCACCGTGAAGAGCCGGGCCGCCTCGATGCGCCAGATGCGGTCCACGACCTCCTCCGGATACTGCTGCCAGTCCACCGGCACCCAGTCGGGTCCGGGCTCGGTCGGCCCGTCGTGGAACAGCCGGGCGGCCAGCAGCGAGACCGCCCGGTCCACGGCGCCGGGCTCCTCCAGCAGATCGCAGGCGGGACGCTCGCCCAGCCGGCTGGCGAACCCCTCCGCCAGCCGGTCGCGCCGGGACAGTTCGGTGAGCGCCGCGACCACCCCGGCGTCCAGCCGCACCGGCCAGCGTCCGGTGCGCCAGGCGGGCAGCGCGACCCGGGTCAGCAGCCGGTCCCAGCCCGCGTACGCCAGCCCCACCTGCTCCTGGGCGACGACCCGCAGGCCGTAGTCCACGGCCTGGGCGCGTACGGCCGCGGCCGACGCGACCATGCGCTCCATCTCCGCGGCGTGGGCGGCCCCGGCCCGCAGCAGCAGCCGGGCGATCCAGCCGGCGAAGCCGTACCCGAGCCGCTTCGGGAGCAGGCCGCGGACCGTCGCGGCGACCGCGGCGGCGGCGTCCAGCCCGCGGACGAAGCGCCGCGCGGCGGCGATGTCCGGATGCGCGGACGGCCCCGTCCCGGCGACCACCGGGGCGAGCAGCGCCCGCAGCTCGGCGACCCGCATCCACCACAGGAAGGGGGAGCCGATGACGAGCACCGGCGCCGCGGCACGGGCACCGCCGGGGCGGAACGGCCAGGCCCCGAACGGTCCGCGGCGGCGGCCCCGGGTGATGTGCGCCCGGTCCTCCAGCCAGCTGTCGCAGTCCGGTGTGAGGGCTATGCCCGAGGGCGCGGGCACGTCCAGCCGGTCGGCGAGCTCGCGTATCAGCCGGTACAGGTCGGGGGCGGCCGCCTCCTCGATCTGCACCGTGGGGCTGACCGCCGGGCGCGCCCGCGCGACCACGGCGGCCACCGCGGCCGCCGCGGCGAGGACCGGCAGGGCGACGGCGACGGCCGCCCAGCGGGCCGCGTCCCAGCCCGCGCCGCCGAGCCGGCCGGTCGCCCCGCCGGCCAGCAGCACGGCGGCCACGGCGGTGGGCAGCAGCGCGGCGCCCAGCGCGGCGCCGCGCACCCGCAGAACCGCCAGCGCGTGGTCGCGCGCCGAGCGCGCGCCCGTCTCAGGTAGTGCCACGAATCCGCTCACCCCCTTGCCGTTCCTCCGCGCCTGTCATCCCCCACTGTGGCACCGGCGGGCGACATCGCAATGTGCGGTGGGCCACTTGCCGGAGTCACCCGCGGGAACCTTAGCCGGGAGGCGCGGCGGCCTCAGCCGGACGAGGAGCCGGTCACTCGATGGAATGGCTTTGGGTAAAGCTGGGTGCGCGACCGACCGCGCCGGGGGTGCCCTGTTACGCGCCCCCTCCGGCCGGTCCGGCCGCTTCGGCCGGTTCTGCGGACCGGGCCGGTCCGGCGGCTCCGGCGGCGATGTCCGTGCGGTGGTGCGAGCCGGCCAGCCGGATGCGGGAGACGGCGCGGTAGGCGTTCTCCCGGGCCTCGGCCAGCCCGGCGCCGGTGGCGGTGACGGAGAGCACCCGGCCACCCGCGCTGACCACCCGGCCCGACTCATCCCGCCGGGTGCCGGCGTGCAGGACGTACGCCCGGGGCGCGTCCCGCTCGGCGACCTCGTCCAGCCCCTCGATCACATCGCCCGCGCGGGGCGCCGCGGGGTAGCCCTCGGCGGCGACGACGACGGTGACGGCCGCCGCGTCGCGCCAGCGCAGCGGCGGGAACTCGGCCAGCCGCCCGGTGGCCGCCGCGTACAGCAGCCCGGACAGCGGGGTCTTCAGCCGGGCCAGGACGACCTGGGTCTCCGGGTCGCCGAAGCGGGCGTTGAACTCCACCACCCGCACACCGCGCGAGGTGAGCGCGAGCCCGGCGTAGAGCAGCCCGGAGAACGGGGTGCCGCGGCGGCGCAGTTCGTCCACGGTGGGCTGCAGGACGGTGGCCAGCACCTCGTCCACCAGCTTGGGGTCGGCCCAGGGCAGCGGCGAGTAGGCACCCATGCCGCCGGTGTTGGGGCCCTCGTCGCCGTCGTGGGCGCGCTTGAAGTCCTGGGCGGGCCGCAGCGGTACGACGCACTCGCCGTCGGTGACGGCGAACAGGGAGACCTCGGGGCCGTCCAGGTACTCCTCGATCACCACCCGGTCGCACTCCCGGGCGTGGGCGCGGGCCGCCTCGAGGTCGGCGGTGACGACGACGCCCTTGCCGGCGGCCAGGCCGTCGTCCTTGACGACGTACGGAGGGCCGAAGGCGTCGAGGGCCGCGTCGGCCTCCTCGCCGGTGGTGCACACGTACGAGCGCGCCGTGGGCACTCCGGCGGCGGCCATGACCTCCTTGGCGAACGCCTTGGAGCCCTCCAGCCGGGCGGCCTCGGCCGACGGGCCGAAGACCGCGATGCCGCGCCCGCGCACGGCGTCGGCGACCCCGGCCACCAGCGGGGCCTCCGGCCCCACCACGACGAGGTCGGCCCGCAGCCCGGCCGCCAGGTCGGCCACGGCCGCGCCGTCGAGGGCGTCGACGGGGTGGAGGGTCGCCACCTCGGCGATTCCGGCGTTGCCGGGCGCGCAGTGCAGCGAGGTGACGTCGGGATCGAGGGACAGGGAGCGGCACAGGGCGTGTTCGCGGGCGCCGCCGCCGATGACGAGGACCTTCACACCCGCAGCCTATCGATCCGGCTCGCCCGCCTCCGTCCGTGTCACCTGTCGGACGGCCCTCCGCGCGGCCCGGCGTACCGGCGCGGAGGCCCGCTAGACGTCCGCGGAAGTCGACAAGACATCAAGACACCAAGGCACCAAGACGGCAAAACGCCAAAACGGCAGGAAATCGACAAGTCAAGGCCCGTCACTCTTTTGGCGGACAGAGGAGGGCCCTTTATACCCACTCGCGGGCCACATATGGGCGGAAATACCGCGAAGGAGTCGGTGCCTCCCACTTTTGGCGGTAGGAAGGGGCCCTAGCGGTTCCGCGAGTGGTCCGAACGAGGACTGTGTTGGGAGTGGCAGGTGAGTCAGCCGGAGGACATGTGGCCCGAGGCGGCCGGCGGCACGGGGCGGGGCGCGCGCAGGGATCTGCGCCGGGACCTGCTCGGGCGGCCTTTCCCCCTGGGGGACTGGGCCGAGCCGGCCGAGCGCCTGGACGAGCTGTACCGATGGGCGGAGGAGGGCGCCCTGCAGGTCGCCGAGTGGTATCTGGCCGACCGGGCGCGCAAGCGCCGGGGCGCCCGGCTGCTGCGGGCGGGCACCGCGCTCTCGGCGGCGGCGGCCGGCGCCCTGCCGCTGCTGGACCTGGCCGGCGCGCTGGACGGCGCGGCCCTGTGGTCCTTCCTGGCGCTGCTGGCCGCCGCGGTGTGCGCGGGCTGCGACCGCTGGTTCGGCCTGACGTCGGGCTGGATGCGGGACATGGCCACCGCGCAGGCCGTGCAGCGGCGGCTGGAGATGCTGCAGTACGACTGGGCCTCGGAGTGCGTGCGGGAGGTGCTGGGCCCCACCGAGGGCACCGCGAGCGAGGCGGCGGAGCGCTGTCTGGGGGTGCTGCGGCGGTTCACGGAGGACATCACCGAGCTGGTGCGGGGCGAGACCGCCTCCTGGATGGTGGAGTTCCGCTCCGGCCCGGCGCCGCTGCACACCCAGTCGCTGACCCCGGCCGCCTGGCGCGCCCGGGCCGATCTGGCGGTCGCGGCGCAGTCCTCCCGCTTCCCGCTGCCGCCGGGCTCGCGTCCCAGCATGCCGCGGCAGCGGCCCCCGGAGGGGCCGCCGCGCTGAGCGCCGCCCGCGGCCGGGCCTCAGGCCGCCGCGTACTGGTACGCCGGGTAGGTCAGATACCCCGCGTCGCCGCCCTGGTAGTACGTGGCCTCGTCGACGGGCGCGACCGGGAGCCCGGCGCGCAGCCGCTCGACCAGGTCGGGATTGGCGATGAAGGCGCGGCCGAAGCTGATGAGGTCGGCGCCCAGCCCGAGCCAGCGGTCGGCGTCGTCCCGCCCGGTCTGCTTCGGCCCCATCGGGAACACCGGGTTCATGACGAGGGTGCCCGGCCACGCCCGGCGCAGGGCCACCAGCACCTCCTCGTCGGCGGTCGCCTCCAGGTGGACGTAGGCCGGCCGGAGGCGGGCCAGCTCGGTCAGCAGCGCGGTGTAGAGCTCGGTGACGTCCCTCTCCGCCACGCCCCAGAACGTCCCGCCCGGGGAGAGCCGGATGCCGGTCCGGTCCCCGCCGACGGCCTCGACGGTCGCGGCGGTCGCCTCGACGGCGAACCGGATCCGGTTGGCCACCGAACCCCCGTAGCGGTCCGTGCGCAAATTGGCGTTCGAGGAGAGGAACTGCGAGATCAGATAGCCGTTGGCGCCGTGCAGTTCCACGCCGTCGAAGCCGGCGTCGACGGCGCGGCGGGCGGCCCGGGCGTAGGAGAGGGCGTGCTCGGGCACCTCGGCGGTCGCCAGGGCGCGCGGCACCGGCGCGGGCCGCGGTCCGGTGGGGGTGAACACCTCGCCGGTGGCGGGGACGGCCGAGGGACCGACCGGCTGCGTGCCGGTGGTGTCCGGGTGCGAGACCCGGCCGCCGTGCATGAGCTGGGCGAAGATGCGGCCGCCGTTGGCGTGTACGGCGGCGGTCACGGGACGCCAGGCGGCGACCTGCTCGTCGGTGTGCAGCCCCGGCGTGCCGGGGTTGGACTGCCCGACCAGGCTCGGCTGCACGCCCTCGGTCACGATCAGCCCCGCCGTGGCCCGCTGGGCGTAGTAGGCCGCCATCGAAGGCGTCGCCAGGCCGCCGGCGGCGGCCCGGGCCCGGCTCATCGGGGCCATCACCACCCGGTTGGGAAGGGTCAGTTCGCCGAGCCGGTAGCTGCTGAAAAGCGACGGCATGTCAGGACTCCTCGATGTTCCGCGTACTCCGCGTACTCCGCGGCGCCCGTTTCCCGGGCACGACGGCTACGCTAGAACCTCACATGGATGTCAGGTACAAGTCGCTGTGACGCGGATCACACTCGGGAGGACGGCGTGCGCATCGGGGAACTCGCGGCACGGACCGGGGCCAGCGTCCGGTCCCTGCGCTACTACGAGGAGCAGGGACTGCTCACCAGCGTTCGCAGTGCCGGCGGGCAGCGGCACTACGCGGAGGGCGACGTCGAGCGGGTCGCGTTCCTCCAGCGGCTGTACGCCGCGGGGCTGTCCAGCCGCACCATCGTCGAGCTGCTGCCCTGCGCCTACGCGCCCAGCGAGGAGAACTCCGACGCCGCGCTGGAGCGGATGGCGCGGGAGCGCGACCGGCTCTCCGCGCACATCGACGAGCTGCTGCGCACCCGCGACAAGCTCGACGAACTGGTCGCCGTGGCCCGGGCCTACCGGGAGGGCCTGTCCGCCCGCCCGGCCCCGGACGCCCCGGACGCCACGGGCCCGGCGCACACGTGCGCGGCGGCCGGGACGGCACCGGGGCGGCACGGCTAGCGCGACGCCACCGGACACGGGGGCGTTCCCCGCCTCCCCGTCCCGCCCTCCCCCCGGCCGGCGGCCCCCGGTCACCGCACCGGGGGCGCTAGCCGAAGAGGATCATGGCGCCCTGGGCGAGGCTCCGGGTGGCCGCGGCGTGCAGGCCCAGCCAGACGTGGCGCTCGCGGGCGAAGGGCCCGCCGTCGTACGCGACCGCGGGCACGGCCTCCTCCAGCTCCGTCGGGCGGGCCGGCGGGGGCGGGGGCGGCGGCGGATTGGCCGGGTCGATGCCCAGGTACGGCGCCACCGCCGTCAGTTCGCGCAGCAGTCCGTGGCTGGAACCCAGCGGGCCGCCGCCCGCGAGGAGCTCCTCGTCGGCCAGCGGGCGGTCGAAGTCGACCGGGACGTACGCGCCGGTGTGGTCGTAGTGCCAGACCAGGTGCGACTGCTGGGCCGTCGGCGCGAACATCTCCAGCAGCTGCTCGTAGTCGCCGCCGAGCTCGTCGACCGGGGTGACCTCCAGACCGCACAGCTGGAGCAGGTGGGCGCGGCGCAGGAAGTGCAGCGCGTCGTAGTCGAAGCCCGCGACGGGGGCCACGTCGCCGGAGAGCCCGGGCATGTAGCCGTAGACGGGGACCGGCGGCAGGCCCGCGGCGGACAGCGCCCTGTCGTACGCCGCGAGCTCCTCGGCGAAGGGGTTTTCGGGGCTGTGGCACAGCACGTCGACGAGCGGCACCAGCCAGAGGTCACAGGCCAACGGGGCTCCAATGCGGGGACACGGGGACACGAGGACTCAGAACGGCGGCCGCAACAGCGTAGTGCGTCAGCCGAGCTTTTCGACGAGGGCGAGGGAGTGCTCGTTGGACGCGGTGACCATGCACTCGGCCGCCGCGATGTCCCGCCGCTCCACCGCGTCGACCAGCTCGCAGTAGTCCGCCCACAGCGAGCCGCGCAGTCCGGGCTGTTCGCGCAGGTGCGGGACCGCGAAGACCCAGCACTGCACCCGCAGCCGGTCGAGGAAGTCGGAGATGTAGGGGTTGCCGACCAGATCGCCCAGCTCCCGCCAGAAGCGCAGGTCGTAGCCGATCAGTACGTCCAGGTCACCGGCGAGCGCGGCCCGTTCGGCGGCCTCGGCACGGCGGCGCACCGAGGTCAGCCGCTCGCCGCCGGGGACGGGCCCGGCGAGGGCGGCGGAACGGCGGAAGACGCCCTCGATGACGAGGCCGCGCGCCTCCACCATGGCCCGGTAGTCGTCGGGGGTGAAGACGTGGACGCGGAAGCCGCGGTGCTGCTCCACGTCCAGCAGGCCCTGTGCGGACAGGTCGACGAGCGCCTCGCGCACGGGTGTGGCGGAGACCCCGTACTGCTCGGCGATCTCCTTGACGGTGAAGCCCTTGCCCGCCGGGAGCCGCCCGGCGAGCACCTCGTCGCGCAGCGCGTCCGCGACCTGCGCGCGCAGCGTGCTGCGCTGGATCACGGCCGCCTCCCCGCGGCCGGGGGCCGCCGGGTGGCCGTGCCGCCGGCGGTACGGCCTTCGCTCACCCGCACGTCACACACATCCGCACCCCTCGCGCACCTCGGGTTTCTCCGGGGAGCAGCCTAACGCCCGAGTATTGACAGCATATTGTCGAAGTGACAGCATACTGTCCTGATCGGCCGGATGGTCCGGCCCTGTGAGGAGGAACCGTGGAGCGCAGGACCGTCCATGTCGCCGTCTACGACACGTTCGCCGACTGGGAGCCCGCCTATGCGACCACCGCGCTGGCGGGGGCCGGACACCATGTGGTGTACGTCGGCGAGAGCGGCGAGCCGGTGATCAGCATGGGCGGGATGCGGGTGACGCCCCACCTGTCGATCGCCGATCTGCGCCCCGGCGACAGCGCGCTGCTGATCCTGCCGGGCGCGGACGCCTGGGAGCAGGTCCTGCCGCCCTTCGCGGGCGCGGCCCGCCGCTTCCTCGACGCGGGGGTGCCGGTCGCGGCGATCTGCGGGGCCGTGACCGGGCTGGCGAAGGAGGGCCTTCTCGACGACCGGGACCACACGGGCGCGGCGGCCGAAGTGCTGGCCGCCACCGGCTACCGGGGCGGCGCACGCTACCGGGAGGCCGACGCGTACACCGACGGCGACCTGATCACCGCCGGGCCCACCGAGCCGGTCGCGTTCGCCCGTGAGATCCTCACCCGGCTCGCCGCCCACCCGGCCGAGGTGACCGACGCCTGGTTCCGGCTGTTCCGGCACTCGGACGCGGCGGCCTACGAGGTGCTGACGGCTTACGAGAACGGAGGGGCCGGCGGCGCCGGAGAGGACGGCGGCGCGGCCGCGGTGCGCGGGGCGCACGGCGCGCACCCGGGGGGCGGGGCGGCGTGAGCGCCGCCGAACTGCTGTCGGGCACGGCGCTGACCGTCTTCCGGCTGAACGGCCAGTTCCTGGCCGCCGCCGAACGGCTGGCCCGGCCCGCCGGGCTGACCGCCGCCTGGTGGCAGGTGCTCGGCGCGGTGCTGCGCGAGCCGCTGCCGGTGGCCGGGATAGCCCGGACCATGGGCATCACCCGGCAGAGCGTGCAGCGCGTCGCCGATCTGCTGGTCGAACGCGGCCTGGCGGTGTACGAGCCCAATCCCGCGCACCGCCGCGCCAAACTGCTCGCCCCCACCGAGGAGGGCCGCGCGGCGGTCGCGCGGATCACCCCCGGCCATGCCGAGTTCGCGGCCCGGCTGGCGGGGGCGCTGGGCGGGGAGGCGGATCTCACCGAGGTGCGCGGGACACTGGAGCGGCTGTCGAAGGCGCTGGACGCCCTGGAGCTCCCGGAGCCGTGAAGCCGCGCCGCCGGACACGGCGGCGCGGCGCGACGGCCCGGCGGCCCGGGGCACCGGCGGAACCCGCCGGACCGGCTGCCCCGGGGCCGCTCAGAGGAACGGGTTGATCTGGATCGTCTCGTCCCGCCCCGGCCCCACGCCGATGGCGGAGACCGGCGCCCCCGACATCTCCTCCAGCGCCTTCACGTAGTCCCTCGCGTTCTTCGGCAGGTCCTCGAAGGTCTTGGCCCCGGAGAGGTCCTCCGACCAACCCGGCAGCATCTCGTAGACCGGCTTGGCGTGGTGGAAGTCGGTCTGGCTGTAGGGCAGCTCGTCCACCCGCCGGCCGTCGATCTCGTACGCGACGCAGACCGGGATCCGCTCCCAGCCGGTGAGCACGTCCAGCTTGGTGAGGAAGAAGTCGGTGAGCCCGTTGACCCGGGTGGCGTACCGGGCGATCACCGCGTCGAACCAGCCGCAGCGCCGGTCGCGGCCGGTGGTGACACCCCGCTCGCCACCGATGGCGCGCAGCTTCTCCCCGTCCTCGTCGAACAACTCGGTCGGGAAGGGACCGGCCCCGACCCGCGTGGTGTACGCCTTGAGGATGCCGATGACCCGGCCGATCCGCGTCGGCCCGACGCCCGATCCGGTGCAGGCGCCGCCCGCGGTCGGGTTGGAGGAGGTCACGAACGGATAGGTGCCGTGGTCCACGTCGAGCAGGGTGCCCTGGCCACCCTCGAAGAGGACGACCTTGTCCTCGTCCAGGGCGTCGTTGAGCACCAGCGTGGTGTCGCAGACGTAGCCGCGCAGCTTGTCCGCGTAGCCCAGCAGTTCCTCGACGACCTGCTCGGCGGCGATGGCGCGGCGGTTGTAGAGCTTGGCGAGGATCTGGTTCTTCTGGTCGAGGGCCGCCTCGACCTTCTGCGCCAGGATCGACTCGTCGAACAGGTCCTGGACGCGGATGCCCACCCGGTTGATCTTGTCGGCGTACGTCGGGCCGATGCCGCGGCCGGTGGTGCCGATCTTCCGCTTGCCCAGGAAGCGCTCGGAGACCTTGTCCATCGTGGTGTGGTACGGCGTGATCAGATGCGCGTTACCGCTGAGCAGCAGCTTCGAGGTGTCGACGCCGCGCTCCTCCAGACCGCGCAGCTCCGACAGCAGGACCGCCGGGTCCACCACGACGCCGTTGCCGATCACCGGGACGCAGTCGGGGGAGAGGATGCCGGAGGGCAGCAGGTGCAGCGCGTACTTCTGGTCGCCGACGACGACCGTGTGGCCGGCGTTGTTGCCGCCCTGGTAGCGCACCACGTAGTCCACCGAGCCACCGAGCAGGTCAGTGGCCTTCCCCTTGCCCTCGTCACCCCACTGAGCCCCGAGCAGCACAAGTGCGGGCACAGGCGTACACCCCTTCCCGTCGGGGCATGTCCAACGTGCGTGCCGGCCACCCGCCGGCCAAGAGCCGTCGGACCGGTGCCCCGAATCGACGAAGCCCCTGGCGCAACAGCGGCAGGGGCTCTTGCACCGAGAGATTACCGGACTCCTCCGACGGGAGGCGAACGCGGCGTTCCGGTCGCGGTCCCCACCGCTCCCCGCCCGGGCACCGCCCAGTACCGTCCCCACCGCCCACCGCCCCGCCGCCGCCCGCCACCGCCGACCACGCCGCGTACGACCCGAAAGGACCGAGGTGCCGGTTCCGCATCCGCTGCTCGTGCTCATCGACCCGCTCGCCAGGCGTACGGACGGGGAGTCCGTACGGATCGCCAGGGACGTACTGTGCGCGGGCGCCCCCAGGATGAAGGTGTGTCTGCCGGACGGTCCCGAGGAGATCGCCCGGGCGCTGGCCCACCGGGGACGGCGGCGCCCGGTGGTGATCGGTGACGACCGGGCCCTGCTGCGTACGGTTCGGCTGCTGCACCTGAAGCGCGAACTGCCGGACTGCGCGCTGGCGGTGGTGCCGGTCGGGCGGCCGGGATCGGTCGCGCTGGCCGGGTCGCTGGGGGTGCCGCTGGACGCGGTGCGGGCGGCGCGGGCCGTGCTGGAGGGCGCCGAGCAGCGGTTCGACCTGCTGATAGACGACAGCGGCGGGGTGGTGCTGGGCGGGCTGCGCATCCCGCCGGTGCGGCAGCGGCCGGCGGACGGGGACGGCGGGGTGCTGGACCGCTGCCGGACCCTGGTGCGCACCCTGGCCCGGCCCGCACCCGGGCCGGAGACGCCGCGGCTGCGCGTGGAGGCGGACGGGGTGCTGCTGACGGATCTGGACCGCCCGGTGGAGGACGTCCGGCTGGCGCCGGACGGCGGTCTCGCGAACGTGGTGGTACGGCAGCGCTCGGTGCCCGGCCCGGTGCGGGTGAGGGCGCGGACGGTCACGGTGTCCGGGCCGCACTTCCGCTACCGCGCCGACGCGGTGGTCTCCGGCCCGGTCCACACCCGCACCTGGACGGCGCACCCCTCGGCGCTGCGGCTGACGGTCCCGGTCCCGCGGGCCGCCCCGTCCCCGTCCTGAGGCGGCCGTACCGGGCCCGTACCGGAACGCCGGAACCCGGGGGAGCCCGGAACCCCCGGACCCCCACCCGTCAGCGGTGCCCGGCGCCGGCGGTCCCGTCGTGCCCCCCGGCCCGGTCCGCGTCGCGGTGGGCGTACCAGCGTTCCATCATCAGCGGCACCTCACGCCGCATGAACGCGAAGAACTCGGCCGACTCGGCCATCCGGCGCCCCGCCGGGGTGTCGGGCCCGAGGGCCTTGACGCCCCGCTCCAGGGTGGCCGTCCAGCGGTCCAGCAGCGGTCCGCGGTCGGTCATCGCCCGGTACCAGACGTCCACGTGCACCCGGTAGCGCTCGCGGCGCGACCCGGGCTCCCGCTCACGGGTGACCAGGTGCACCTGGGAGAGGTAGCGGATGGCGCCGGAGACGGCGGCCGGGCTGATCCTCAGCCGCTCGGAGAGCTCGGCGGAGCTGAGCACGCCCGCATGGTCGGCCAGCAGGCAGGCGAAGACCCGCGAGGCCATGCGCTGCAGACCGGCCTGGGTCAGCTCCGCGGCGAAGCGCTCGACGAAGTCGGCGACCTCGGCGGCCCGGGCCTCGTCCGCCGGGCCCCCCGGCGCGTACGCCCCGTCCGCCTCGCTCGAATGCTCGTTCACCACACGGCCATCCTTCCAGTTCACGGCAGGTCGGACCATCATGGCCGTTTTGCAACTTCACAAGATTGTGAATTCAGCGTAGTTTCAGAACCATGACCACGGCAACCACGGCTATCTCGGTGTCCGGCCTCGTCAAGACCTTCGGCCGGACCCGCGCGCTCGACGGGCTCGACCTGCAGGTGGAGACCGGGGAGGTGCACGGTTTCCTCGGCCCCAACGGCTCCGGGAAGTCCACCACCATCCGCGTGCTGCTGGGGCTGCTGCGCCCCGACAGCGGCACCGCCCGCCTGCTGGACGGCGATCCCTGGGACGACGCCGTCGAACTGCACCGGCGGCTGGCGTACGTGCCCGGTGACGTCAACCTGTGGCGCAACCTCTCCGGCGGGGAGGTCATCGACCTCTACGGGCGGCTGCGCGGCGGCCTCGACCGCAAACGCCGGGCCGAGTTGCTGGAACGCTTCGAGCTGGATCCGACCAAGAAGGGCCGGACGTACTCCAAGGGGAACCGGCAGAAGGTCGCCCTGGTCGCCGCCCTCGCCTCCGACGCCGAACTGCTGATCCTGGACGAGCCCACCTCCGGCCTCGACCCGCTGATGGAGGGCGTCTTCCGGGACTGCGTCGCCGAGGAGCGCGACCGCGGCCGCACGGTGCTGCTCTCCAGCCACATCCTCAGCGAGGTCGAGGCGCTCTGCGACCGGGTGAGCATCATCCGCAAGGGCGTCACCGTGGAGAGCGGCTCCCTCGCCGACCTGCGGCACCTGACCCGCACCTCCGTGAGCGCCGAACTGGCGAGCGAACCGGACGGGCTCTCCGGGCTGCCCGGGGTGCACGACCTGGAGGTGCGGGACAGGCGGGTGCGGCTCCAGGTGGACACCGACAAGCTGGACGCCGTGCTGCGGCGGCTCAGCGAGGCCGGCGTCCGCAGCCTGACCAGCACGCCGCCCACCCTGGAGGAGCTGTTCCTGCGGCACTACCAGGAGGAGCTCCCGGCGGACGGCACCGGCGAGACCGAGCAGGCCGAGCGGGCGGTGGCGCCGTGACCGCCGTGACCTCTCCCCCCACCCGCACGGCGCCGGCCCCCGAGCGCCGCGGCGGCTCCCGTCAGGACCTGGCCGGCACCGGGACGCTGCTGCGGCTCGCCCTGCGCCGCGACCGGCTGCTGATCCCGGTGTGGGTGATCCTGCTCGCCGTGCTCGCCACCCAGAGCGCCGTGGCCGTCGAGCAGTTCTACCCGACCGCGGCCGAGCGCGCCGACATGGCCCGGTCGACGAACGCCAACGCCTCGATGCGCGCGATCTACGGCCCGGTCTTCGAGCCCACCCTCGGCGCGGTCTCGGTGTGGGAGCTGCTCACCACCGGAAGCGTGCTCATCGCCATCGTGAGCATGGTGATCGTGGTGCGGCACACCCGCGAGGAGGAGGAGACCGGCCGCCAGGAGCTGATCTCCGCCGCCGTGGTCGGCCACCGCGCACCGCTGACCGCCGCACTGCTGGCCGCCGCCGTCGCCAACGCCGCGGCCGCCGTCCTCATCGCCCTCGGCCTGATCGGCATCGGCCTGCCCACCGCGGGCTCGGTGGCGACGGGACTCACCATCGGCGGCACCGGCATGGTCTTCGCCGCCTTCGCCGCCCTGGCCGCCCAGCTCACCGAGAGCGCCCGGCTCGCCAAGGGGCTGACCGGCGCCGCGCTCGGCGCCGCGTTCATGCTGCGCGCCGCCGGCGACTCCGGTACGGCGGACGGCTCCT
This sequence comes from Streptomyces rubellus, assembly GCF_036323805.1. Taxonomy (NCBI): domain Bacteria; kingdom Bacillati; phylum Actinomycetota; class Actinomycetes; order Kitasatosporales; family Streptomycetaceae; genus Streptomyces; species Streptomyces rubellus. Next base: position 119,901 of record NZ_JAZDCX010000017.1, read on the forward strand.
CCCCACTGGCCTGGCTCTCCCCGCTGGGCTGGACGCGGAACGTGCGGCCGTACGCCGACGAGCGGTTCTGGGTGCTGCTGCTGATGGTGGCCCTGACCGTGGTGGTGTCCGCCGTGGCGTACGGACTGGCCGGGCGGCGCGACGTCGGCGCCAGCTTCCTGGCCACCCGCCCCGGCCCCGCCGAGGGCCGGATCGGCGGAGTGTACGGACTGGCCTGGCGGCTCCAGCGCGGCTCCCTGCTGGGCTGGGGCACCGGCTTCGCACTGGGCGGCTTCGCCTTCGGAGCCATGGCGGACGGTGCGGACGAGCTGATCGGCGACAACGAGCAGAGCCGCGAGATCATCGAGCGGATGGGCGGTGCCCAGGGCATCACCGACGCCTTCCTCGCCGCCATGATCGGCCTGTTCGGCATGCTCGCGGCGATCTACGCGGTGAGCGCGGTGCTGCGGATGCGCGGCGAGGAGACCTCCGAACGCGCCGAGCCGCTCCTCGCCTCGGTGCTGCCCCGGCTGCGCTGGGCGAGCAGCCATCTGGTCATCGCCTACGCCGGATCGGTCCTCCTGCTCCTCGTCAGCGGCCTGACCACGGGCCTGGGCTACGGCCTGGCCGCCGGTGACATGGGCCAGGTGTGGCGGGCGACCGGCGCCTCCCTGGCGCAGACGCCCGCGGTGTGGCTGCTCGCCGGGGCGGCGGTGCTGCTCTTCGGTGCCCTGCCCGCGCTGAGCGTGGCGGCCTGGGGCCTGGTCGTCGTGGTGCTGGTGATCGGCTGGATCGGCCCGTCGCTGGATCTGCCGCAGTCGGTCATGAACATCAGCCCGTTCACCCACCTGCCCAAGCTGCCCGGCGCGGAGGTGACCGCGGCGCCGTACCTGTGGCTGCTGCTGCTCGCGGCCGTGCCGCTGGTGGCCGGGATCGCCGCCTTCCGGCGCCGCGACATCGGCTGACGGCGGCCGCCGGCGGGCCGGCGGCGGCGAGGCGCCGTACGACGGGACGCGACCGGGTGGTCACGCTCCGCCGTACGGCGCAGCCGTGTCACCCCCGCCGCCCGCCGGGGATGCGGGAGGCCGGGGACGCTGCTCGCATGGGGGCGATGCCACAGACGACACGGACCGACACGGACCGGCACCCACCGGTGCCGGCCGGCACCGTGCCGGAACGTCGCAGGAGGTCGCCATGCAGTCCCCGCACCCCCGGCGGCGCACCGCCGCCCGCTGCCTCGCCACCACCCTGACAAGCGCCCTGACAACCGCTCTGGCCGCCGCCCTGACAGCCGCCCTGGCCGTCAACCCGGCACCGGCCGCCGCGGACACCGGCGACGCCACCCCCGGCACCGGCCGGGAACTCGTCCTCAGCCCGCACCACGGCGGCGCGGGCACCACCGTCGGCGTACGCGCCGTGTGCGAGGCGGGCGGTCCGGGCGGCACCGTCTCCTCGCCCGCCTTCGAGCGGACCGTCGCCCTGGAACGCCCCGCCGGCGGCCCGGTCCGGGAGCGGCACGCCACCGCCGCCGTACGGCCGGGGCTGGCCGTCGGCGGCAGCTATCCCGTGATCGTGCTGTGCGGCACCGGGGAACTGCTGTCCGGCTCCTTCGTCCACACCGGCGTCGTCCACACCGGCGCCACCGGTTCCGAGCCACTCTCCCCCCGGGCGGCGGCCGTCGGCGGTGCCGCGCTCGCGGGGGTGGCCGGCCTGCTGGTGGCGCTGCGCCGCCGCACCGCCGGACAACCGCGCCGACCGCTCGCGCTCCCGCCGGTCCGGCGGCGTCACCGCCGGCCGGCGCCCCGGCTCTCCTGCATCCCGGTCAGGCGCAGCACCACCAGGATCGCCAGCAGCGTCGCCGGGAGCTCCACCAGGTCCAGCAGGACCGAGTAGGCCACGGTGCCCTGCGCGTCGCCGACGGTCCCGGACTCGTACCAGGACTCCCACTCCAGGAGCCCGCCGAGCAGCATGCACAGCCACAGCGTCCACCAGCTGTTGAGCAGCCCGCGGGTGCCGCGGCGGCGGGGGCCGTACCAGTCGCCCCGGTCCACGGCCGGATCGCTGTGGTCCCAGACGTCGTTGACGATCTGCTTGGGCATGAAGAGGCAGACCACCGGGGTGAACCAGGAGCCGACCGCCCACCCCCGGCCGTACCGGATCCGCCCGGGCGCGAACACCTCGGCGTTCACCCGGGCCCGCCAGAACCACAGCACCCACAGCACGACCACCGGCAGGCCGAACAGCACGCTCAGACCCGTCATCGCGTCGGTGGTCGTGCGCAGCGACTCGTGGTCGATCCGGAGATCGCCCAGCGTCGTCTCCTCGGTCGCGTCCAGCGCGTTGTAGAGGCGGATGTTCAGCATGAACTCCACCAGGGTGCACAGCAGCACCGCGCTCAGCGTCGCGCACAGCGCCAGGGACACGCCGCGCAGCGGCTGCAGGACACCGGGAGGAGCCGGGTAGGGGCCGGCGCCCTGCGGCGGCGTGGAGTGCCACGGCTGCCGGGGCACGTACGGCCCGGACAGGCCGACCGGCGCGGTGGGCGGCGCCGAGGGGTACGCGACGGGCCCCGGCGCGGCGACCACGGCGCCGGGCGCCGGGAACCCCGGGGCGGCCGGCACCGGGGACACGGACGGCGGCGGCGGAGTGCCCGGCCGCGGCGGCGCGGCGGCACCGGCCGTCCTCCCGAAGGGGGCGTCCACGGCGGCGTCCGGATCCTCGCTGTCCAGGAGCCGGACGGCGTGGCGGCCGAGTTGGGCCAGCACCTCGCCGGGCAGCCAGGTGCCGCCCACCGGCGCGTGCGGCCCGACCCGGGCGGCCAGTTCGTCCAGCGAGGGCCGGTCGGCGGGCTCCTTCGCCAGGCAGGCCGCCACCAGTTCGCGCAGCGAACCGGGCAGCCCCGTCAGGTCCGGCGGCTCCGTGGCGATCCGGAACAACAGGGCGTGGAAGCCGCTGTCGTCACCGCCGAACGGCATCCGGCCGGTGGCGGCGAAGGCGAGCACCGAGCCCAGGCAGAAGATGTCGCTCGCCGGGGTGACGCGCTCACCGCGCACCTGCTCGGGCGACATGAAGCCCGGCGAGCCGATGACCGCGCCGGTCTGGGTCAGCCCGCTCTCGGTGACGGAGTCCAGGGCGCGGGCGATACCGAAGTCGATCACCTTCGGCCCGTCGATCGTGACCAGCACGTTGGACGGCTTCAGATCCCGGTGCACGAGCCCGGCGCCGTGGATCGCGCGCAGCGCCTCGACCAGCCCGGCGGCCAGCGCGTACACCGAGTGCTCCGGCAGCGGGCCGTGGTCCTCCTCCACCACCGACTGCAGGGACGGCCCGGCGATGTAGCCGGTGGCCACCCAGGGCGTCTCGGCCTCGGTGTCGGCGTCCAGCACCGGCGCCGTCCACTGGCCGCCGACCCGCCGCGCGGCGGTGACCTCCTTGGCGAAGCGCTCCCGGAAGGACCGCTCACGGGCCAGCTCCGGACGGACGACCTTCACCGCGACCGTACGGCCGCGCTCGGAACGGGCCAGATAGACCCGGCCCATCCCGCCGGCACCCAGTCCGCCCAGCAGCCGGTAGCCGCCCACCCAGCGCGGGTCCCCCTCCCCCAATGGCTCCATCGCGCGCCGCTCCTCCCCAACTCACCTGTGGGTCGAGGATAGAGTGCGCGCCGCGCGCCGCCGACGGCGCAACCGATCCGTGACCGCTCGCGCCCCCTCGCCCGGACCGTCGGGGCAGCCTCAGCCGCCCGGTGTGACCAGTCCCGACTCGTACGCGAAGACCGCCGCCTGGGTGCGGTCGCGCAGCCCCAGCTTGACCAGCACCCGGCTGACGTGGGTCTTCACCGTGGACTCGGCGACGACGAGCTCGGCGGCTATCTCACCGTTGGACAGGCCCTGCGCGACGAGCGCGAGCACCTGGGTCTCGCGCTCGGTCAGATCCCCGATCCGCTCCAGGAGCGGGACACGCGGCCCGGACTGCCCGGCGAGCCGGGAGAACTCCACGATCAGCCGCCGGGTGACCGCGGGCGCGAGCAGCGCCTCGCCACCCGCCACCGTCCGTACGCCGTCGGCGAGCTGGCGGGCGGAGGCGTCCTTGAGCAGGAAGCCGCTCGCCCCGGCACGCAGCGCCTGGTAGACGTACTCGTCCAGGTCGTAGGTGGTCAGGATCAGCACCTTCGCCGCGGCCCCCGATGCGCAGATCTCCCGGGTGGCCTCCAGGCCGTTGAGCCGGGGCATCCGGATGTCCATGAGCACCACGTCCGGGGCGAGCGCGGCGACCTGCTCCACGGCCTCCCGGCCGTCGACCGCCTCCCCGACCACCTCCATGTCCGGCTGGGCGTTCAGCAGGACGGAGAAGCCCTCCCGGACCATCACCTGGTCGTCGGTGATCACCACCCGGATCACGCGGGACCACCGTCCGGCTCCCGCTCCGCCGGCTCCAGCGGCAGGAAGACCTCCACCGCGAAACCTCCGTCCCCGGTCGGCTCGGCGTCCAGCTCCCCGCCGAGCACCGCCGCCCGCTCCCGCATCCCCACCAGGCCGTGCCCGCTGCCCGGGGACTCCTTCACCGGCTCCCCCGGCGGGCCGTTGACGATCCGCAGCCCCAGCCCGACGGGCACATAGGCCAGCTCCACCCGGGTGTGCGCACCGGGCGCGTGCCGCAGGACGTTGCTCAGCGCCTCCTGCACGATGCGGTACGCCGACAGCTCCACGCCCTGCGGCAGCGGCCGTACGCTCCCCGTCCGCACCGACTCCACCTCCAGCCCGGCGCGCCGCACGTTGTCCAGCAGCTCGTCCAGATCGGCGAGGGTGGGCTGCGGGGCCTCCGGCCCCAGCTCCAGCCCGCCGGGCAGGTCGGCGCGTACGACACCCAGGACCCGGCGCAGCTCGGTCAGCGCCGTCACCGCGTTCTCCCGGATGGTGGCCAGCGCCGCCACCAGCTCCTCGGGCGGGTCCGGCACCCGGTAGGGGGCGGCCTCGGCCTGGATGGCGACCACCGACATGTGGTGGGCGACCACGTCGTGCAGCTCACGGGCGATCGTGGTGCGCTCCTCCAGCAGGGTCCGCCGGGAACGCTCCTCGGCCACCACCGCGCCCTGCTCGACGACCTGGCGGCGCGAGTCCTGCCAACTGCGTATCCCCAGCAGGAGAGTGAGGGCGAGCCCGGAGAGGATCAGCATGAGATGGACATTGGTGGTGGCGTAGCTGGGAGCGAGCAGCAGGAACAGCCCGCCGGGCAGGGCGGTCACCAGCCACATGTCGAACGCCGTCCGGGGCCGGGACCGGTAGGCGACGATCAGCATGATCGTCAGATGCGAGAAGATGGCCGCGTCCGTCCAGGGCCAGTTGCCCCAGTCCCGCCCGGCGACGGTCGCGGAGACGAGCACACCGCCGATCGACACCCAGAAGGCACCGATGGGCCGGAAGAGCACCATGATCAGCGGCACCCCGAGGAGCAGCGCCCGGAGGGGGGCCCCGTCGTCGTAGAACCTGCTGTCCATCTCGATCGACATCAGCAGCAGTGCCAGCCCCAGGACGGCCAGGTGCGGCAGCCGGCGGGCGGGTCCGCGCACCCGGTCGGGCAGCCGGCGCAGCAGCCGGTGGTCGGCGGACAGCGGCGGCAGCGGGCGGAACGCGAAGGCACCGGTCAGCAGGTTCTCGCGCAGTCCGCGCAGGGTGTCTCGGGCCATCCGCAGCTCGGTGCGCCGCCCGTCGGCGGGGACGGATGCCTTCGTCGTCGTCTCGGTCACGGCACCGAGCCTAGGCAGTCCGGTCCCCCGGGGCGTCCGCCCCCAGTCGCATCCCGGTGGGTCCGTCTCAGGTACTACGGGCTGCGCCCGGGTGCGGGTGGGGTGCGTGCGGGGGTCGGGGCCAGTCCGGGGCGACCATTCCGGACGGCATGATTTACGGCCGTGGACGTGTCACGTCTCCTCACCCGCTCATTGGCCGCAAATCACGCTTGAGTGTCCGGAACGGTCACCCCTCCCCGTCCCCTCCCGCCGTCGCCCGACTACCGGTCCGATTCCCCTGCGCTCCAGACCAGCCCCACTCCCGACACGGTCACCCGATCGCGGACCGCGTCACATACCTCCCCGGGCCGATCCCGCTCCCGAGATGGTCGCCCGGATCGGGGATCGGCACGGACCGGCCCGCCGAACGTGCCCGCAAACCGCCCCGGCTCCGCCAGGGAACACCCCCGCACACCAGGGACGCACAGCAACCCGGCCGCCCTCACGGACCCGGCCGAACGACCGGCACCCCACGACGGGAGGTATGCCTCGGCCGCCCTCACAGGTACGGGTGCACGGCCGGCAACCCGGCCCGCACCGCGGCACGTCCCGGTCACCCTCGCCACCAGGAGCGAGTGGCCGTCCGGCCACGGCCAGGGGCGTCACACGACGTGCACGAGCCGGTGGGCGTGGAGGACCGCAGGCACGACGGGGCGCACCCGGCGACGCCGGGGAGGGGACGGGGAGGGGCGACCGTTCCGGACACTCAAGCGTGATTTGCGGCCAATGAGCGGGTGAGGAGACGTGACACGATCACGGCCGTAAATCATGCCGTCCGGAATGGTCGCCCCGGACTGGCCCCGACCCCAGCACGCACCCCACCCGCACCCCGCACCCCGGACCCCGGACCCCGGGCACGCACCCCTCGTCAGAGGGCTCCCGTCAGCCGGGCGAAGGCCGCCGTGCCGGGGGTGACAGGCGCGTAGTGGCCGGTGCCGGGCAGTTCGGTCAGGTGGGCGCCGGTGGCGGCGGCGTAGCGGCGGGACAGTTCGACGGACACGTCCGCGTCCTCGGTGCCGTGCAGGAGCCGTACGGTGACCGCGGTGGGGTCGGGCGGCGGCAACCGCACGGGATCGGCCTCCGGCAGCCGGCCCGCCACCTCCCCCGGGCCACCCAGCAGCTCCGCGACCGCGCCGCCGCTCAGCCCCAGCTCGTGGGCGCGGCCGAGATCGGCCACCGGGGCGACGGCGACGACCGTCCCCCGCACCAGCCCACGCGCCGCCGCCCACAGCGCGAGGTGACCACCCGCCGAGTGCCCCATCAGCGCCCGCACCTCCCCGAGCCCGGCCAGCTGCGCCAGTGCGCGTTCGACGTCCTCGAAGGTGCCCGGCCAACCACCACCCCCGCCCACCCGCCGGTACTCCACCAGCGCCACCCGCAGGCCGTGCCCGTCCGCCAGCGCGGCGGCGAGCGGGGAGAGATGGGCGCGGTCGTACGCCTCGCGCCAGAACCCGCCGTGCAGGACGGCCACCAGGGGCGCGCCGGACAGTTCCCCGGGCCCGTACAGGTCGATCACCTGGGAGGGGTGGGACCCGTACCGCTCGGTGGCGGGCGGCGGCACCGGGGCCAGGCCCAGCAGTGCCGCCTCCTCGGCGTCGTTGACGTCCCGCCTCACCGGCTCCTCAGCACCTCGCCCAGGACGCGGGCGGCGCGCTCGGTGTCGGCGAAGGACGTGTACAGCGGGGTGAAGCCGAAACGCAGCACGTCCGGGCGGCGATAGTCACCCACCACGCCCCGCGCGACCAGCGCGTCCATGACCGCGCCCGCGTCCGCGCAGCGCAGCGCGACCTGGCTGCCGCGCCTGCCGTGCTCGGCCGGGGTGAGGCACTCCAGCCGCCCGGCGGGCGCGTAGTGGTCCACACGGCGCAGGAAGAAGTCCGTCAGCGCCAGGCTCTTGGCCCGCACCGCCGCGATGTCCACCCCGTCCCAGACCTTCAGTGCCTCCTCCAGCGCCAGCATGGACAGGATGTCCGGGGTCCCGACCCGGCCGCGTACGGCGCCGTCGGCGGGCTCGTACTCCGGGTTCATGGCGAACGGGTCGGCGTGCGAGTTCCAGCCGGGCAGCGGGGAGTCGAAGCGCGGCTGGAGGTCGCGGCGGACGTAGAGGTAGGCGGGGGCGCCGGGGCCGCCGTTGAGGTACTTGTACGTGCAGCCGACGGCCAGGTCCACGCCGTGCTCGTCCAGCCCGACCGGCAGGGCGCCCGCGCTGTGGCACAGGTCCCACACCGTGTACGCGCCGGCCTCGTGGGCGGCGGCGGTGATGCCGGGCAGGTCGTGCAGTTCGCCGGTGCGGTAGTCGACGTGGTTGGCCAGGACGGCGGCGGTACGCGGCCCCACCGAGCCCGGCAGCCCCTCGGCGGGCAGCGCGCGCACCGCGGCACCGGTCAGCCGGGCGGCGGAGACGGCGAGGTAGCCGTCGGTGGGGAAGGTGGCCTCGTCGACCAGCAGGTCGGTGCGGGCCGGGTTGTCCTCGCGGGCGAGACGGATCGCGGCGACCACCGCCTTGAGGACGTTGACGCTGGTGGAGTCGCCGACGACGACCTGGCCGGGCGCGGCGCCGACGATCGGGGCGATGCGGTCGCCGACGCGCTCGGGCGCGGTCCACCAGCCGGACTCGGTCCAGGAGCGGATGCGCAGCCGTCCCCACTCGTGTTCCACGACCTCGGCGAGGCGGGCGGGCACGGTGCGGGGCAGCGCGCCGAGGGAGTTGCCGTCGAGGTAGACGACCGGCTCGCCCTTCTCGTCGTCGAGGACGAAGTCGGCGCGCCGGCCGGCCAGTTCGTCGGCGGCGTCCAGTGCGGCCGCCTCGTCGTGCGGTTCGGTGTGCTCAGACATGGCTGCGGGCCGTCCACAGTTCGGGGAAGACGTTCTTGCGGGCGCGCTTCTCCAGCCAGGCCACCCCGGCGGAGCCGCCGGTGCCCTGCTTGGCGCCCATGGCGCGGCGGGTGGCCGTCAGATGGTCGTTGCGCCAGCGCCAGACGAGTTCGGCCACCTCGGTCAGCGCCTCGCCCAGCCGCAGCAGATCGCTGCCGGGGTCGCCGGAGTAGATCCGCGCCCAGACCGCCTCCACCCCCGGGTCGGGCTCGTAGCGCAGGGAGGCGTCCCGCTCCAGCACGGACCGGGGGACGTCCTCGCCGCGGCGGGCGAGGTAGCCCAGCACCTCGTCGTACAGGCTCGGCTCGTGCAGCGCCTTCTCCAGTTCGGCGTGCACGCGCGGCGCGCCGCGGTGCGGGACGAGCATGGCGGCGGACTTCTCGCCGAGCAGGAACTCCATCCGCCGGTACATCGCGGACTGGAAGCCCGAGCCCTCACCGAGGGCGGAGCGGTAGGAGTTGAACTGCGCCGGGGTGAGGTGGGCCAGCGGCTCCCAGGAGGCGTTGAGCGAGGTCAGCTCGTAGGTGGAGCGCCGCAGTGCGGCCAGTGCGCGGTTCAGGTCGTCCGCGCGCAGCGCCCGGGAGGCGGTGTGCCACTCGTGGACGATGACGGTGAACCACAGTTCCATCACCTGGGTGGTCACCAGGAAGGCCAGCTCTCCGGGATCGTCGGAGAGCGGGTGCTGGAGGTGGGTGAGGACGTCGGCCTTGACGTAGTCCTCGTACGGGGTGGTGCCCGCGAAGTCGAGGTTGGGCTCCTCCGGGCCGGTGGTGCCGGTCTCCGGCTGCTGCGACGACTGTGAGGTCATGAGGGCTGTTCTCCTTGCGCGCTCGCCCGGGATCGCCGGGCCCTTACCCGCAGATCATCGGTTCGGGGCCCGGCGACGGCAAGAGCCGGTCAGGAGAGGGTGGCCGCCGCGGTGGGCGAGCTCTCCTTCAGGAAGGTGGTGCAGCGTTCGTACTCCTCCTGCTCCCCGATGGCCTTGGCGGCCCGGGCCAGGGCGTGCAGGGCGCGCAGGAAGCCCCGGTTCGGCTCGTGTTCGAAGGGGACCGGACCGTGCCCCTTCCAGCCGCTGCGGCGCAGGGCGTCCAGACCCCGGTGGTAGCCGGTGCGGGCGTAGGCGTACGACTCGACCATGCGCCCGGCCGTGTAGGCGTCGTCGGCGAGCTGCGCCCAGGCCAGGGAGGAGGCCGGGTGCTTCGCGGCGACATCGGCGGGGGGAGTGCCCGCGGCGAGCAGCTCGCGCGGCTCGGGGTCGTCGGGAAGATGGGTCGGGGGCGGCCCCCCGAGCAGGTTCTCGTGAATGACCATGCCCCCAGTCTGCACGGTCCCGGTCCGGGTACGGACGGGCCCGGCACCCGCCATGCGGGTGCCGGGCCCGTCCGGGGTACGGGTGCGCGCCCGTTACTTCAGCCTGGTGCCCGTGGAGCGCAGGTTCTCGCACGCCTGGAGCACGCGCGCGGCCATGCCCGCCTCGGCGAGCTTGCCCCAGCTGCGCGGGTCGTAGGTCTTCTTGTCGCCGACCTCGCCGTCCACCTTCAGCACACCGTCGTAGTTGCGGAACATGTGGTCCGCCACGGGACGGGTGAACGCGTACTGGGTGTCGGTGTCGAGGTTCATCTTCACCACGCCGTTCTCCAGCGCGGTGGCGATCTCCTGCTCGGTGGAGCCGGAGCCGCCGTGGAAGACGAAGTCGAACGGGCTCTGCTTGCCGAACTTGGCGGCCACCCCCTCCTGGAGCTCCTTGAGCAGCTCGGGACGGAGGACGACGTTGCCCGGCTTGTAGACGCCGTGGACGTTGCCGAAGGAGGCGGCCAGCAGGTAGCGGCCCTTCTCACCCAGGCCCAGCGCCTCGGCGGTGCGGACCGCGTCGTCGACGGTGGTGTACAGCTCGTCGTTGATCTCGTGGCTGACGCCGTCCTCCTCACCGCCGGTGGGGGTGATCTCCACCTCCAGGATGATCTTCGCGGCAGCGGCGGCGGCCAGCAGCTCCTGGGCGATCTCCAGGTTGTCGGCCAGGGTCTCGGCCGAGCCGTCCCACATGTGGGACTGGAAGAGCGGACCCATGCCCGCCTCCACGCGCTTGCGGGAGAGCTCCAGCAGCGGGCGGACGTAGCCGTCCAGCTTGCCCTTGGGGCAGTGGTCGGTGTGCAGGGCGATGTTGACCGGGTACTTCTCGGCGACGATGTGCGCGAACTCGGCCAGCGCGACCGCGCCGGTCACCATGTCCTTGTTGTACTGGCCGCCCAGGAACTCGGCGCCACCCGTGGAGATCTGGACGATGCCGTCGCTCTCCGCCTCGGCGAAACCGCGCAGCGCGGCGTGCAGCGTCTGCGTCGAGGTCACGTTGATGGCGGGGTAGGCGAACTTGCCTGCCTTCGCCCGGTCGAGCATCTCGTTGTAGACCTCGGGGGTTGCGATGGGCATCTGTCCGCTCCTTGATGGTGTGCGAAAGCTGTTCGGCTCGGTGTGGGTCAACGGAACGACGTCATCGTCGCTCCCATCCTCCCAGACGGGGCGGCCTGCTCCACCCCAGCATCCGTTCACCGCCGGGGGCGGGCCCCGCACCGCCGGCCGGCCTACCCAGCGTCACCGTTTCACGTGAAACGGTGACGCTTCCGGCCCTCCTCCGGTTGTCGGTCAGGACAGGCCCAGGTCGTCCAGGCCGTACGCCTGGTAGTACGGCAGTCCGGCCTTCTCGATCGCCGGGGCCGCGCCGCGCTCGACGATGACGGCCACGCCCACGACCTCCGCCCCGGCCTCCCGCAGCGCCTCGACCGCCGTGAGCACCGAGCCGCCCGTGGTGGAGGTGTCCTCGACCGCCAGCACCCGGCGGCCCGCCACGTCCGGTCCCTCGATCCGGCGCTGGAGACCGTGTGCCTTGCCCGCCTTGCGGACCACGAAGGCGTCCAGCCGCCGGCCGCGCGCGGTGGCGGCGTGCAGCATCGCGGCGGCCACCGGGTCGGCACCGAGGGTCAGACCGCCCACCGCGTCGTACTCCAGGCCGTCGGTGAGGTCGAGCAGCACCTGGCCGACCAGCGGCGCGGCCTCGCCGTCCAGGGTGATCCGGCGCAGATCGACGTAGTAGTCGGCCTCCTTGCCGGAGGAGAGGGTCACCCTGCCGTGGACCACGGCCTTGTCCTTGATCTGCCGCAGCAGCTTCTCGCGCGCATCGCTCATGGCGACGAGCCTAGGACAGCTCCTGGTCAGGGCGGCGCCAGGTCCAGGTGGTGGTGGCCTCCAGCGGATCGATGGGCGTGACCAGGCGGGGATGGGTGTTGAGCCCGTTGGGCGGGCCGGTCTGCGGCTCCACACAGACGGCCTCGGCCTGCTCGTCGTAGACGACCACCCACTCGCAGCGGCTGGTGACCCTCAACTCCAGTTCGCCGGGCCAGGTCAGGGTCACGTCCACCCCGTCCGGCATGCCGAAGCAGTCGTCCCAGGGGCCGGGCCCGGGGTCGGTACGGCGGCCGGTGGGCACCTGGTCCGCACCGCGCTCCTCCTGCCAGGCGGGGGCGAAGTCCAGGGTGACGTCCCCGCCGCCCCGGCCGAGGTTGCGCAGGAACCAGGGGTGCCAGCCGGCCTGGGCGGGGAAGGAGTCCCCGAACGTCTCCACGCCCAGGGTCAGGGTGAGCCCGGCGCCGTCCTCGGCCAGTTCCACCAGTTGGGTGACCCGGCCCGGCCAGGGCCAGGGTTCGGTGAGGTCGCAGAAGAAGGCCGCGGCGCGCTCGTCGCTGCGGGCCGTGCGCCAGGCCCGGCGGCGCACGGTGCCGTGTATCGCGTGCTCCCCCGAGTCCACGGGCAGTTGGTACGTCTCCCCGCCACTGTGGAGACGCCCCTGCCGGGTCCGCCCGCACCAGGGCACCATCACGAACGAGCCGAACCGCTCGCCCTGCCTCAGCACCTCCGTGCCGCCGATGCGCAGCGAGGCGATCCGGCAGCCGCGCTCCGGCTCGACGGTCACCTCGGTGTCGCCCGCCCGCAGGCGCACTCCGCTCTCCGCGTCGTTCCTCATGTCATGAGCAGCCACACCCAGGACCCTAGACCGCGTCGTGCTCGAACGGCGTTCATCCGGAGCCGTGTTGGCGGCACCGGGGTACCGGCCGGTGCCGGTCAGCGGCGGCGGCGCAGCACCCGGCCGACGACGACCGCCGAGGCCACCACCAGCGCGGCCGCCGGGGCGGCCCAGCGCAGTACGGCGGCTGCCGAGGGGGTGTCCTGGAGCGGCGGTACGGGTGCGTAACGGCCGCGCGGCGGCGCGTGGTCCACCTCCTCGGCGCTGCGCCCGATCATCGTCCGGCGGGCGTGGGCGGCCTCGGCGGCGTGCCGGGGCTCCGCGTCGAGATCGTCGAGATCGTCGACGTCACCGATACCGTCGACGCCGTCGAGGTCATCGACGTCGTCGGCCTCGACGAGGTCCTCCGGGCCGTCACCGGAGCCGGCGGCGAGGTCGTCGCCGATTCCGCCGCCGAACTCCTCATCACCCGTCGGCTCCGGGGCCGGCGGGGGGATCTCGACTTCGAGGACCCCTTTCCCCGCGCCGTCCTCCGCACCTTCCCCGGGCCGTTCGTCTTCCGGCTCCTCCGGATCCTCCGGCTCTCCGGCACGGGTGGCGGCCCGGTCCCGGGCCTCGGCGGAGGCGGGGGTCTCGGGGGCGGGGATGCCGGGGATCACCGGCTCGTTGTCGTCGGGTTCACCGATCCCGCCGGGCGCGGCCGCGGTGCCGGCGGCGCCCGCCGCCGTACCCGGACCGATCGGGTCGGCGGCCAGACCGGCCGCCAGTTCGCCGCCGAAACGGTCCAGCAGACGGCGGCCCGCCGTGTGCCGCTGCCGCTCCTCGAACTCCGTGATCCGGCCCTCACCGCGCAGTTCCGCCGTGCAGACGAGCACCGTGCCCTCGCCGTCGTCGGCCGGGCGTGTCGCCGCCGTCAGGGCCAGCTCCACCGAGCCCTCGCCCCGGGCCTCACCGCCCTCGGCCCGGACCGTGTACGTCCCGCCGCCGTCTCCATCGCCGTCTCCGCCGCCGTCCTCCCGGGCCAGCCGCAGGCTTCCCCGGTAGGTGATGCTGGAGCTGCCGATCCGCACCTTCAGCCGCCCCCGGAGGACCACTTCGCCCCCGGGGCCCGCCTCCGCGGTGTCGGGCTGGAACCCGGACACGCAGCGTGCGACGCGTTCCGGCTCGGCGAGCGCCGCCCGGACGGCTTCGGCGGCGAACGGCACGTACACCTCATGCTCCATGAGGCGGAGCCTACCCAGTACCCCCGGCACCAGTACCCGGTCCGCACCGGCATCGGCATGCCGCGCGCCGCTCCGGCGAGCCGCCGCCGGGCACCCGGCGAGGCGCCTCACGCCCGGTAGCGCGGGTGCATCAGGGTGGAGGGCGGCAGTCCGGTGACGCGGTCGCGCGCCGCGCGTCCGGCGGCACGTGCCAGGTCCGCCCGGTCGACGGCGTGCGGGCCGGGGCCCCCGGGGGCGAGGCCGAGCGGTGGCCGTACGCCGCGTGCCGCCAGGACGAACCCCCAGTGGCCGGACCGCGTGCCGTCCTTCCGCTCCCGCCACCGCGTACGTTCGGGGCCGGTGGCGAAGCCGGAGGCCCGCCCGTCCACCACATAGGGCGTGGTGCGCAGCCCCGCGGCCCGCACCGTGCTCTCCACCGTCCAGTAGGCGTGCGACCGGCCGCCGGCCGGCCCCGCGTGCACCGCCAGCCGGCCCGGGGCGGTGAGCACCCGGCCCGCCAGCCCGAAGAACTCCTGGGAGTACAGCCGGGCGGTGGCCGGGATGCCGGGGTCGGGCAGATCGGAGACCACCACGTCGTACGGCCGCCGTCCGGAGTGCGGCCAGGCGCGCAGCCAGTCGAAGGCGTCGGCGGTCTCGACCCGCACCCGCGGGTCGTCGAAGGCCCGCCGGTTGAGGCGGCTGAGCACCGGGTCGGTGCGGCCCAGCCGGATGACACCGGGGTCGATCTCCACCACCGTCACCGAGGTCACGCCCGGGTGGCGCAGCACCTCGCGCAGCGCGAGGCCGTCGCCGCCGCCCAGGACCAGCACGCGGTCGCGCGGGCCGGCCGCCATCGCCGGATGGACCAGCGACTCGTGGTAGCGCCGCTCGTCCTCGCCGCACACCCGCAGCCGGCCGTCGAGGAACATCCCGAACGCGGACGGTCCGTCCCGGCCGTGCCGGTCGCTCCCGGTGAGCACGATCTCCTGGACACCGGTGCTCAGCGCCACCCGCACCTCCCCGCCGTACACCGCCCGCCGCGCGGCCGCCGTGAAGGGCTCGACGACGGTGGTGGCGGTCACCAGCACCGCCACCACCAGGACGTTGGCGGTCAGCAGGACGCGGCGGACCCGGCGGGAGAGGTCGTCGTGGAACAGCCACAGCACCAGTGCGCCGCCCGCGACGGCGTTCACCGTCCCGACCACCAGCGCCCCCGAGAGCTGGCCCAGCAAGGGCAGCAGCAGGAAGGGGAAGGCGAGCCCGCCGACGAGGGCGCCCACGTAGTCCGCGGCGAAGAGGTCGGCGACCGCCCCGCCCGCGTCCTGCTTCCGGATCCGCTGGATGAGCGTCATCAGCAGCGGCATCTCGGCGCCGATGAGCACGCCGATCACCAGCGAGAAGCCGATCACCAGGAACCCGGCCCCGCCGAACCAGGCGAAGCACGCGTACAGCACCATCACCGAGGAGCCGCCGACCAGCGCCAGCACCGCCTCGACCAGCGCGAACCCGGCCGCCGCCCGGTTGCGCAGCCGTTTGGCCAGGAGCGACCCCAGCCCCATGGCGAAGACCATCACCGACAGCACCACGGAGGTCTGGGTCACGGAGTCGCCCGCCAGGTAGGAGCCGATGGCGACGAGTTCGAGCTCGTAGACGAGCCCGCAGGCGGCGCACACGAAGACCGCGGCGAGAACGAGGAACCGGCCGACTCCGGCCGGCACGGGCAGCCGCGCCGGAGTGTGCTCCGGCGCGGAGGTCGGCGAACCCGTGGGGACGGAAGCGGTCGTTTCGATCACGTCAAGAACGCTACGGGACCCTTTCCGCGGGATTCGTCACTCACACGGGTCAATGGGTCGCGCGGGAGGCCGGTACAGCGCTTCACCTGATCGCACGCGCCGCACGCACGGCGCACACGGCGCATGCCGGATGTCCGGGGTGGGAGCGGGCCTACACCCCCACCCGCTCCGGTTCCCGCACCCGCGTCCCGACCCTGGTGTGCGTCACGACGAGCCGCCCCTCCTGCGGGTAGGAGTGCCAGGTCCGCCAGTGCACCTGGCCGCCGAGCCGCTGCACCAGCATGGCGGTGAAGGCGTGCGGATCGCCGGGGAAGATCCCGGCCAGGCCGTGGGGGTGGTCCGCGACCAGCGCGAGCAGCTCCTGGGCACGTCCCGCGAAGGAGCCGCCGGGGAGCGTCTCGACGCGCGCCGCGAACGCGTACTCCCAGTCGTCGACCCGCTTGGAGACCCCCAGCGGCAGCGGCGTCCGGCTGCCGGGGATGCACGCCACGGTCTCCGAGCAGGTGGTGCCGTCCGTGTCCTGGAGCAGCACCTGGTGCGAGGCGCCGAGCAGCCTCAGCTGTACCCGGGCGCGGGGTAGTTCGAGGTCCAGCTCCGCCAGGGCGGGCAGGGGCTCGCGCCCCAGCGCCCAGGCGAGGTCGCCGGCTCGGGTGTCGGTGTACGAGGTCTTGAGAGTGGTGAGCATCGATCGGCTCCGCAAGCACGCAGTGAGAGTGGGCCGGCCCCTCGGACGGTCCAGGAGGGACCGGAGGGTGTCGTCCTGACGCCGGCTCGTGCCCACGTGGGGCCCGTTACACAGTCACCGAACCATGGAACGCCCACCGCCTACAGGGTTTTTACTGGGCTTCGTCGGGTTTCCATACCAAAGGGGACCTGTCAGTTCAGATGTTCTCCCCGTTGTTCTGCAACCGCTGTACGGGTGAACGGCGTCAGGCGCCGCCCCCGCAGCCGCCTCCCCCACCGCAGCCGCCACCGCCACCGCCGCTGCCGCCGCCGTCGCAGGACGACGAGCCGCCGCCGTCGTGGCCGGAGCCGCCGTCCGCGGCGACCAGCCCGCCCCAGACGTAGCCCCCCGAACCGCCGCCCGTCGTCCGGCGCCGCCGCCGTCCCACGATCCTGACCGCCACGGCGACCACGGCAAGGACCAGGACCAGCGTGATGATGAGACCCGTCATGGTGCTCCCCCTCCTCTTTCTCGCTTCTCCGCGTCTCCGCGCCCCCTCCGCACCCCCGTGCGGGCTCACGTTCACGATGCCCGGTGGCCGCGCGGGCCAAAGCGGAGTTGAGGAAGTCCAGAGGTTCGGCGGAGGATGGCCGCCATGACCGCCACCGGACGCCCGCTGCTCAACCGCCGCCTGGCCGAGTTCGGCACCACCGTCTTCGCCGAGATGTCGGCGCTGGCCGTGGCGACCGGCGCGATCAACCTCGGCCAGGGCTTCCCCGACACCGACGGCCCCGAGGAGGTCCGCGAGGCGGCCGTACGGGCGCTGCGCGACGGCCGCGGCAACCAGTACCCGCCCGGCCCGGGCGTCCCCGAACTGCGCGCGGCCGTCGCGGAGCACCAGCGGCGCTTCCACGGCCTGTCGTACGACCCGGACACCGAGGTCCTGGTCACCGCCGGGGCCACCGAGGCGATCGCCGCGGCGCTGCTGGCCCTGGTGGAGCCGGGCGACGAGGTGATCGCCCTGGAGCCGTACTACGACTCCTACGCCGCGTGCGTCGCCATGGCGGGCGGCACCCGGGTGCCGGTCACCCTGCGCCCGGACCACGGCGGCGACCGGCCCGCGTACCGCCTGGACCTGGACGAGCTGCGGGACGCCGTCACCCCCCGCACCCGGCTGCTCCTCCTCAACACCCCGCACAACCCCACCGGCACCGTCCTCACCCGCGCCGAGCTGACCGCCGTCGCCGAGCTGGCGGTGGAGCGGGACCTGCTGGTGGTCACCGACGAGGTGTACGAGCACCTGGTCTACGAGGGCGAGCACCTCCCCATCGCCTCCCTGCCGGGGATGCGGGAGCGCACTGTGACGATCTCCAGCGCCGGCAAGACGTTCTCCTTCACCGGCTGGAAGGTCGGCTGGGTGACGGCCGTCCCGGAGCTGGTGACGGCGGTGCGGTCGGCCAAGCAGTACCTGACCTACGTCTCGGCGGGTCCCTTCCAGTACGCCGTCGCCGAGGCGCTCGCCCTGCCGGACGCCTACTACCGCGGGCTGCGCGAGGACCTGCGCGCCAAGCGGGACCTGCTGGTCGCGGGGCTCGCGGCGACGGGCCTCACCGTCCACCGGCCGGCGGGCACGTACTTCGTCACCACCGACATCCGGCCGCTGGGCGAGAGCGACGGGATGGCCTTCTGCCGTTCGCTGCCGGAGCGCTGCGGGGTGGTGGCGGTGCCCAATGTCGTCTTCTACGACCGCGCGGCGGAGGGGGCGCACTTCGTGCGCTTCGCGTTCTGCAAGCGCGAGGCCGTTCTCGAGGAGGCGGTACGGCGCCTGGAGGAAGGCCTGCGGGGCGGGGCCGTCTGACACCGGCGGGCCGGCGGCCACCGGGCCCGTCCGCCGCACCCACGCCACGCGTACGCCGTACGGCGTACGCGTGGCCCGGGAGCGGATCTCCGGCCCTGCCGCGGCGCCGACGGGCCCCGTCGACGGCCCGGAGGACGGGCGACCGGTCGAGGCCGGACACCCCGGTCCGACGGGCCCGGGAGCTGTCCGTCGCGCGCCGGGCGGCCACCGGCCCCGGGCGCGGACGCGCGCCGGCCCCGGGCGCGGCCGTACCGGTCCGCGCCCGGGGCCGGGCGTGCCACGGGGTGCTGCGGGCCGAGGAGGGTCAGTCCTCGCCGCCGTCGGACTCCACGTCCTTGGCCAGACCGAGCTGCTCGACGAGCCAGCGGTCGAACTCGACCGAGGCGCGCACCCAGCTCACCGTGCTGGAGACGAAGTGCTCCAGGGAGACGCCGACGCCGATCAGCATCTGCGCCTCGCCGATCAGCCGGACCGTGCCGTCGTCGTGCGTGTGGCTGTAGACCTTCGGCCACAGCGTGCGGCGGTTCCAGTCGTCGAGCAGCTCCAGCAGGCGGGTCTTGTCCTCGATGGAGTGCGGACGGTCGTAGAACGTCCGGACGGAGAAGATCTGCTGCTCCTTCTCGCCCCGGAACATGAAGTAGGTGCGGAACTCCTCCCACGGCGCCGCGAGGTCACCCTCGTCGTCGACGACGTACTTGAGCTCCATCTGGTCCAGGAGCTGCTTGACCAGGTCCTGGTCGGGGATGACCGGCCCGGTGGGCCCGGTCGGCTGCTGCTCGGGCTGCTGGCCCCCGAAGTTCGGAATCGAGGACGGGTCGATGCTCACCGTGGATTTCCCTTCATACGATTCCTGCCATCCTCCCTCACCCCGGGCGGGTCATGGCAAGCCAGGACCGCCGGTACTGGAACGGCGGGCCGGTACGACGGGTCCGTACGGGGGAGGATCGCGGTGGCTGCGAGGGAGGTACGCGGTGACGGAAGCGGGGAGATCCGCGCACGGGAGGCGGCCGCACGCCGTGGTGCGGGCGCTGTCGGCCCTGCCGCTGCTGTGCGCGGCGGCGGCCTGCACGGCCGCCTGCGGCGGAGACGACGACAGCGGCGACGGCCGGCCCGGCGTCCGCTCGCCGATCGGCTGCGCCGAGGCGATGGACTTCGCCGGCGGCACCCTGCCCGAGGGGGCCACCGACCAGGACTGCTCGACGGAGTCCGGGATCGACACCATGGTGCGCGGCACCTTCCGGATGCCGGGCGCGGACGCGGGACCGTGGCTGGAGCGCGCCTTCCCCGACGCGCTGCCCGTCCCGGAGGCCGTCCCGTGCGATGCCGACCGGTGTGTGGAGACCGACAGGCCGGGCGGCGAGGCCCATGTCGTGCGGGTCTCCGTGACGGATGAGGGCGGGGGCACCGCCCTCATCCGCCTGGAGGCGTTCACCAGGTGAGCGCCGGGGCGCCGGGGCTCCCGGGACTGGGAGCCCCCGCACCCCGGCGGGCCGGTCACCGCACCGGCGCGACGGTCAGGCCCGCCTCCTCCAGCCCGACGTCCACCCGGACGGTGTCGCCGTCGCGGACGTCACCCGCCAGGATCGCGCGGGCGAGCTGGTCGCCGATGGCCGTCTGGACCAGGCGGCGCAGCGGGCGGGCGCCGTAGGCCGGGTCGTTGCCCTCGACCGCCAGCCAGTCCAGCGCGGCGTCGGTGACGTCCAGGACGAGCCGCCGGTCGGCCAGCCGCCGGGAGAGGGCGTCGATCTGGAGCCGGGCGATGCGGCGCAGCTCCTCGCCGCTGAGCGCGGTGAAGATCACCAGGTCGTCCAGCCGGTTGAGGAACTCGGGCCGGAAGGAGGAGCGGACGGTCGCCATGACCTTCTCCCGCTTCTCCTCCTCCTTGGCGAGCGGGTCCATCAGGAACTGGCTGCCGAGGTTGGAGGTCAGGACGAGGATGGCGTTGCGGAAGTCCACCGTCCGGCCCTGCCCGTCGGTGAGCCGTCCGTCGTCGAGCACCTGGAGCAGGATGTCGAAGACCTCGTGGTGGGCCTTCTCCACCTCGTCCAGCAGCACGACGCTGTACGGGCGCCGCCGTACCGCCTCGGTGAGCTGGCCGCCCTCCTCGTAGCCGACGTAGCCGGGGGGCGCGCCGACCAGCCGGGCGACCGAGTGCTTCTCGCTGTACTCGCTCATGTCGATGCGGACCATGGCCCGCTCGTCGTCGAAGAGGAAGTCGGCGAGCGCCTTGGCCAGCTCGGTCTTGCCGACGCCGGTGGGGCCGAGGAACAGGAACGAGCCGGTGGGCCGGTCCGGGTCGGCGATCCCGGCCCGGGAGCGGCGCACCGCGTCGGAGACGGCGCGGACGGCCTCGCGCTGGCCGATCAGCCGCCGGCCCAGCTCCTCCTCCATGCGGAGCAGCTTCTGCGTCTCGCCCTCCAGCAGCCGTCCGGCGGGGATGCCGGTCCAGGCGGCGACGACGTCGGCGATGTCGTCCGAGCCGACCTCCTCCTTGACCATGGTGTGCCGGTCCCCCTGCGTGGCGGCCTCCTGCTCGGCGGCCGAGGCCTCCGCCAGTTCCCGCTCCAGGGCGGGGATCTCGCCGTAGAGCAGCTGGGAGGCGGTCTCGAAGTCGCCGTCGCGCTGGGCGCGCTCGGCCCGGCCGCGGGTCTCGTCGAGCCGCTCCTTCAGCTCGCCGACGCGGTTGAGGCCCTGCTTCTCCTTCTCCCAGCGGGCGGTCAGACCGCGCAGTTCCTCCTCGCGGTCGGCCAGCTCGCGGCGGAGCCGCTCCAGCCGGTCGCGGGAGGCGGCGTCGCTCTCGCCGGCCAGTGCCAGCTCCTCCATCTTCAGCCGGTCCACGGCGCGCTGGAGCTCGTCGATCTCCACGGGCGAGGAGTCGATCTCCATGCGGAGCCGGGAGGCCGCCTCGTCCACCAGGTCGATGGCCTTGTCCGGCAGGAAGCGGGAGGTGATGTAGCGGTCGGACAGCGCGGCGGCGGCCACCAGCGCGCCGTCGGCGATCTGCACCTTGTGGTGGGCCTCGTAGCGCCCCTTGAGGCCGCGGAGGATGGCGACGGTGTCCTCGACGGTGGGCTCGGCGACCAGCACCTGCTGGAAGCGGCGCTCCAGGGCCGGGTCCTTCTCGATCCGCTCGCGGTACTCGTCCAGCGTGGTGGCGCCGACCATGCGCAGCTCGCCGCGGGCCAGCATCGGCTTGAGCATGTTGCCCGCGTCCATCGCGGAGTCGCCGCCGGCGCCCGCGCCGACGACGGTGTGCAGCTCGTCGATGAAGGTGACGATCCGCCCGTCGCTGGACCTGATCTCGGCCAGGACGGCCTTGAGCCGCTCCTCGAACTCGCCGCGGTACTTGGCGCCGGCGACCATCGCGCCCAGGTCGAGGGCGACCAGCCGCTTGTTCTTCAGCGACTCGGGGACGTCGCCCTTGACGATGCGCTGGGCCAGGCCCTCCACGACGGCGGTCTTGCCGACGCCGGGCTCGCCGATGAGCACCGGGTTGTTCTTGGTGCGCCGGGAGAGGACCTGCACCACCCGGCGGATCTCCTGGTCGCGGCCGATGACCGGGTCGAGGCGGCCCTCGCGGGCGGCGGCGGTCAGGTCGGTGCCGAACTTCTCCAGCGCCTTGTAGGTGCCCTCCGGGTCGGGGGTGGTGACGCGCTGCCCGCCGCGGGCGCGCTCGAAGGCGTCCTGCAGCTTCTTCGCCGTGGCGCCCTGCCGGTCGAGCAGCGTGCCCGTCCGGCCGCCCCGGGCGGCCAGCGCGATCAGCAGGTGCTCGGTGGAGACGTAGGCGTCGCCGAGCTCCTTGGCGCGCTGCGCGGCGTCGGCGAGGACGGACAGCAGTTCGCGGTCCGGCTGGGGCTTGGCGACGGTGGAGCCCTGCACACTGGGCAGCGCGGCCAGCAGGCGCTCGGTCTCGGAGCGCAGCGCCGCCTGGTCGGCGTCGACGGCGGCGAGCAGATCCTGGATGTTCTCGTTGTCCTGGCCCTCCAGCAGGGCCAGCAGCAGATGGGCCGGGGTGATGTCGGGGTGCCCGCCGGTGAGGGCGCGGTTGTTGGCCGCGCTGATCGCGTCCCGGCTCCTGTTCGTCAGCTCGGCGTCCACGGGTACGTGCTCCTCCTCTGTCGCCACAACTCTGCACTGAACAACATGCAGTAAGTTGAGTCTATGCCACTCAAGACCGGAACGGGAGGGCGGACGGCAGGGTTTCCGCCGTCCGGCCCCTGGTTCCCGGGGCCGCTCCCGTGCGGCCGGCCCACTCCCGATCAGTTCCACCGGTTTCCGCACGGCCCGGGCGGGAGAAAACGCTCACGTACGGACCGGAACGTTCTGCATCGTGCACACACGCCCCTCTCACACACCGGACACCTTCTCCTCGCCATGGTCACGTCCCCGGGGTCTGCCCCTACGCTGTTTGTTCCGGGGACCTTTCCGGAACGCTCCGGCCGCTGTTCGCCGCGGTGCTCACCCACCCGGTGGACTCCACCGCGGCCCATCACACAGCGGGGGGACGAGTTGTGGGTACGAACGCGATGTCCGTGCTGGGGATCTCCGCCGAGGAGGAGGAGACCTACCGGCACTTCCTGCGGCACCCCGGCACCCCGGCCGACGACATCCACCTGCGCATCCACACCGACCAGGACACCGCCCGGCGCTGTCTGGACCGGCTGCTGGAGCTGGGCCTGCTCAGACACGAGCCCGACTCCGGCAGCATCGTCCCCGCCGATCCGGAGACCGCCGTCACCCGGCTGACGGACCTGCGGCTGCGCGAGCTGTACGAGGAGCTCCAGCAGGTCACCCGGTCCCGGCACATCGTCGACGCGCTGCTGGCCGAGCAGGGGCCCCGGGCCGCCGCCCAGCAGGGCGTGGAGCAGCTCGGGGACCTGCGGCGGATCCGCAGCCGCATCGACGACCTGGCCTTCTTCGCCCGGGACGAGATCCTCTCCGTCGAGCCGTACACCGAGCTGTCCCCCGCCAACATCGACCACGCCCGGCCGCTGGACATGCGCTGCCTGCGCCGGGGGGTGCGCATCCGCAGCGTCGTGCTGCGCAAGGCCCTCGACCACCGGCCCACCCGGGACTACCTGCGGGAGCTGGTCTCCCACGGTGCCGAGGTACGGGTCGCCGAGGACGTCTCGGAGCGCATCCTGGTCTACGACCGCCGCACCGCCCTGGTGCCCCTGGACCCGGCCGACACCTCGCGCGGCGCGCTGCTGGCCCACGAGAGCGGGCTCGTCGCCAACATCATCGCGCTGTTCGACAAGATCTGGGACCAGGCCGAGGACCTGCTGTCCGTGGTGGGCGAGGCCGGCCGGGACCGGGAGGAGTACGTGCCGAGCGGGGTCGAGCGGCGCGTGCTCGACCTGATGGTCTCCGTCGGCAAGGACGAGGTCGGCGCCCGCGAGCTGGGCGTGTCGGTGCGCACCTACCGGCGCCACGTGGCCGATCTGATGCGCGTCCTGGGCGCCGCCAGCCGGGCGCAGGCCGCCCTGCTCGCCCGGGAGCGCGGCTGGATCTGACCCGGGTCCGGGTCCGGCCGGTCCCGGGCCCGGACAGGCGGGGCGCGGACGGACGAAGCGGGGGCACGCACGGGGCGGAGACAGCGACGAGCCGCCGCCCACCCGGGGGGTGGCGGGCGACGGCTCGTACGGCGGGTCCGGCCAGGGACCCGCCCGCCGGCCCCGGTGAAGCAGGGGCCCGTGGGGGGAGGGAAAGGGCTTGTAGGGGTTCGCGGGAGGTGGCCGGATCACCCCTCCGCGTGCCAGCCGCGCAGCGCCCGGTCCGCCAGCACCCGGTGGACGGTGCCGCGTATCGCGGCATGGCCTCCGGTGCCCTCCAGGCGGATCAGCAGCCGCACCCGGTCCTGCTCCACCCGCGGGGCACAGGACCAGTGCGACGGGAGCAGGCCCAGCAGCCGTACCGCGGTGGTCGCCGCGCCGGGGGCCGTGGTGTCGTCCCGCACGGCGACGACCTCGACGTACTCCCCGGCGTACTCGCGGGTCTGCTCGGATCGGTTGTCCACCGGGCCGCCTCCCGCAGGGAGTGGGGCGCCGCACCGGCCGTCACCAGCCCCCCGGTCGGCGGGACCGTGCGGACGTCCGGGTCGAACTCGGACGAGTGGTTGCCGGGCGGCGGACAGGTACTCCCGGATGCGCCGGTACTCCACCGACGCCTCACCGCGGCACCCCGGGGCCGGTTCCGGTCCGGGCGCGTCCGGCGCCGCGGCCGGCTGCGCGGTCGGTGTGATCGGCGTGGTCGGCGTGGTCGGCTGCAGGGTCACGGAGTCCTGTCCTTCCGCGGTGTTCAGCGGCCCGGTGAGCTGGAACCGCATCCCCTCACTGCCAGCCGTTCACCTGGTCGGTGAGGACCGCGTCCCCGCTCTCGGAGGCCGTGGCCGAGACCTGCTGGGAGAGGTGCTGCGGCGACGACGGGGGCACCTCGGGGGAGGACGCCGCCGCAGCACCGGCGGTTGCCGAGAAGGCGATCACGGATACTCCGGCGACCACAACACCGCGCAGCAGGCGGGTGGCGCTGCTGAGAGTTCCTGCCACTGGGCTGAAGATGTCGCGCACGTCCATGACTTCCCCATGTAATCGCTGGGTTTTCTTCCGGCACCGAAGAAGATGCCAGGGCTCGGGGAACGAGGGTAGGTGAAGCGCTGTCAGCATGCTGCACGGAGTGCCGCAGCTTCATGTCACCGTGTCCCCGCGGCGGCCGGTCCACCCGCCCGCCGCCGGCTCACCGGGAGGGCGCCGGTACGCGGCCCGCCGCCGCCAGCAGCCGCCGGGCCTCGGCGGGGAAGGGACGGCCGAGCACCCGCCCGCGGTCGTCGCCCACCGACACCACGGCGACGACCGTGCCGGACTGGCTGCGCGGGTCGTAGTCCCGCAGCCACGGCCCGCCGCTGGACCCCCGGGTCAGGTCGCAGGACTCCATCAGCAGCCCGCCGGTGTTCGGCGGCCGGGTGTCCCGCGTGGTCAGCAGGGTGGGGAAACCCGTGCAGTGGCCGAGCGTCTCGCCGTCGTACGGCCCGGTGGCCGGATAGCCCAGGGCCACGGTCCGTTCCCCGGGATCGACGGGGGCGAAGTCGAGCCGGTTGGCCCCGACGTGCTCCTGCAGGGTCCGCCCGTCCTTCTTCTCGACGGTCAGGAAGGCGTAGTCGTACGGCAGGGCCTCCGGCAGACGCCCGCGCCGCCAGTCGGGCGCCAGCTGCACGGACGTCACCTGCCAGCCGGAGCGCACCACGCTTCCGGTGCCGTGGCGGTGGTAGCCGGGGACGAACCAGGCGCGCTCCCAGCGGGGCTCACCGGGGTTGTGGACACAGTGCGCGGCGGTGACCACGACGCTGCCGTTGGGCGCGTCCACGACGGCACCGGAGCAGGTGAGCAGCCGGCCGCCGGGGTAGGTGCCGATGAGTTTCCCCACCGTCCGGACGGCGCCGTGCGGCCAGGGTGCCTGCACGGCGGACGCCGCGCGGCCGGCGGCGGGCGTGCCGGGGAGGGCGGGACCGGTCCGGGGACCGGCCGGCGGCGCGGCACCCAGCAGCGCCGCCGAGGTGGCGACGGTGACGACTGCGGCTATGACGGCACGTATCTTGTCCATGCCCTCACGCTGCGCCCGCCGGTATCGGCGGGCCATCCGCACACCGCCGTCCGGGTGCCGCGGCACACCCGGCCGGGTGACCCTCCGAACGGCCGCACGGGCGACCCCCGTCCGGGGGTACGCGGGGATCTGCGAAGGGGCCCGCGCGGGTCAGTCCGCGGCGCGGTGGGGCCGCCAGACCACCAGGGCGCTGGACTGCTGGACGTCCTGGTAGGGGACCAGGTCGCGGCGGTACGAGGCGTGCACCTGGGCCTCGCGCTGGCGCATGGCCACCGCCGCCCCCTCCAGGGCCTGCTGGAGCTCGACCACCTTCGACTGGAGCGCCGCGACCTGGTTCTCCAGTTCGATGATGCGCTTGATGCCCGCCAGGTTGATGCCCTCGTCCTGCGACAGCCGCTGCACCTGGCGCAGCAGCTGGATGTCCCGCGCCGAGTAGCGCCGGCCGCGGCCGGCGGTGCGGTCGGGCGAGACCAGACCGAGCCGGTCGTACTGCCGGAGCGTCTGCGGGTGCAGCCCGGAGAGCTGCGCGGCGACCGAGATGACGTAGACCGGCGAGTCGTCCGTCAGCTCGTACGGGTTGCCGCGCACGCGTCCCGGACCCTGGCCCTGTCGTCCCCGGCCGTAGCCGTCCATATCGGTCAGTCTCCCTTCGCGGCCTTGAACAGCGCCGCCCGCGGGTCCTCGCCCGCAGTGGCGTCACGGTAGGACTCCAGCAGATCCCGTGCCTTGTCGCTCAGCCCTTTCGGGACCGCCACCTCTATGGTGACCAACAAGTCGCCCCGGGTGCCATCCTTGCGCACCGCCCCTTTGCCGCGGGCGCGCATGGTCCGGCCGCCGGGCGTACCGGCCGGGAGTCTGAGCGTGACCGGCGGCCCGCCCAGCGTCGGCACCTTGATCTCGCCGCCGAGCGCGGCCTCCGGGAAGGTGACGGGCACGGTGACCGTCAGGTTGTCGCCCCGGCGGCCGAACACCGGATGCGGCTCGACGTGCACCACCACGTAGAGGTCTCCGTTGGGCCCGCCGCGCTCGCCCGGCGCGCCCTTGCCCCGCAGCCGGATGCGCTGGCCGTCGGCCACCCCGGCGGGGATGCGCACCTGCATCGTGCGGGAGCTGGTGGCCCGGCCGCTGCCCTTGCAGACCTCGCACGGGTCCTGGGCGATCAGGCCGCGCCCCTTGCAGTCCACACACGGGTCGGTGAGCGAGAAGCCGCCCCCGCCGCCGCGGCTGACCTGCCCGGTGCCCACGCAGGTGGGGCAGACCCGGGGGGTGCCGTGCTTGTCGCCGGTGCCCGAGCACGCCTTGCACGCCGCCGAGCTGGACATCCGCAGCGGGACCGTCGCCCCGTGCACCGCCTCGGTGAAGCTGAGCGTCACCTCGGACTCGATGTCCTGGCCGCGGCGCGGCTGGGTGCGGGTGCCCGTGCCGCCCCGGTTGAACAGCCCGCCGAGGACGTCGCCGAAACCGCCGCCGAAGCCGCCCGCGGCGCCGCCCCCGCCCTGCGGGGCCCCTCCGAAGAGGTCGTTCAGGTCGAAGTTGAAGCCGCCGGGGCCGCCCGCTCCCGGGCCGGGGCGGAAGCCGCCGGCGCCGAAGAGCGCGCGTGCCTCGTCGTACTCCTTGCGGCGCTTGGGGTCGCCCAGGACGTCATGCGCCTCGGAGACCTCCTTGAAGCGCTCCTCGGCCCTGGTGTCGCCCTTGTTGGCGTCCGGGTGGTACTCGCGGGCGAGCTTCCGGTACGCCTTCTTGATCTCCGCCTCGGTGGCGTCCTTCGGGACGCCGAGGACCTTGTAGTAGTCCTTCTCGACGAAGTCCTTCGTGCTCATCCCCGGCGTCCCTCCTCTCGGTCCTGCACCGCGTCAGCCCTGCTCCGGGCCACCGCTCTCCTCATCCGCCGCCGTGTCCGCCTGCCGTTCCCCGTCCGACTGCGCCGACTGCGCCGGCTGCGCGCCGGGCTGGGGCTCGGCGACCCCGACCCGGGCCGGCCGGATCGTGCGCTCGCCGATGCGATACCCGGGCTGCAGGATCTGCACGCACGTCGTCTCCGTCACATCGGGCGAGTACGAGTGCATCAGCGCCTCGTGCACCGTCGGGTCGAAGGGCTCGCCCTCCTTGCCGAACTGCTGCAGGCCCATCTTGGCCACCACGGTCTCCAGCGACTCGGCCACCGACTTGAAGCCGCCGACCAGTTCGCCGTGGTCCCGGGCGCGCCCGATGTCGTCGAGCACCGGCAGCAGCTCGGTGAGCGCGTTGGCGACCGCGATCTCCCGGACCGCGATCCGGTCCCGCTCGACCCGGCGGCGGTAGTTGGAGAACTCCGCCTGGAGCCGCTGCAGGTCCTGGGTGCGCTCGTGCAGCGCGGTACGGGTCTGGTCGAGCTGGGCTGTCAGTGCCACCACCGCGCTGTCGTCCGCCGTCCGGTCCTCCGGCCCCGCCTCCTCGGCGGGTCCGGAGGACGGCGCCGCGGCGCCGTCGGGCTGCCCGGCCTGCTCGGCCGGACCGTCCTGCGCCTGCTGACCGTGCTGCGTCTGCTCGGTGGGGAGGTCGGGCTCCTGCTCAAAGCCCGGAGTCTCCTCCGTCACGCCGCACCACCCTTGCCCTTGTCCTTGTCGTCGTCGACGATCTCCGCGTCGACGACGTCGTCCTCGCCGCCGCCGGCCTGCGCGCCGCCGCCGGCCTGCGCGCCGCCCGCGGTCTGCTGCTGGGCCT
>NZ_JAZDCX010000018.1:0-136606 GCF_036323805.1 Streptomyces rubellus
TACTCCACCGTACCAGAGTCGTTTTCGGATCCGTTCCCGGCCCGTTTCCCGACTCCGGCACACAAGAGCGACCAGTGCATGAACTGCTTCTGGTTCCCCTGCGGCGGAGGCTTAAACGTACTGGAGCGAGGCGCCCAAGTGCAAATCCGGGCGCCCCGCTCGCGGTTGAGGCCTCAGACCTCCACGACCACGGGAAGGATCATGGGGCGGCGGCGGTAGTTGTCCGAGACCCACCTGCCCACCGCCCGGCGTACGAGCTGCTGCAGCTGATGGGGTTCGGAGACGCCGTCCTGAGCCGACTTCACCAGGGCTTCGTCGACCTTGGGGATCACCAGCTCGAAGTCGCTGTCGTCGATACCCGATCCCCGGGCCTGGATGTACGGACCGCCCACGATCTTGCCGGTACTGCTGTCCACCACCACGAAGACCGAGATGATGCCCTCCTCACCCAGGATGCGGCGGTCCTTCAGCGAGGTCTCGGTGATGTCCCCGACCGAGAGGCCGTCGACGTAGACGTATCCCGCCTGCACCTTGCCGACGATCTTGGCCCGGCCGTCGACCAGGTCGACCACCACACCATCCTCCGCGATCACGATGTGGTCCTTGGGTACTCCGGTCTGCGCGCCCAGCTCCGCGTTGGCCCGCAGATGGCGCCACTCGCCGTGGACCGGCATCAGGTTCTTCGGCTGGCAGATGTTGTAGAAGTACAGCAACTCGCCCGCCGAGGCGTGGCCCGAGACGTGGACCTTGGCGTTGCCCTTGTGGACGACGTCGGCGCCCCACCGGGTCAGGCCGTTGATCACCCGGTAGACCGCGTTCTCGTTGCCCGGGATCAGCGAGGAGGCGAGGATCACCGTGTCGCCGGGGACGATGCGGATCTGGTGATCCCGGTTGGCCATCCGCGACAGCGCCGCCATCGGCTCGCCCTGCGAGCCGGTGCAGACGAGCACCACCTCGTCGTCCGGCAGGTCGTCCAGCGTCTTCACGTCCACGACGAGGCCGGCGGGCACCTTGAGGTAGCCCAGGTCACGGGCGATGCCCATGTTGCGGACCATCGACCGGCCGACGAAGGCGACCCGGCGGCCGCGTTCGTGGGCCGCGTCGAGGACCTGCTGGATACGGTGGACGTGGCTGGCGAAGCTGGCCACGATGACGCGCTTCCGGGCGCCCGCGAAGACCTGGCGCAGCACCTGTGAGATGTCGCGCTCGTGCGGGGTGAAGCCGGGCACCTCGGCGTTGGTGGAGTCCGCCAGCAGCAGGTCGATGCCCTCCTCGCCCAGCCGTGCGAAGGCGCGCAGGTCGGTGAGACGGCGATCCAGCGGGAGCTGGTCCATCTTGAAGTCACCGGTGTGGACGACCAGGCCCGCGGGAGTGCGGATGGCGACCGCGAGCGCGTCCGGGATGGAGTGGTTGACCGCCACGAACTCGCAGTCGAAGGGCCCGATGCGCTCGCGGTGCCCCTCGGCCACCTCCAGGGTGTACGGCCTGATGCGGTGCTCCTGGAGCTTGGCCTCGATCAGGGCCAGCGTGAGCTTGGATCCGATCAGCGGGATGTCGGGCTTCTCCCGCAGCAGGAACGGGACACCGCCGATGTGGTCCTCGTGCCCGTGTGTCAGGACGATGCCGTCGATGTCCTCCAGCCGGTCCCGTACGGAGCTGAAGTCCGGGAGGATCAGGTCGACGCCGGGCTGCTCCTCCTCCGGGAAGAGGACGCCGCAGTCGACGATCAGCAGCCGGCCGCCGTATTCGAAGACGGTCATGTTGCGGCCGATCTCGCCGAGCCCGCCCAGCGGGGTGACGCGCATACCCCCCTCGGGCAGCGCCGGCGGGGAGCCGAGTTCGGGATGCGGATGGCTCAAAAGTCTCTCCTCACCACGCGCGCCACGCACCCTGACGGGGCACGTGGCGCGCGGTCGTCGTGCACTTGCGGTTGTCGGTCCTTATGTAGTTGTGAAGTCTGTTTCAGAGCTGTACCCCGCCCGCCGCGAGATCGCGCCTGAGCTGTTCCGTCTCCTCCGGGGACAGCTCGACGAGCGGCAGGCGCAGCGGTCCTCCCGGCAGGCCCTGGAGGGCGAGGGCCGCCTTGCTGGTGATCACGCCCTGGGTGCGGAACATCCCGGTGAAGACCGGCAGCAGCTTCTGGTGGATCTCCGTCGCCTTGGTGACGTCACCGCTCAGGTGGGCCTCCAGCATCGCCCGCAGCTCGGGGGTGACGACATGGCCGACGACCGAGACGAAACCGATGGCGCCGACGGACAGCAGCGGGAGGTTGAGCATGTCGTCGCCGCTGTACCAGGCGAGGCCGCTGGTGGCGATGGCCCAGCTGGCGCGTCCCAGGTCGCCCTTGGCGTCCTTGTTGGCGACGATCCGCGGGTGCTCGGCCAGCCGGACGATGGTCTCCGTGTTGATCGGGACACCGCTGCGCCCGGGGATGTCGTAGAGCATGACCGGCAGACCGGTGGCGTCGGCGATGGCGGTGAAGTGCCGGTACAGGCCCTCCTGCGGGGGCTTGCTGTAGTACGGCGTGACGGCCAGCAGACCGTGGGCGCCGGCCTGTTCGGCCGCGCGGGCCAGCTCGACGCTGTGCCGGGTGTCGTTGGTGCCGGCTCCGGCGACGACGTGGGCACGGTCGCCGACCGCCTCGACCACGGCCCGTACGAGCCGGGCTTTCTCTCCATCGCTGGTGGTCGGGGACTCGCCGGTGGTGCCGTTGACGACGATGCCGTCGTTGCCGGCGTCCACCAGCTGGGCGGCGAGCTGCTGCGCGCCGTCGAGGTCGAGGTCGCCGTCCGCGGTGAACGGCGTGACCATCGCGGTCAGAACCCGCCCGAAGGGCGTCTGCGGTGTCGAGGTCGGAGCCATGGGTCCCACGCTACTCGCAGCCTGCGGTGCGACGCTCCCTCGGGAGGCCGGTTGCGGAGCCCGACACTGCCCGCTCGGGGGTTCAGACAGTGCCGGGTCCGTAGAACGAGCCTAGACGAACCATGCTCAATGCCGCAATTCGGACAGAAGTCGAAGAGTGGCGCCCAGCCCGGCACGGCGCGGCTCCCCTTCCGCTCTCCCGCCGCGCCCGCACCCGGCTCCCCCCGGACACCGGACGGCGTTCCCACCGGGCCGACCGCGGCCGGCGGCCTCGTCGGTCCCCTGTCTCCGGGGGCACCCGCTCCGGAGACACCGGACCCGCGCGGTGGCGGGCCGGACCGGCCCGCCACCGCCGAAAGCCGCTGATAACCTCCTGCCTCACAGGCCCCACCGACCGTGCCCGTGAGCGAGGATCCCGTGCCCCTGCACTTTCTGACGGCCGACGGAGAACCGGACACCGCCCCCTCGGACGCGCCCCTGCCCCACGAGGAGCGCGAGCGGTGGCGGCGTCCGTACCGGCCCGGTCCCTGGCGGGTCGCCGGAGCGGCCCTGCTCCTGCTGCTCGCCTCCTACATGCTGCTCTCCACCCTGATCATCGCCATGGCCGGCACCCTCACGGCGGCGGGCGTGTCCGTGGCCGTCTCCGCGCTGGTCATCGCGTACGCACTGCGTCTGCTGCGGATGGGGGTGTGGGTCAGCGCCCGGGGAATACGCCAGGTCGGTCTGTTCACGACGGTGACGCTGGACTGGAAGGACGTGGCGGCCGTGCGGACCGTCCAGCAGCCGGTGAAGTGGCTGGGCACGCCGCGCTCCGTACAGGGCCAGGCGCTGGTCGTCGAGCCGCGGGGCCGTGAGACCCTGCGCACGGTCCTCACCGACCACAACGCCGACTTCCTGGCCCGGCCCGAAGCCTTCGACCGGGCCGCGGACGTGGTGGAGGGCTGGGCCGCGGAGTACCACCGCCCGTAGGGGCGGAAGGGCCCCGGTGGGGCGCCCCGGCCCTTCCCCGGACCCTCGGGACGTCCGGGGCGCCCGACGGGTGCCCCGGCGTTCCCCTCTCAGCGGCGCGCCGGGGGCACACCGGGGCGGTTGCGGGGCAGACCACGGGATCCCGGGGTCACGGCCCCCTCCGGTCGGCTCCGGCCCGGCCGACGGGTTCTCCGTCCGGCCCTGACTCTGCGAGCCCGGGCCTTCCTTGACCGGTCTCCGGCCAGGAGCTGGTCGGTTTCTGCCGGGGCCGTCGCTCAGGCGGCGGTCTTCCCGTTCTCGCGCACCGGTTTGCCGTCGTGCAGTGCGATGGCCCGCTGCATGGCCCGGCGGGCGCGCGGGGTGTCCCGGGCGTCGTGGTAGGCGACGGCCAGCCGGAACCAGCAGCGCCAGTCGTCCGGTGCCTCCTCCGTCTCCTTCCGGCGCCGGGCGAAGACCGCGTCCGCCGCCTCGCGGTCGACACGTCCGCCAGGGGTCCGGGGAAGGTCGTCCGCCGGCAGCCCGCCCTCCGCCTCCAGCTCCCTGACCAGCCGGCCCGCGTTCCGGGCGAACAGGGTGTTGTGCCACAGGAACCAGGCGCCGACGCACGGCAGCACGAGAGCCGCCACCCCCATTCCCACCCCGGCGGGCTCGCCGGTCCTCAGCAGCAGCACGCCCTGCACGGCCACCACCGCGAAGACGACCACCAGCGCGGTGGCGAGGAAGGCGTAGGTGATCTTTCCGCCCATGTCCGTCGGCCCGCCCGTCAGTCCAGGTCCAGGAAGTGCTCCAGCCCCACGGTGAGGCCGGGGGTGCCGACCACCCGCCGCACGCCCAGCAGGATGCCCGGCATGAAGCAGCTGTGGTGCAGCGAGTCGTGGCGGATGGTGAGGGTCTCCCCGGTGTCGCCGAGCAGCACCTCCTGGTGTGCGAGCAGCCCGCGCAGCCGCACCGCGTGCACCGGCACCCCGTCCACGTTCGCGCCTCGGGCGCCGTCGAGGGCGGAGGTGGTGGCGTCCGGCTGCGCGGGGCAACCTGCCTCGGCCCGCGCGGCGGCGATGAGCTGCGCGGTGCGGGTGGCGGTGCCCGACGGCGCGTCGGCCTTGCCGGGATGGTGCAGCTCGACGACCTCGGCGGACTCGAAGAAGCGGGCGGCCTGCCGCGCGAAGCGCATGGTGAGGACCGCTCCGATCGAGAAGTTCGGCGCGACCAGCACCCCGGTACCGGGCGAGTCCGCCAGCCAGCCGCGCAGCCGGTCGAAGCGCTCGTCGGTCCAGCCGGTGGTGCCGACGACGCCGTGGATGCCGTGGCCGACGCAGTACTCGAGGTTGCCCAGCACCGCGTCGGGGTGGGTGAGGTCCACCGCGACCTGGGCGCCCGCCCCGGTCAGCGCCTCCAGGCTGTCGTCCTTGTCCAGAGCCGCGACGAGCTCCAGGTCGTCGGCGCCCTCCACGGCGCGTACGGCCTCGGAGCCGATCCGGCCGCCGGCGCCGAGGACTGCTACGCGGAGCTTGCTCATGTGCGTGTTTCCTTCACGGGTGCGGAGGTTACGAGGGTACGGCCGGGCCGGACGGCGGCGTCAGACTACGGCCTCGTCCAGCCGGGCGGCCTGTTTGTCGGTCAGCGGGCCGATGACCGACAGCGAGGGCCGCTGGCCCAGGATCTCGCGGGCCACCGAGCAGACGTCGTCCGGGGTGACGGAGGCGATCCTCGCCAGCATGCCGTCCACCGACAGCTGCTCCCCCCAGCACAGCTCGCCCTTGCCGATGTGGTTCATCAGCGCCCCGGTGTCCTCCAGGCCCAGGACCGTGGAGCCGGAGAGCTGGCCCATGGCCCGCCGCAGTTCCTCGTCGTCCAGGCCGTGCTCGGCGACGTGGTCGAGCTCGTCGCGGCAGATCTTCAGCACGTCGTGCACCAGGTTCGGGCGGCAGCCCACGTACACGCCGAACAGGCCGCAGTCGGCGAAGCCGGAGGTGTAGGAGTACACGCTGTAGGCCAGTCCGCGCTTCTCCCGCACCTCCTGGAACAGCCGGGAGCTCATGCCGCCGCCGAGGGCCGCGCTGAGCACCCCGAGCGCCCAGCGGCGCTCGTCCGTGCGGGACAGCCCGGGCACGCCGAGGACCACGTGGGCCTGCTCGGTGCTCCGGTCCAGCAGATCGACGCGGCCCGCGGTGCGCACCCGGCGCGTGCCGGTGCGGGGGCCGACGGGCTCGGCGTCGGTGCGGGTCAGGGCGCCGGCCTCCTCGAAGGCCCGGTGCACCTGGCGTACGACCTCGTCGTGGTCGAGGTTGCCGGCGGCGGCGACGACCAGATGGGTCGGGTCGTAGTGGCGGCGGTAGAAGCGGGCGAGACGGTCGCGGGTGAGGGCGCCGACCGTCTCGTTCGTGCCCAGCACCGGGCGGCCCAGCGGGCTGTCGCCGAGCATGGTCTTCGCGAACAGGTCGTGGACGCAGTCGCCGGGATCGTCCTCGGTCATGGCGATCTCCTCCAGGACGACCCCGCGCTCGGCCTCGACGTCCTCGGCCCGGATCAGCGAGCCGGTCAGCATGTCGCAGACGACGTCGACGGCCAGCGGCAGGTCGGTGTCCAGGACCCGGGCGTAGTAGCAGGTGAACTCCTTCGCCGTGAAGGCGTTCATCTCGCCGCCGACCGCGTCGAGCTCCGCGGAGATGTCCAGGGCGCTGCGCCGTCTGGTGCCCTTGAACAGCAGGTGCTCCAGGTAGTGGGTGGCACCGCCCAGCGCGGGCGTCTCGTCCCGGGAGCCGACCCGGGCCCAGATGCCGAAGGTCGCGGAGCGGACGTCCGGCACGGACTGGGTGACGACGCGCAGGCCGCCGGGGAGCACGGTCCTGCGCACGGCTCCCGCGCCGCTCGCGGCCCCGGCCGGGACCGCGGTCCCTCCCCGGGCGCGGACGGCGGGGCCGGGGAGGCGGGAGGCGGGATGGTGATGGGCGACGGCCCGCCCCACCGTGGCGGTGGGGCGGGCCGTCGTACGGGGCGTACGCGTCACTTGGTCGCAGCGTCCTTCGCGTCGGCGGCCTCGGCGGACGTGCCGTCGGCGTCCTTGCCGTCTTCCTCGTCCAGCACGGGGATCAGCGAGAGCTTGCCCCGCTGGTCGATCTCGGCGATCTCGACCTGGACCTTCTGTCCGACTCCCAGCACGTCCTCGACGTTCTCCACGCGCTTGCCGCCGGCGAGCTTGCGGATCTGCGAGATGTGCAGCAGGCCGTCCTTGCCCGGCAGCAGGGAGACGAAGGCGCCGAAGGTCGTGGTCTTCACGACCGTGCCCAGGTAGCGCTCGCCGACCTCGGGCATCGTCGGGTTGGCGATGGCGTTGACGGCGGCACGGGCGGCCTCGGCGGACGTACCGTCGGCGGCACCGATGTAGATGGTGCCGTCGTCCTCGATGGTGATGTCGGCGCCGGTGTCCTCCTGGATCTGGTTGATCATCTTGCCCTTGGGGCCGATGACCTCGCCGATCTTGTCCACCGGGATCTTCACGGTGATGATCCGCGGCGCGTTGGGGGACATCTCGTCCGGGACGTCGATGGCCTCGCTCATCACGTCCAGGATGTGCAGCCGGGCGTCGCGGGCCTGCTTGAGGGCCGCGGCCAGCACGGAGGCCGGGATGCCGTCCAGCTTGGTGTCGAGCTGGAGGGCGGTGACGAACTGGCGGGTGCCGGCGACCTTGAAGTCCATGTCGCCGAAGGCGTCCTCCGCGCCGAGGATGTCGGTGAGGGTGACGTAGTGGGTCTCGCCCTCGATCTCCTGGGAGATCAGGCCCATGGCGATGCCGGCGACCGGTGCCTTGAGGGGCACACCGGCGTTCAGCAGCGACATGGTGGAGGCGCAGACCGACCCCATGGAGGTCGAGCCGTTGGAGCCCAGCGCCTCGGAGACCTGCCGGATGGCGTAGGGGAACTCCTCGCGCGCGGGCAGCACCGGGATGATCGCCCGCTCGGCCAGCGCGCCGTGGCCGATCTCGCGGCGCTTGGGGGAGCCGACGCGGCCGGTCTCACCGGTGGAGTACGGCGGGAAGTTGTAGTTGTGCATGTAGCGCTTGCGCGTCACCGGGGAGAGGGTGTCGAGCATCTGCTCCATGCGGAGCATGTTGAGGGTGGTGACGCCCAGGATCTGGGTCTCGCCGCGCTCGAACAGCGCCGAGCCGTGCACCCGCGGGATCGCCTCGACCTCGGCGGCCAGGGTGCGGATGTCGGTCAGGCCGCGGCCGTCGATGCGCTTCTTCTCCTTGATGACGCGCTCGCGCACCAGGGACTTCGTCAGCGCGCGGTAGGCGGCGGAGATCTCCTTCTCGCGGCCCTCGAACTGCGGCAGCAGCTTCTCGGCGGCCAGCGCCTTGACCCGGTCCAGCTCGCTCTCGCGCTCCTGCTTGGCGGCGATGGTGAGCGCCTGGGACAGCTCGTCGCGGACGGCCTGGGACAGCGCCTCGTACACGTCGTCCTGGTAGTCCAGGAAGATCGGGAACTCGCCGACCGGCTTGGCCGCCTTGGCGGCGAGGTCGGACTGGGCCCTGCACAGGGTCTTGATGAAGGGCTTGGCGGCCTCCAGGCCGGCGGCGACGACCTCCTCGGTCGGGGCCTCGGCACCGCCGGCGACCAGCTCGACGGTCTTCTCGGTCGCCTCGGCCTCGACCATCATGATCGCGACGTCTCCGTCGGGCAGGACCCGGCCGGCGACGACCATGTCGAAGACGGCCTCCTCCAGCTCGCTGTGGGTGGGGAAGGCCACCCACTGGCCGCGGATCAGGGCGACGCGGGTGCCGCCGATCGGGCCCGAGAAGGGCAGGCCGGCCAGCTGCGTGGAGCAGGAGGCGGCGTTGATCGCGACGACGTCGTACAGGTGGTCGGGGTTGAGCGCCATGATCGTCTCGACGATCTGGATCTCGTTGCGCAGACCCTTGCGGAAGGACGGGCGCAGCGGCCGGTCGATCAGGCGGCAGGTGAGGATGGCGTCCTCACTGGGGCGGCCCTCGCGGCGGAAGAAGGAGCCGGGGATCTTGCCGGCGGCGTACATCCGCTCCTCGACGTCGACCGTCAGGGGGAAGAAGTCCAGCTGCTCCTTGGGCTGCTTCGAGGCGGTGGTGGCCGACAGCACCATGGTGTCGTCGTCCAGGTAGGCCACGGCGGAGCCGGCGGCCTGGCGGGCCAGCCGGCCCGTCTCGAAGCGGATGGTGCGGGTGCCGAAGGAACCGTTGTCGATGACGGCCTCGGCGTAGTGGGTCTCGTTCTCCACCAGGAAAATCTCCTCGTCTGCGTCCCTGCCCGGGTGGCGGGGACGGTGGTGGTGGAGCGTCTTCCCGTACGGGCCGGTCTTCGATCGAAGCTCCCGGGACGGGTGCCCGGGGGCCACTACCGAGGACCGGCGGCGTGAAGGCGCTCCGCCTCGTCGGTATGTCGTTGTGGAACCAGACTACAAAGCTTCCGCCTGCCGTGGCTCCCGGTGAGTACGGCAGGTCTCCGGCGAGTACGGCAAAGGGAGCGGTCCCTTCTCCTGGGACCGCTCCCTCTCGCCGGGAACTACCGGGCGCCCGCGGCTCCGCGGCGGATGCCCAGCCGCTCGACCAGGGCGCGGAAGCGCTGGATGTCCTTGCGTGCCAGGTACTGCAGCAGGCGGCGGCGCTGGCCGACCAGGAGCAGCAGGCCCCGGCGGGAGTGGTGGTCGTGCTTGTGGGTCTTCAGGTGCTCGGTGAGGTCCGAGATGCGGCGGGAGAGCAGCGCGACCTGGACCTCCGGGGAGCCGGTGTCGCCCTCCTTGGTGGCGAACTCGGCCATGATCTGCTTCTTCGTAGCGGCGTCGAGCGACACGCGTACTCCTCTTGGTTCTTCTCGTCGATGCCACCGAGTGCCCCTGGTCCGCTGTGCAGGGGATCTTCCATGACTCGGGAGGCGGGGTCCGCTGGGCGCTGTTTCCAGTGGTGGTCCCGGCGCGGCCCCCTGGGGGCTCCCCGGGAGACCGGGGTGCGGTGCCACCGCGCTCCGGAAACGCGTACGCAAACGGCCGTCGGCCAGCCTATCAGCCCCGCGACGGCCCGCTCACCGCCGGTCAGCTGCTGGTCATGCTCCGGGCCGCGGTGTAGACGTCCAGCACGGCCAGGCACAGCGGGACCAGCGACAGGAGCACGAAGCCCTCGGCGATGTCCAGGAAACGGCCCCAGAAGGGGGTGACACCGCGCCGCGGCACGATCAGCCCGATGGCGGTGAACAGGGCCGCCGCGGCGGCGAGCGCGGCGGACAGCCAGATCGTCCGCAGGTCGAGGGCGCCGCCGCCCCCCGCCAGCAGCTTCTGCAGCAGTTCGGCGGGCGGGTTGAGAGCCAGTCCGAGGGCGAGCAGGGCGAGGGCGGCCAGACCCGCGCCGAGAGTGCACGCGACCTGGGCGGTGTACGGGAAGAGCCGGGCCCGCATCAGCATTCCCAGCCCCGCGGCCAGCGCCAGGAGCAGGCCCCAGCCCGAGTCGGAGAAGCCCAGGACGGCGGCCGCGGCGACGACGACGACCGCGCAGCCGCCGACGAGACCGAGCAGCGTCTCGTGCCCGCGGCGGGCCTGCGCGGCGATGCGGTCGGCGTCGACGGGGCCGCCGGTGTCGGGCGCGGCGTCCGGGTCCTCGTCGTAGCGCAGGGCGCCGGTGCGCGGCGCGGTGTAACCGACGGGCAGCCGGGCGAAGCGGGCCGACAGGCCCGGCAGGAAGGCCACGGCGCCGACCGCCACCGGTACGCACAGGGCCGCGGTCTCCACCGGGGAGAACTCGGCCAGGATGCCGGTGAAGGTGGCCAGGGTGCCCACGGTCGCGGCGAAGGCCGCGGCGACGAACGGGGCGTCGCCGCCGGGTGCGGCGGCGATCAGGGCGACGGAGGCGACCAGGACCGCCACGCAGCCGAGCAGGAACTGCAGCCTGCCGATGCCGCTCCCCTCCGCCAGGGGCAGCAGCCCGGCCCCGGCGATCATGACGTGCGGCAGGGCTGCCAGGCCGAGGGCGACCGCGCACGTCCGGTCGTCGTACACCCGGGCCCGTACGGCCGCGAAGGCGATCAGCAGCACCCCGGTCACGGCGGCGATGACGCCCGGCAGGCCGTGCATGTCGTGGCGGACCGGGTCGGCGAACCACAGCACGAAGGCCATCAGCACCAGCAGCACCACGCCGCCCAGCAGCCCGGCGCCGCGCATCAGGTCGTCGCTCCACATCCTGCGGTCGCGGCTGACGGCGGAGGCCACAGCGTCGGAGACGTCGTCGAAGACCGCCGGCGGCAGCGACTCGGCGAACGGGCGCAGGCTGAGGACCTCGCCGTCCAGGATGCGCTGGGCGGCGAAGGAGCGGGCGCTGTCCAGCACACCGCCGTCGCGGCGCACCAGGTGGTAGCCGACGGGCGCGCCCTCGGCGGGGGTCTGGCCGCTGAGCCGGAGGATCTCGGGGTAGAGATCGGCGACCGGGACGTCCTCGGGGAGGGCCACGTCGATACGGCTGTCGGGCGCGACGATGGTGACCCGGCAGAAGCCGGTGGCGGCAGCCGGTGCGGTCGTACTCACCTCGGTATCCCCCTTGTGTGCTGCTCACTGGTTCCACACCGCGCCGGGACCGCCGCACGGACCTTCCCCCGGCCCCGTGGCCCGCCGCGGTTTCCGCCTGCGGCCGTGTCCTCGCGGTCCTCGCGGTTCTCGCGGTCTTCGCGGTTTCCGCGGCCTTCTCGGTGCTCTCCCGGCTGCGCGTGTGTCGCGCGCCACCCTACCGCCCCCCGCCCGTCCGGTGGTCCCAGTAGGATCGCCCCCCGCGGACGGAGTCCGTCGCCACGGGGGCGTCGGCAGGAACTGTCCCGTCCATCCGAGGGATTGATGCGCCGTGAGTCAGATCGTCGTCAAGCGACCGCCACGGGTCCTGCCGCCCGGTGTGCCCAGCGAGGATCTGCAGCTTCAGCCTCCCCCCGAACTGCCGCGCGGGCAGCAGGAGGGCGTGCTGATGCAGCTGCTGCCGATGCTCGGCATGGGCGGTTCGGTGGTGTTCTTCTTCATGCCGAACGCCCATCCGTTCATGCGCATCATGGGCATGGTGATGATCGCCTCCACGATCGCCATGCTCATCGCCACCCTGGTGCGTTTCCGCAGGGGCACCCAGGGCGAGATGGCGCAGCTGCGCCGGGACTACCTCAAGTACCTGGCACAGATGCGCCGCAGGGTCCGCAGGACGGCGCACCGGCAGCGCGACGCCCAGTTCTACCTGCACCCCGCGCCGGACCAGCTGTGGGCCCTGGTCGCCGAAGGCAGCCGGGTGTGGGAGCGGCGCGCCGGCGACGACGACTTCGTGCACGTGCGCGTCGGGCTGGGCACCCAGCGGCTCGCCACCGCGCTGGTGGCGCCCGAGACGGCGCCGGTGGACGAACTGGAGCCGCTGACGGCCGGGGCGATGCACCAGTTCCTGCAGACGCACGGCACCGTCGACGGCCTGCCGATGGCGGTGTCGCTGCGTGCCTTCTACCACATGACGGTGAGTGGCGCGGCGGAGTCGGTGCACGGTGCCGTCCGCGCGATGGTGGCCTCCCTGGTGGCCCTGCACTCCCCCGACGACCTGGTGGTCGGGGTGGTGGCCGGGCGCGGGGCGGAGGAGCGCTGGGAATGGGCCAAGTGGCTGCCGCACGCGCAGGCCGCCGGGACCGCGGACGGCGCCGGCACCCGGCGGCTGATCACCGGTGACGTGGCGGAGCTGGAGGGGCTGCTGGGCGCGAAGCTGGAGGGCCGCCCGCGGTTCAACTCCGCCGGGCAGCCCCTGCTGGACCAGCCGCACGTGCTGATCGTGCTGGACGGCGGCGCGACGGTGCCCCCGGGCTCGATGCTGGCCTCCGCCGAGGGTCTGCAGAGCGTCACGGTCGTCGAGGTGGTGCCCGGCGAGATCGGCAGCCCGCGCGGCGGTCTGTCGGTGGTCGTCCACCCCGACCGGCTGCGACTGGAGTCGGGGCACGGCGCGGTGTACGAGGGCCGCCCCGACGCGCTGTCCCCCGAGGCGGCCGAGGCACTGGCCCGGCAGCTCGCCCCGCTGCGCATGGGGACGGGCGGCGACGGCGACGAACCGCTGCTGGCGAACCTGGAGTTCACCGATCTGCTGAACCTGGGCGACGCCGCGTCGGTCGACGTGCGCCGCACCTGGCGGCCGCGTTCGACGGCCGAGCGGCTGCGCGTCCCGATCGGGGTCGGCGAGGACGGCCAGCCGGTCATGCTGGACCTGAAGGAGGCCGCACAGGACGGCATGGGCCCGCACGGCCTGTGCGTCGGCGCGACCGGCTCCGGCAAGTCGGAGCTGCTGCGCACCCTGGTCCTGGGTCTGGCGGTCACCCACACTTCGGAGGCCCTGAACTTCGTGCTGGCGGACTTCAAGGGCGGCGCCACCTTCGCCGGGATGTCGCAGATGCCGCACGTGGCGGCCGTCATCACCAACCTGGCCGACGACCTCTCGCTGGTCGACCGCATGGGCGACTCGATCCGCGGCGAGCTCAACCGCCGCCAGGAGCTGCTGCGCGACGCGGGCAACTACGCCAACATCCACGACTACGAGCGGGCCCGCGCGGCGGGCGCGCCGCTGGTCCCGATCCCCTCGCTGGTGCTGGTCATCGACGAGTTCAGCGAACTGCTGACGGCCAAGCCCGACTTCATCGACATGTTCATCCAGATCGGCCGCATCGGCCGTTCGCTGGGCGTGCACCTGCTGCTGGCCTCGCAGCGGCTGGAGGAGGGACGGCTGCGCGGTCTGGAGACGTACCTGTCGTACCGCATCGGTCTGCGCACCTTCTCCGCCTCCGAGTCCCGCGCCGCGCTCGGCGTGCCGGACGCGTACCACCTGCCGTCGGTGCCCGGCTCGGGCTACCTGAAGTTCGGCACCGAGGAGATGCTCCGCTTCAAGGCCGCCTACGTCTCGGGCGTCTACCGCCCGAGCACCTCCGGGGCCGGCACCCCCGCCGGGCCGCTGCCCGCCGACCGCCACCCGGTGCTGTTCACGGCCGCTCCGGTTCCGGTGCGGCACGCCGAGCCCGCACGGCGGCCCGCTCCGGAACCGGAGCCCGCCGCCGGCCCGGACGACGACGCGCTGGCGGACACCGTCCTGGACGTCATCGTGCGCCGCCTGGAGAACCAGGGACCGGCCGCCCACCAGGTGTGGCTGCCGCCGCTGGACGAGGCGCCGCCGCTGGACGAGCTGCTGCCCGGTCTGACGGCCGTCCCCGACCGCGGTCTGACCCAGCCCGACTACCCGCACGCGGGTCGGCTGACCGTACCGCTGGGCCTGGTGGACAAGCCCTACGAGCAGCGGCGCGAGACGCTGCTGCGCGACTTCTCCGGCGCCGCGGGCCACATGCTGGTGGTCGGCGGCCCGCAGTCCGGCAAGTCCACCCTGCTGCGCACCCTGGTCTGCGCCTTCGCCCTCACCCACACCCCGCAGGAGGTCCAGTTCTACGGGCTGGACTTCGGCGGCGGCGGTCTGACCGCCGTGGCCGGTCTGCCGCACGTGGGCGGAATCGCCTCCCGGCTCGACCCGGAGCGGGTCCGGCGGACCGTGGCGGAGGTCGCCGGGATCCTCGCCCAGCGCGAGGAGTACTTCCGGGCGAACGGCATCGACTCCATCGCCACCTACCGGCGCCGCCGGGCCCGCGGGGAGATCACCGACCAGCCGTGGGGCGACGTCTTCCTCGTCGTCGACGGCTGGGGCGCCTTCCGGCAGGAGTACGACATGCTGGAGGAGAC
Source organism: Streptomyces rubellus (assembly GCF_036323805.1). Taxonomy (NCBI): domain Bacteria; kingdom Bacillati; phylum Actinomycetota; class Actinomycetes; order Kitasatosporales; family Streptomycetaceae; genus Streptomyces; species Streptomyces rubellus. The sequence continues at coordinate 14,566 of NZ_JAZDCX010000018.1, forward strand.
CGTCACCGCCGTCGCCGCGCGCGGTCTGGGCTACGGCATCCACGTCGTCATCAGCGTCGCCCGCTACATGGAGGTGCGCCCGGCGCTCAAGGACCAGCTGATGAACCGCCTGGAGCTGCGGCTCGGCGACACCTTGGACTCGGAGTTCGACCGCAAGGTCGCCGCGAACGTCCCGGCGGACACCGCCGGCCGCGGCCAGACGCCGGAGAAGCTCCACTTCATGACCGCGGTGCCGCGCATCGACGGCGTCTGTTCGGACGAGGAGCTCTCCGAGGCCACCGCCGCGCTGAACCGCGCGGTGGCCGACGCCTGGCACGGTCCGTCGGCGCCGCAGGTGCGGCTCCTGCCCCGCGAACTCCCCGCCCACCAGCTGCCCAAGGGGAGCGACTACCCGCAGCACGGCGTCGCGTTCGGCATCGACGAGAACACCCTGCAGCCCGTCTTCGTCGACTTCGAGACCGACCCGTTCTTCCTCGTCTTCGGCGAGAGCGAGTCCGGCAAGACCGCCCTGCTGCGGCTGCTGGCCAAGCAGATCACCGAGCGGTACACACCCGACGAGGCGCGCATCGTCGTCGCCGACTACCGGCGCGCCCTGCTGGGCAACATCCCGGACTCGCACCTGATCGTGTACGCGGCCATGTCGAACGCCATGGACTCGCACATGGCCGCGATGAAGGAGCTGATGGAGAAGCGCACCCCGCCGGAGGACGTCACCCCGCAGCAGCTGCGCGACCGCAGCTGGTGGGCCGGGCCGAAGATGTTCCTGATCGTGGACGACTACGAGCTGGTCTCCACCTCCAGCGGCAATCCGCTCGCCGCGTTCACCGAGCTGCTGCCCTTCGCCCGTGACATCGGGGTCTGCCTCATCATCGCCCGCAACTCCGCCGGTGCCTCCCGCAGCTCCTTCGAGCCCTTCATGCAGCGCGTCAAGGAGCTCGGCGCCCAGGGCGTGGTCCTCTCCGGCGACCCGTCCGAGGGCGACCTCCTCGGCAACGTCCGTCCCCGGCCCATGCCGCCGGGCCGCGGCTACTACGTCTCCCGCCGACGGGGGACGCCGCTGGTGCAGGTGGGCTGGCTGCCGGCGCGGTGAGACCCGCCGGGGGCGGTCGCGGCCGGCGCCGTCCACCGTCCCGATCCCCTGGGTCCAGGGCATCGGGACGGTGGACGGCCTCGTCCCTGTACGACGGGCATCTGAGTCACGACGGACTGTTATCTTGAGACCTCGGCAGACACGGAGCCGCACAGCCACCGTGCGGCACGGGAACGTCTCCGTCGCCGCCGGCCACGAAGGGGAGAATCGCTGATGGGGACTCAGCAGGAGAAGGACGAGCTCTACGCCATGGACATCTCCGGCGCCGTGTGGGAGAGCGCGCCCGGCGGCCCGGAGGACGAGCGGGTGGAGATCGCGCACCTGCCGGGCGGAGCCGTGGCCATGCGCAACTCCAAGGACCCGGACACCGTGCTGCGCTACACCGCCGCGGAGTGGCGGGCCTTCGTCCTCGGTGTGCGCGACGGGGAGTTCGACCTCAAGTCCTGAGGGCCCCGGCGCCGCAGGAGCACAGAAGCAGACGGGCGCCCGGCCGGTGAGCCGGGCGCCCGTCTGGCGCGTTCGGTGGGAGCTCGCTCCCGGGAGTCCGGGGACTCAGAACTGGAACTGCTGCGCCGCCTTGTTGTCCGTGCGCTTGTAGCCGGAGGCCGCGCCCTCCAGGCCCTGGGAGATCCTGATGAGCGTGTCGCGCAGACCGGTGACGTTGTCGCTCCAGCCCCGGTGCTTGGCGTAGAAGGCAGCCTTGGCCTCACCGTCCCAGGTGTCCACCGTGGCCTTGACCTTGCCCTCCAGTGCGTTCAGCTGGCTCTCCAGAGTGGTGGCGACCCCCCTGATGTCCTCCGCGGCGGCATGGACGGTCGCATACGTGATCTTGATGGTCATGTCTCCCCTTCCCTGTCTTCCGTGTGATCGTTACTTGGTGGTCGGGGTGACGCCCACGCCCGTGAAGTCGCTGATCGGGCTCGCCTTGGCGATCTGGTTGAAGCTCTCCATCTGGTCGATCTCGTTCGCGGTGAAGCCGTCCTTGCTCGCCCGGAGTGCCTCCTCCATCATCTGGAGCTTGCCGTCCAGGGCCCGCGCGAAGTCGTTGGCCTGACGCTGGAGGGTGTCGTAGGACCGGTGCGCCTCGCCCTTCCAGGCCCCCTCGATCGTGTCCACCACGGCGTTCAGGTTGGCGATCTTGGTCTTCAGCGTGGACTGCATCGACTGCACTTCAGAGATCAACTGCTGGAGTTGAGCATCATCTGACTGGAAGTTGCCGCCGCTGCCGCCTTCTCCGGACATACCTTTTTCTCCTTGTTGGATATGAGTTGCTGCTTTTCACGGACCGGCCTGCGTCGGGCGCACGTCGAACGCGCCACCCACTACGTGCGGCGCGTTCTCCGCACGAGGACGAAGGCGCCGACCGCCACCACGGCCGCCGCGGCACCCGCTCCCAGGTAGATCCACAGGTCGTTGTCGCTCTCTTCGGCCGCCGCCTCGGAACTCGCCTTTTCCACCCGGTCGTTGCCGGCCTTGTCACCGCTTTTCGCGTCGTTTCCCTCCGGGGAGGGTGACGCGGGCGGCGACGCGTCCAGTTCCACCGCCTCGATCGGGTTCTTGTCCGGGTCTCCCGGATCACCCTCGCCTTCGAGGAGGTGGATACGCGGCCGGACGGCACCGTAGCCGATGTACCTGCTGGCCACGTCTTTCTTGCCGTCCTTGCGTCCGGCGGTGTCGACCAGGACGCGGAGGACCTGGTTGGCCGTCCAGTCGGGGTGCTTCGACCAGATCAGGGCCGCGGAGGCGGAGGCGATGGCGGTGGCCATACTCGTGCCGCCGCTGTCAGTGCAGTACGACTGCAACTTCTCGTCGCACCACACAGGAATGTCGACCCCGGGTGCACTCAAGTCGACGTAGTCACCGGACTGGGAGAATTCTCCGACTTCCCCCTCCTTGTCGCTGGCGGCGACTCCGACAACCCCTGGATAACCGGCGGGGTAACTCGGCAGGTTGTCCCCTTTCCTGTCGTTTCCCACACCGGCGAAGACGAGTTTCCCCTTGGACAGGGCGTACTCGACCGCCTCCGCTGTGTCGGCGAAGGGCATACCGGCAAAGGAGAGGTTGAGAATCTGCGCGTCCGTGTCCGCGGCTGCCCGAATGGCGTCGCTCGACCTCTTGGTCGTCTTCTCCCACTCCTTGAAGCCGTCGAGGACCGCACGGACCGGGATGACCTTCGCTCCAGGGGCGAGCCCCTGGAGTCCGCCGTTCCTCCCCGTCCCCACGATGTACTCGGCGATGGTGGTGCCGTGTCCCGCGTAGTCGTCGGTGGCCTCCCCGGGCAGCCCGGTGGCGTCGATCCCCGGCAGGACCTGTCCTCGCAGGGAGTCCGTGGTGGAGTCGACTCCGGTGTCGACCACCGCGACCTTGATGCCCTTACCCGTGCTGACCTTCCACATCTTCTCGGCCTGCATGGCGTCCAGGTACCACTGCTGCGAGCGCGCGTCGTCCGCCCGGGCCACCGGGACCGGGCCCATCAGACAAGCGGTCAGCACTCCGGCCAACGCCGGTACCAGGAGCAGTCGCCGCCGCGCCATGTGCCACAGCGGCCACCCGCCCGGCCCAGGGTTGTGTCCTGCCGTCATCGTCGCTCTCTCGTGGGGGTCAGTCGATGACCGGGGGAACGGTGTTGTTCCTCCCGACGGTCCATGTCTCTTCGTCCTCGGTCAGATAGTCGGGGCGGCGGGACTCGTTCCTGGACTCCTCCCGGGGACCGGGTGATCCGGTACGCGCCGCCATGCCCGTCGGGTTCCGACCGCCGTCCGCCGTACCGCCCCGGGTGAGACCGGTACCACCAGGTGTGAACGGACGAGCCGTACCTCCCGGTGCGGGAGCCTGCCGGGGAGCGCCGGTGATACCGCCCGGTGCCGGGGCCGTCTGCTTGCGGCCGGGGTTGTTGTTTCCCGCGCCGATCGCGGACGCACCCGTGGCACCCGCCGGAGGACGGCCCGTCATTCCGTGCTCCGTTCCGACCACGGTCCCGCGCGGAAGGTGCGAGCTGCCGACCCCACCGCGCTGGGCCTGCGGGGTGCCGCCGAAGACACCGGTGTTCGGACGGCCGGCCGGTGGCTGTGAGCCCTGGGGGGCGCCGCTGACCGGTCCCGCGCCCGTGACGGGACGTGCCGGGCCGTTGCCGTTCCCGGGCGGGATGTTGGACGTGTTGCCCAACGGCCCCTGGGCGCCGCTACGGATCCCCTGGTACGGACCCGCGTTCCGGGGGCCTCCACCTCCGCCCGACCGGTTGTTGTTCAGCGGGCCGTTGTGGGTGAGGGGAAGGGGGGCCATTTGAGCGGGGCCGGTGCCGCCTCCGCCGGTCGTGGGAAACGGAGTACGCGGTCCGGGGTCGGTCGTCGGCGGGGCGACCAGAGCCACGGTGTTGAGGTCGGTCCGCACGTCCCGCCCGGGAGTGGTCCCGCCGTCCGGGACCAGCACGGTGTGCTTCCCCTCGGGCACCGTGCCCCGCACCACGGTGCTCTCACGGCGTTCCCCTGCCTGAGACACGGGTTCCGCCGCCCGGTACTCCTCCGCCGACCCGCGGGAGCTCTGCCGGGAGCTTCCGGAACCGTCCTGCCGCACCGGCCGCTCGGGAGGCACCCCGACCCTCGGCATCGGGCCGAACCTCGGCTCCTCCGCGGCCCGCATGTTGTCGTGCGAGACCGTGTAGTAGGAGGCCAGGCGGTTCATCTGGTTGATGGCCTCCTGGCGGTCCTCCTCCTTCTTCTTGGCGAGCCTGTACCGCTCGTTGGTCTCGACCCGCTCCTCGGCCGGGATCGCCTCCACCTTCGGGGCGCCCAGGACGCTCGCGTCGCGCTTGGGCATGGCGCTCCGCACCGTGGCGAGGCCGGCTCCGGCCGCCTTCAGGTGGATGCTCGCCTGTTCGGTGTAGTCGGCCAGGACGAGGGTGTTCTTGCTGAGATCGCGCCCCCACGCCCGGAAGTTGTCGCCGAACTCGCCCTCCCAGTCGACCCTGTCGATGTGCGTCCTGAGGTCGTCGCCGATCTCCTTGATCTTGCCCGCGGCGTCCCAGAGCGCGTTCGCGGCGTTCTCGATCTCCCCGGGCCTGGCGTCCTCGACCAGGTCGAGCATCTCCTCGAGGTCCTTGCCCTCGAAGTCCGTGGAGCCCATGACACCGGCGCGCATCGCGCCACCGAGGCCGAACGGGAGGAACATCCCGTTCCGCCGCAGGTCCGTGAAGACCAGCAGCGGAGCGACGTTCGGCTCGTCCGGTCTCTCCTGCTGCTCGTCGCTCATGGTCTCGCCTCCCCCGTCAGTAGGCCGTTCCGGTGGCGCCGTCCCTGGTTGGCTGTTTCTCCGTCTGTTGCTGGTCCTGCTCCCGCCGGTGCTGCTGTGCCTGGTGCTGGAGCTGCCAGAAGCGCCACTTCAGGTCGTCCTCCAGGTTGCCGAAGCCGACGTCGGCGCCGTGCACGGCGATGCTCATGGCCTCGATCTGGGCTCCCAGCACCCGGGAGAGCCCGGTCAGGTGGGTGTGGACCCGGGTGTACTCGCGGTAGACGCCGTCGGCCTCGGCGAACTCCCCGCCGAAGGCGGCCCGGCTGACCTCCTGCTGCCCGACCTTGGCCGGGGAGGCCGGGGACTTCTCCAGGTCGCCGAGGATCCCGTCGACCCGCTTCTTGAACTCCTTGAGGGATTCGAGTTCGCCCTTGAGTCCCCCGGAGTCGGCCGGCAGCACCATAAGGCTCCCCCTCCACCCGTCGGCCGTGTGCACGCTTCCTCGCGCACGGTCAACACTCTAGCCATCGCGTATGACGACACCAACTGTCATTCGGCCGAGGACGGTTGGAGCACGCCTCCGGAACGGTGCGCGGAACCGGCGGGAGCCTCCGTGTCAACCCGTCCTCCGCAACAGGAGTGCACCATCCCGCCCTCGTCCCGCCGGGCCGGCCGCCGCGGCGCGGCCCCGGGAGGCCCCGGGCGGGCGGTGCGTCCGGTTCCGGTGACCGTTGTAAGGGTTCTGCAACCGTCGGCCGGGTGGTGAACCCCGGACACCGTCACCGCATCGGCCACCGTGCGCGCCGGCGGCGCCAGTCCCGGTAGACCAGGGAACCGCCCGCGATCACCGACACCAGGACGCCCCCGCCGAGCACCGTGTACGTGCCCAGTCGCTCGTCGCGCTCCTGGGGCGTCTCACCGAGGTGGAGCTCCGCCGGGGTGGGCGGCTCGCCCCGGTCGATGCTCTCCGCCACCGGCTCGTCGATCGGCCGGTCGTCCTCGGTGAGGGCGCGGACGGGGTCGATGACCCCCCAGCCCACATGGCGGTCGTGCCCGGAGATGGAGCGCTCCGCCGTCTGCATGAGCTGGGCGGCGATCTGGTGCGGTTTCCAGTCCGGGTGCTCGGCCACCAGCAGCGCCGCGACACCCGCGACGTACGGGGCCGAGAAGCTGGTGCCGTTGTCGGCGCAGTGGCCGCCGCCGGGGACGGTGGAGATCATGTCGACGCCCGGGGCGGCGATGTCCACGAAGTCACCGGACTGGGAGAAGAGGGCCCGTTCGTTGTTGCGGTCGGAGGAGGCGACGGCGATGACGTTCTCGTACGAGGCCGGGTAGGTCTCCTTGACGTTGCCGCCGAGGCCGTCGTTGCCCGCCGAGGCCACGACGACCACTCCGGCCGCCACCGCCGCGTCGACCGCTCTCTCCAGCGCGGAGTCGGGGTTGAGGGCCTTGGCGGTGTCCTGGGAGATGTTGATGACCTTCGCCCCGGCGTCCACCGCGTACGCGATGGACTCGGCCAGGGTCTCCGCGGTGCCGTTGCCCTCCGCGTCGTTCTGCTGGATCGGGATGATGGTGGCCTCGGGAGCGATGCCGACGAAGCCGGTGCCGTCGGCCGGGCGCGCGGCGATGATGCCGGCGACCTTGGTGCCGTGGCCGACGACGTCCTCCGTGCCGTTCTTCGCCAGGGGCTCGGGTTTGTTGCCGTACTTGTCCTTCTTGGGGTCCGGCAGGGTCCTTCGGCCCAGCCCGGCGTCGACCGCGTCCTTCAGCTGGGGGTGGTCGTCGTCCACTCCGGTGTCGATGACCGCGACCTTGACCCCCTTGCCCCTGGTCTTCTCCCAGAGCTGGTCGAGGAGCACTCGTTTGAGTGACCACGGTCGGCCCTCGTAGGGCTTGGCGGGGAAGGTGCACTGGCCCGCCTCGGCCGCCGCCGGCGGGGCCCAGGCCAGGGGTACGGCGAGGGTGGCCAGGGCCGTCAGGCCGACCGCCGCGGCCGTGGGCGGCGCCGTCCACCCGCGGAGCCGGTCCGCGGCACGGACGCGCCGCGCGGTGGCTGTGACTGTCCTCATCGCGTGAGTCTCCCCCGTCGTCAGGAACCCTGCGGCTGCCTGGCCGCGCTCTCGCTCAGCCGCGGCCCCGTCGGCAGGAAGCCGGACCAGGTGGCGGGCACCGGCACGGGCCGGGCGTCCCGGTAGCCGAGCCGGATCTGCGCCCGGTTGCCCTCCTGCGCCTCCTCCTGCGGGTCCTTCTTGCCGTCCGTGCCGATCCCGGCGTCGTCCTGGCCGCTGTCGGTGTTCGCCTGCACCGCGTAGCGCAGGCCCGTGTCGGTCACCAGGAAGACGCCTCCGGAGCCGGTCTCCCGGCCCTTGATCTGCCGGAAGAGCAGTCCGGAGCCGGGAGTGACGTAGGAGTTGGTGGCCCTGTTGGGGAGGGTCGCGGGGTAGTCGTCGGCGGCCCAGGTGCTGAGCGTGGTGGTGCCCTTCTCCTCGTCCACGTCGCGCAGCACGCTGCACAGCGTGTCCCGGCCGCTGTCGGCGGTGTTGACCGGCCGGGCCTCCGCCTCGGGCCACTTCAGCTCGCTGCCGTAGAGGGCGTTCTCGGGCCGGATGGCGCCGGCGCTGACCTCCCTGGCCTTCCCCTGCTGGCCGAGCGTGGTGGCCTCCGGGGAGTTCAGCAGGAGCTTGGCCATGAAGTCGGTGACCGGCCGCACCGTGCCCTTGAGCACCACGTAGTGCTGGAGGCCGGTGCCGGAGGGCGCGCGCAGCACCATCCCGATCCGGTTGGCCTCGGCGTCCAGGTTGCCGGGCGCGCCGGCCGGGGTGCCGATGCCCTCGATGCCTCCGGGGAACTGGATCCTGCTGCCCGTCTTGAGGGTCTTCAGCCAGTCCTCGGTGACGTCCTGCGGCTCGGTGCTGCCGACGACGGTGCGCAGCAGTGTGTCGTCGGCCTCGATCTCGTAGGCGGTGCCGGTGCCGTCGACGATGTGGAGCTTTTCGCCGAGGCGCACGTACATCACGTCGCCGCCGCCGAGCCGGTTCTTCCCCTCGACCTTGTCCCTGTCCCGGTCGGCGAGGACGAACACGGCCTTCTGCGCCCCGTCGGCGCCGGGCCGGGTGCACACCGCCCAGCGCTTGGCCTTCACCGCCTCGTCGTCATCCGGCAGCCGGTCGGGGGCGTAGGGGATGCCGATGGTGGCGCCGTGCGGGATCTTCCCGCTGTCCAGGACCTTCTCGTCGACCTTGACGATCTTGAGCTTGCTGGGGTCGAGGAGGAGTTTGGCGGAGGCCAGGTTGAGCACCGGGTGGAGCTGCTTCTTCCCGTCGGTCTCCAGGACGACGTACCGCGTGGTGGAGTCGCTGGCGATGATGACCTTCTCGCCGGGGTTGTCCCAGCCCTTGGGGGCCTTCGGTTTGAACATGCCCCAGGCCCCGAAGCCCGCCAGGACCAGGACCCCGACGACCACACCGGGGAGCACCGCCCGCAACGGGCGCGGAGCTCCCTCCTCGGTGCCGCTCGGGGAAGGCTGGAGGAATGCCGAGACCAGCCTCTTCTTGGCGAAGGTGTAGGCGTTGAGCTCGTCCCGCCGTGATGCCATGACTCGATGCTTCTCCCCACTGGTCGGCACCGGTCAGCCCGTGTCCCCCCCGGAAAGGCCGGGCATCGCCGTCGGCGCCGATTGTCGGACCGGGCCCCTACTATGCCTGCTGAGGCTCACCCGCCGCCGCTCCGGTAGGGTGATCGCCCTGCCAACGCCCCGCCACGCCGGGGCGATTACGGACACAGGGGGATTTTCAGGGGATGGGGACCGCCACGCGGGCCCGGACCACCACGTCCGCGCCCGACAGCCCGGTGCCGGACGCCGGACGCCGGACGCCCGCCGGGCCGCTTCCGGCGCGTACGGCGGTGTTGCGCGCGGAGGCCCGTCGGCGTCGCCTGGGGCCTTTCCGACTGGGGCAGTTGGTGCTCGTCGAGCTGGCCGCCGCGGTGCTGGTGGCCGCCGCCGCCGTCGACCGGATGCTGGTGGTCCCGGCCGCCGTGGTGGCCGTCCTCCTGCTGCTGTGCGCGGTTCTGCGGCGGCGCGGCCGTCCGCTGTCCGAATGGCTGGGCACCGCGGTGGCCCTGCGCCGGCGCCGCCGGCGGGCCGCGGCCGAGGTCCTGCCGCCGGACACCGATCCGGGACTGGCACCGGCCGTCGAGTGCGAGCCCGCGCTGCGCAGCCTGTCCTACACCGACCGGGAGCGGCGCGGCATCGGGATGGTCGGGGACGGCACGTTCCTGACCGCCGTGCTGCGCGTCGAGCCCCGCCCCGCGGCGCTGCGCTCCGGCCCCGCCGAACGTCCGCTGCCGATGCGGCTGCTGGCCGACGTCCTGGAGGTGGACGGCATACGGCTGGAGTCGGTGCAGGCGGTGCAGTACACCCAGCCCGCGCCCGCCCCCCATCTGCCCGGGCGGTCGGTGGCCGCGACGAGTTACGGCCCCCTGCAGGCCACCAGCGGCACTCCCGCGGTACGGGTGACCTGGGTGGCGCTCAAGCTCGACCCGGAGCTGTGCCGGGAGGCGGTCCGGGCCCGCGGTGACGGTCTGGAGGGTGCCCAGCGATGCCTGGTGCGGACCGCGGACCAGTTGGCGAGCCGGCTGACCGGTGCGGGTTTCCGGGCGACACTGCTCTCGGAGCAGGAGCTGGTCACGGCGCTGGCGACGGCGTCCGGGGCCAGCCCCATGGCCACGGCACGGGCCGGGCGGCCCGACTCGGCGCCCGCACGGCGCACCGAGGAGCGGGCGCGTGCCTGGCGGTGCGACGACCGCTGGCACACCACGTACGGGGTGTCCCGCTGGCCCGAACTGGGGCCGGGTGCCACACCGCTGCCGTCGCTGGTGGCCCTGCTGACGGGGGTGCCCTCGCTGGCCACCGTGTTCAGCCTGACCCTGAGCCGGGGCGAGCGGCGTTCCGTGGCGGTGCGCGGGCATCTGCGGATCACCGCGCGCAGCGACGGTGAGCTGGTCGCGGCCCGGCACACCGTGGAGCGGCTGGCGCGCGAGCGGCGCACCGGGCTCGTACGGCTGGACCGCGAGCAGGTGCCCGGGGTGCTGGCGACGCTGCCGTTGGGAGGGACACACTGATGCCCGGTTCCGCGGACTCCGCGACCGCCGCCGTACGGCCGCGGCTGGGGTTCGGGCTGCGCGGGCCCCGGACGGCCCGTCAGATGCTGCCCGTCGAGCAGTTGGACGCGCTCGCGCTGCCGGTCGGTGACGACGGTGTGGTCGCCGGGGTGGATGTGCAGGAGCGCCCGGCGGTGCTCGGACTGCACCACCCGGTGCCGTACGACGTGGTACTGGTGGGCGGTCTGTGGACGGCCCAGGTGCTGGCGCTGCGCGCGGCCGGCACGGGGGCGCGGGTGGCCGTCGAGACCGGCCGTCCGCAGGTGTGGACGAACCTGGCCCGGGCCGCGGGCGGCGACCAGCAGTGCATGACGCTCCACGAGGTCGGCCGGGTACCGCCGATGGGCGCGACGGCGGTCTCCCCGGTGGTGGTGATACGGGACTGCGGGATGAAGCCGCCGCGCGGCCGGGTTTCCGCCGGGCCCTGGCAGTCGGTGCTGACCCTGCTGCCGTATCTGAGCCCGGTGGCGCCCCGGTTGCTGCGGGGCGCCTCGCTCGCGGGCGTCCAGCAGGTCTCCCCGGAGGAGGCCCGGCAGGTGGGGCGCATCCTGTCCCTGAACCGGCAGGAGACCGAGGCGCTGTCCACCCTCGCCGACGGTGTGACGCTGTGGTGCGCGGGGCGGGACCGGCAGTTCGTGCTGACCCGGCCCACCGACGCGGAGGCCGGCCTGCTGGGCACCGCCCGGCGGCTGGACTGATCCGCGCGCGCCCGGCCGCGCTCCGGCGTACTCCGTCCCGGTCGTCATCCGTCCGTTGCCCGAGTGGGACAGGCCCGGCATGCCGTATCCGCCCCCATGGCGATTAGGGTGGGTCTGCGCGCGTGCGGGAAAGTCCCGGGGAGAACCGGCCGGAGACCGTGGCGGCGGAGTGCCGGGCACCGGCGCCCCCGGGAGCGAGGACGGTCCGCGCGGCCTGACCGGGTTGCTCGACCAGATCAGCAGGAGGCATTGTGAACAGCGACCGGGACGAGGTCCGCGTCGACGGGATCCCACCCGGCGACGACCTGCCCGAGGACGAGCTCGACGCCACGGGCGAGTTCACCATCGACTACACGCCGCCTGCCTGGTACACGCGGAACGCCGAGCCCGCCGCGCAGCCGCCGACGACCGCCGGCGGTGCCGACACGGGTACGGGCGCCGGGGCGCCGCCCGCGTTCCCACCCTCGGTGCCCGCACCGGCGCCCGCGCCCGACGCGCCGTCAGCGGGCGGCCGGAGCGAGCACGGTGGGCCTCACGGGGAGCGGGAAACCAGGAACGACCAGGAGGACCAGTCCGGCAGCGGGGACGTGGTCAGTGGCGCCACCATGCGCTTCTCCGCCGCGGCACTGCGCCGGGAGTTCGCCGAGCGGGACGCCGCCCGGGCCGCGGAGGACGGGGCGGAAGACGGGGAGGCCGGCGCCGAGGAGACCGGTCGTGAGCCGTCCGGTGCCGTCCCGGACGGCGCGGAGGCTCCCGGGACACCCGCGGCCCACGACGAGCCCGGGGAGTCCGCCGGTCCCCCGGCGGCGCCGGGGCCGGACGGTGAGTCGCGCGGAGCCGGCCCGCAGCCGCCCGTTCCCCCGTCCTCGCCCGTGTCGCCGTCCGCCGCACCGCAGCAGCCGCCCACGCCTCCCCCGGCACCGTGGGCGCCCGTTCCGGAGAGCGGCACCCCGGCCGGACTGCCGCCGTTGCCGCCGCACTTCCAGCCCGCCGCACCGCCGGGAGCCCAGCAGCCTCCCGCACCGCCCGCACCGGACCCCGCCACGCCGCAGGGCGGCTACGGCTTCCCCCACAACCAGCCCCCGGCACACCCCCAGCACCCCCCGCAGCCGCAGCCGTCCGGGCCCGCCCAGGCGGGGGCTCCCCTGCCGCCGTCTCCGGCACCGCCCGCACCGGACCCCGCCACGCCGCAGGGCGGCTACGGCTTCCCCCACAACCAACCTCCGGCACACCCCCAGCCTCCCGCCGCACCGCAGCAGGCCCAGCAACCCCCGGTGCCACCCGTGCCCGAGGCCCCCGCACCGGACCCCGGCGCACCGCAGGGCGGCTACGGCTTCCCCCACAACCAGCCCCCGGCACACCCCCAGCACCCCCCGCAACCGCAGCCGCAGCAGCCGCCGGACCCGCGTTCCGGCTCCGGCTGGCCCGCCGACCCGCGGCAGCAGCCGCCGAGCCAGCCCGGCGCGCTGGGCTACAACGCGTCGGTGGAGCTGTCCTCGGACCGGCTGCTGAACCAGAAGCGCAAGCCGCGGCCGCAGAGCAGCCGGAGCGGCGGCGGTTCCCGGTTCCGGCTCGGCGCGCGGAAGGAGGAGGCCGAGCGGCAGCGGAAGCTGCAGCTCATCCGCACGCCGGTGCTGTCCTGTTACCGCATCGCGGTGATCAGCCTCAAGGGCGGTGTCGGCAAGACGACGACCACCACCGCCCTCGGCGCGACACTCGCCACCGAGCGGCAGGACAAGGTCATCGCGATCGACGCCAACCCGGACGCGGGCACGCTCGGCCGCCGGGTGCGGCGCGAGACGGGCGCGACGATCCGCGACCTGGTGTCGGCGATTCCGTACCTCAACAGCTACATGGACATCCGCCGGTTCACCTCGCAGGCGCCCTCCGGTCTGGAGATCCTCGCCAACGACGTCGACCCGGCGATCTCGACGACCTTCAACGACGAGGACTACCGCCGCGTCATCGGCGTACTGGGCCAGCAGTACCCGATCATCCTGACCGACTCGGGCACCGGTCTGCTCTACAGCGCGATGCGCGGCGTCCTCGATCTCGCCGATCAGCTGATCGTCATCTCCACCCCGTCCGTGGACGGCGCCAGCAGCGCCAGCACGACGCTGGACTGGCTGTCCGCGCACGGCTACGGCGATCTGGTGCAGCGCAGCGTCACGGTCATCTCCGGGGTTCGTGAGACCGGGAAAATGATCAAGGTGGACGACATCGTGGCGCACTTCAAGACCCGCTGCCGCGACGTGGTGGTGGTCCCGTTCGACGAGCATCTGGCCGCGGGCGCGGAGCTGGACCTCGACATGATGCGGCCCAGGACGCGGGAGGCGTACTTCAATCTCGCCGCGCTGATCGCCGAGGACTTCGCGCGCCACCAGCAGGAGCAGGGGCTGTGGTCGCCGGGCGGGAATCCGCCGCACGTGGCACCGCCGATGCCCGGCCAGTCCGCTCCGCCGCAGCCCCATCCCCAGCAGGCACAGCCCGGTGGGGTCCCGACGCAGGCTCCGTACCCGCCACAGCCGGGGCAGCCGTACGCGCAGCCTGGCCGGCCGCCTCACCCGGGGCAGCCCGGCCAGGCGCAGCCCGGCGGCTGGCAGCCCGCTCCGCCGCCCCCGCCCGCCGGGGCGCCGGCACCGCCCGCGCCCGGCCAGCAGTGGCAGCAGCAGCCCGGGCAGTGACGGCCGCATGACGCGGACGGCTGTCGGCCCCGGTCGTCATCCGACCGGGGCCGACAGCCGTCCGGGTGCCGGGCACCGGATACTCAGCCCAGCAGGCCCTTGGCCACCCGCACGTCCTCGGCCATGCGCTCCAGCAGCCCGTCCAGCGTGGCGAACTTCTCCTGGCCGCGGATGTAGGCCAGGAAGTCCACGGCGACGTGGAGCCCGTAGAGCTCCAGGTCCACCCGGTCGATGGCGTACGCCTCCACCGTCCGCTCGGTGCCGTCGAACTGCGGGTTGGTGCCGACGGAGACCGCGGCGGGCATCGACTCGCCCGCCACGACCAGCCACCCCGCGTAGACGCCGTCCGCCGGGACCGCGGTGTGCGGCAGGGTTTCGACGTTCGCCGTCGGATAGCCCAGCTCGCGCCCGCGCTGGGCGCCGCGCACGACCACGCCCTCCACCCGGTGCGGACGGCCCAGCACCTCCGCGGCACCCGCCACGTCGCCCTCGGCGACCAGCCTGCGGGTGAGGGTGGAGGAGAAGGGTTCGCCGCCGCCCGCCGCACCGCGTACGAACAGGTCGACGACCCGCACGTCGTAGTCGTACGTCCGGCCCAGCTCGGCCAGGGTCTCCACGGTGCCGGCGGCCCGGTGGCCGAAGCGGAAGTTGGGCCCCTCGACGACGGTGCGGGCATGCAGCCTGTCGACCAGCACCTTCACCACGAACTCGGCCGGTGACAGCCGGGAGAACTCCTCGGTGAAGGGAAGGACCAGGACCGCGTCCACCCCGAGTCCGGCCATCAGTTCCGCGCGCCGGTGGTGCGGGGCGAGCAGCGGCGGATGGCTGCCGGGCCGCACGACCTCGCTGGGGTGCGGGTCGAAGGTGACGACGACGGCGGGCAGGCCGAGTTCCCGGGCGCGCTCCACCGTCCTGCCGATGATCACCTGGTGCCCGCGGTGCACCCCGTCGTAGGAGCCGATGGTGACGACGCTGCGCCCCCAGTCCTCGGGGATGTCCTCCAAGCCACGCCAGCGCTGCACAGTGCCCGCTCCTCGCCGAATGCCAGTTGGATGGTGCCGGTCCAAGGGTGCCATGACACCCCCGGCTCCCCGCACGGGACCCGCGCCCGCCGGACGGGGTCCGGCCGTCGGGGGTACCGGAGCGGGCCGGCCGGGGAGGGCGCCGGGAACGGAGCGCTCCCGTGCGCGCCGTGGTTCACTCCGCGCGCCCGGGGGACGGAGTGAGTTCCGGTCCCCGAGTGGACAGGGAAACGGGTGCACACAGGAGGGGGATCGTGGGGCGCGCACCGGCCGAGTGCGCGCCCCACGGTGCGTCCGTCCCCGTGGTGACAGGTCCGCGGCGGACGGCCCGCGGCGTTCTCAGACGAAGACGGCCAGACTCCTCGCCCTGCCATCGCGTTCCTCGACCAGGGCCAGGAAGTCCCCGTCGGGGCCGAAGACGGCGACCGGGCCGGCCGGGCCGGTTCCGTCGCCGGGCGGCATGGCGATCCGCGCGCCGTTGGCCAGCAGCCGGGCCTGCTTCGCGGCCACGTCCCAGCGGGGGAAGGCGGCGGCCACCGCCTCGCCGATGGGCATGACCTCCAGTGCCTCCTGGTGCTGCTCCAGGGTGCGCGCCACGTCCAGTCCGTAGGGGCCCACCCGGGTGCGGCGCAGCGCGGTGAGATGGCCGCCGACCTCCAGTGCGGCGCCCAGATCGCGGGCGAGGGCCCGGATGTAGGTGCCCGAGGAGCAGACAACCGAGACCAGCAGGTCCGTCACGGGGGTGCCGTCCCCGGCGATCTCCTCGCGCACGTCGTGCACGGTGAAGGAGGAGACGGTCACCGGCCGGGCGGCCAGTTCGACGTCCTCCCCCTCGCGCACCCGGGCGTACGCCCGCTTCCCGTCGATCTTGACGGCGCTGACCTTGGACGGCACCTGGAGGATGTCACCGGTCAGCTCGGCGATCCGGGCGTCGATCGCCTCGCGCGGCAGGCCGCCGGCCGGGGTGGCGGCGGTGATCTCGCCCTCCGCGTCGTCGGTGACCGTGCTCTGGCCGAGGCGGATGGTCCCGACGTACTCCTTGTCGGTCAGCGCCAGGTGCCCGAGCAGCCGGGTCGCCCTGCCGACGCCCAGGACGAGAAGGCCGGTGGCCATCGGATCCAGCGTGCCCGCGTGCCCCACCCGGCGGGTGCGGGCGATGCCGCGCATCTTGGCGACGACATCGTGGGAGGTGAAGCCGGCGGGCTTGTCGACGAAGACCAGCCCACCGGGCTCTCGGTTGTCCGTGCGTGCCACAGGTCAGGCGTCCTTGCCGTCCGGGTCGCCCCCGGACTTCCCGGCCCCGTCGGCCCCTGCCGCGCCGGCCTCCGCCCCGTCGGTCCCGTGCTCGTCGGCCTCGTCGGCCTCGTCGGCCTCGTCGACGGGCTTGCGGTACGGGTCGGCGTCACCGGCGTAGGTGGCGCCCGAGGACACCTGGCGTACCTGGGCGTCCGACGCCCTGGCCTTCTCCAGCAGGTCGTCGATGGTCCGGGCGTTCTCCGGGAGGGCGTCCGGGACGAACGTCAGGGACGGCGTGAAGCGCACGCCGGTCTGCCGTCCGACCTCCGAGCGCAGTACGCCCTTGGCGCTCTCCAGCGCCGCGGCGGAGGCCTCCCGGTCCTCGTCGTCGCCGTAGACCGTGTAGAAGACGGTCGCCTCCCGCAGGTCGCCGGTGACCCGGGTGTCGGTGATCGTCACATAGCCGAGCCGCGGGTCCTTGATCCGCCGCTGGAGGGTCTCCGCGACCACGACCCGGATGCGGTCGGCGAGTTTGCGTGCCCGCGCGGTGTCGGTCATGTGTCTGCTTCTTTCTGTTTCGGGTGCGTTCGGTTCGGATGCTGCCCGGGACCGGCCGGGTGCGGTCCGGACGGGCTCAGTCCTCCTCGCCGTGGAACCGCCGCCGCACCGACAGCAGCTCCACCTCCGGCCGCCCGGCCACCAGCCGTTCGCACCGGTCGAGCACGTCCGTGACATGTGCCGCGTCCCCGGAGACCGCCGCGAGGCCGATCAGGGCCCTGCGGTGAAGGTTCTGTTCCCCCACCTCCGCGACGCTCACCGCGTACTTGCGCTGGAGCTCGGCGATGATGGGGCGGATGACCGACCGCTTCTCCTTGAGCGACCGTACGTCGCCGAGCAGCAGGTCGAAGGAGAGTGTGCCTACGTACATGCGTTGCGGGTCCAGCCGACCCGTGAGGCCTCGTCCGTGAGCCCTGCCGACGCCCGGCAGGGCCACGAGAACCGTACACGCAACGGCCCTCGCCGATCGACGGATATACCGGTGCGCGCGCGACCGCCCCGTCCGGCCCGGTGAACACGGCCGGGAGCCTCCCGCGAGCGGGAGGCTCCCTGTCCGTCACCGGCTGTGCTCACCGGCGGACATCAGGCGCGGGGCTTCTCCCGCATCTCGTACGTCGCGATGACGTCGTCGACCTTGATGTCGTTGAAGTTTCCGAGGTTGATACCGCCCTCGAAGCCCTCGCGGATCTCGGTGACATCGTCCTTGAAGCGACGCAGTCCCTCGATGTTGAGGTTCTCCGCCACGACCTTGCCGTCGCGGATGAGACGCGCCTTGGTGTTCCGCTTGACCAGGCCGGAGCGGATGAGGACACCCGCGATGTTGCCGAGCTTGGAGGAGCGGAAGACCTCGCGGATCTCCGCGGTGCCCAGCTCGACCTCCTCGTACTCCGGCTTGAGCATGCCCTTGAGGGCCGCCTCGATCTCCTCGATCACCTGGTAGATGACCGAGTAGTAGCGGACGTCCACGCCCTCGCGCTCGGCCAGCTGCGTGGCACGCCCCTCGGCGCGCACGTTGAAGCCGATGACGATGGCGTCGGAGCCGGTCGCCAGGTCGATGTCGGTCTCGGTGACCGCACCCACACCGCGGTGCAGGACGCGCAGGTCGACCTCCTCGCCGACGTCGAGCTGGAGCAGGGAGGACTCCAGGGCCTCCACCGAACCGGACGCGTCGCCCTTGATGATGAGGTTGAGCTGCTGCACCTCGCCCGCCTTGAGCACCTTGTCCAGGTCCTCCAGGGAGACCCGGCGGGTGCGCTTGGCGAAGGTGGCGTTGCGCTCCCGGGCGGCCCGCTTCTCGGCGATCTGGCGGGCCGTACGGTCCTCCTCGACCACCAGGAAGTTGTCGCCCGCGCCCGGGACACTGGTCAGACCCAGCACCTGGACGGGGGTCGACGGAGTCGCCTCCTGGATGTTGCCGCCCTTGTCGTCGAGCATCGCCCTGACCCGGCCGTACGCGTCGCCGACGACCATCGTGTCGCCGACCCGCAGCGTGCCGCGCTGGACCAGCACGGTGGCCACGGCGCCGCGGCCGCGGTCGAGGTGGGCCTCGATCGCGATGCCCTGGGCGGGCTGGTCCGGGTTGGCGCGCAGGTCGAGCGTGGCGTCCGCGGTCAGGACCACGGCCTCCAGCAGCTTGTCGATGTTCAGGCCGGGCTTGGCCGCCACGTCCACGAACATCGTGTCGCCGCCGTACTCCTCGGCCACCAGACCGTACTCGGTGAGCTGGCCGCGCACCTTCTGCGGGTCCGCACCCTCGACGTCGATCTTGTTGACCGCGACCACGATCGGCACCTCGGCGGCCTTGGCGTGGTTCAGCGCCTCGACCGTCTGGGGCATCACACCGTCGTTGGCCGCCACCACGAGGATCGCGATGTCGGTCGACTTGGCACCGCGGGCACGCATGGCGGTGAACGCCTCGTGACCGGGGGTGTCGATGAAGGTGATCCTGCGCTCTTCGTCGTTGACCTCGGTCGCGACCTGGTAGGCACCGATGTGCTGGGTGATGCCGCCGGCCTCGGTGTCGATGACGTTGGTCTTGCGGATCGCGTCCAGCAGACGCGTCTTTCCGTGGTCGACGTGACCCATGACGGTCACCACCGGCGGACGCGGTGCCAGGGCCTCGTCACCGCCCTCGTCCTCGCCGAACTCGATGTCGAAGGACTCGAGCAGCTCGCGGTCCTCCTCCTCCGGGCTGACGATCTGAACGGTGTAGTTCATCTCCTCACCGAGGAGGTGAAGTGTCTCGTCGGAGACCGACTGGGTCGCGGTGACCATCTCGCCCAGGTTGAACATGACCTGGACCAGCGACGCCGGGTTGGCGTTGATCTTCTCCGCAAAGTCGGTGAGCGACGCGCCGCGCGACAGCCGGACGGTCTCGCCCTTGCCGCGGGGCAGCATCACACCGCCGATGGACGGGGCCTGCATGGCCTCGTACTCCTGACGGCGCTGCCGCTTCGACTTGCGGCCGCGCCGGGCCGGACCGCCGGGACGGCCGAAGGCTCCCTGCGTACCGCCGCGGCCACCGGGGCCGCCGGGACGGCCGCCGAAACCGGGACGGCCGCCGAAGCCGCCGCCACCGCCGGGACGGCCGGCGAAGCCGCCGCCGCCACCGCCGCCACCACCGGGGCGGCCGGGACCACCCGGACGGCCGGCGAAGCCGCCACCGCCGCCGCCGGGACGCCCGGCACCGCCCGGACGGCCACCGCCGCCGGGACCGCGGCCACCGGGGCCCGGACGCGGGCCGGCCGCCGGACGCTGCGGCATCATGCCCGGGTTCGGACGGTTTCCGCCGCCCGGACGCGGGCCGGCCGAGCCGCCCTGGGCGCCCTGCGGGCGCGGCATGTTGCCCGGGCTGGGAGCACGGTTGCCGCCGGGGGCCTGCGGCCGGGGGCCGCCGCCCTGGGCGCCGCCGCGGCCACCGGGACCGCCGGGACCACCGGGGCCGCCGGGGCCCGGGCGCGGGGCGCCGCCCGGCCGGGGCGCCTGCGGGCGCGCCATGCCGGTGGAGCCGCCGGAGGTGAAGGGGTTGTTGCCCGGCCGCGGGCCGGCCGGACGGCCGCCCGGCTTGGGGGCGCCCGGACGGGAGCCGCCCTGGCCGCGGCCGCCGGCGCCCTGCTGTCCCGAGGGACCGGGGCGGGTGCCCGGCTTCGGGGCGCCCGGACGGGGCGCGCCCGGGCCTGCCGGGGGCGCGGTGAACTCCGGCTTGGCCGGAGCCGGAGGCTGCGCCGGTCCGGGCTTGGCCGGGGCCGGGCGCTGTCCGGGCGCCGGGGTGTTCCGGGCGGCGGGGCCCGGAGCGGGGGTGTTCCTGGGGGTGGGGGGCGCGCTCTTGGCCGCGTCGGCGGTCGGCTGGGCCGGCGAGGCCGGCGGCCTGGGGGCACCGGGCTTGGGGGCGCCCGGACGGGGCGCCGCGCCGGAGGCCGGCTTGGGGGCGCCCGGCTTGGGCGCCGCCTTCCGCGGCGCCGCGGGCTTCGCCGCGGAACGGCCGGCGCCGCCTGCGCCGTTGCCGTTGCCCGCGTCGAATGCGTTGGTCAGTTTGCGTACGACCGGCGCCTCGATGGTCGAGGATGCCGAACGGACGAATTCACCGAGTTCCTGGAGCTTGGCCATGACGACCTTGCTCTCGACTCCAAGCTCCTTGGCGAGCTCGTATACCCGGACCTTAGCCACTTCGCTCCTTACGGTCCGGGGGGATCGTCCGCCGGACCTTCGCTACTGCATGGGCGTACTCATCGCGTACTCATCGAGTGCTCATCGCAATCTCGACCTACTTCCGACTCGCGAGGTACCTCTCCCGCACGGCGGGCCGCCGTACGGGCCTTGTGCTTGCTTGCTGTCCTGCGTCGCTCACGTTCGCCTACGTCGCCCGCGGTACCGCCTGTCGCAGTTCCGCGGTGTCGAGCGGTCCCGGGACCCGGAAGGCCCTCTGGAACGCCCGGCGGCGAATTGCCAGGTCGACACAGGCCGGTACGGGGTGCAGATAAGCACCCCGGCCGGGCAGCGTACCGCGATGATCGGGAACACAGCGGTCCCCGGCCAACACCACACGCAGCAGACCGGCCTTGCCCGACCGCTCCCGGCAGCCCACGCAGGTGCGTTCAGGGCATGCGCGGGCATGTGTCCGGCCGGACATCCTTCAGTCTACCTCCTTGTGCCGGTCGCACCGTGGGCGGGTACGGACCGTGACCGGATCGCGGCCGGCCGTCAGCCGGGCTCGGCGCGCTGTTCGGTGCTCTGCTCGGCGCTCTGCTCGGTGTCCGGCCGGATGTCGATCCGCCAGCCGGTCAGCCGGGCGGCGAGCCGGGCGTTCTGCCCCTCCTTGCCGATCGCCAGCGACAGCTGGTAATCGGGCACGGTCACCCGCGCCGACCGGGCGGCGGCGTCCACGACGTCGACCCTGTTCACCCGGGCCGGGGAGAGGGCGTTGGCCACCATCTCGGCCGGGTCGTCCGACCAGTCCACGATGTCGATCTTCTCACCCTGCAGCTCGGCCATGACGTTGCGCACCCGGCCGCCCATCGGGCCGATGCACGCGCCCTTGGCGTTCAGTCCCGACCGGGTGGACCGTACCGCGATCTTGGTGCGGTGCCCGGCCTCCCGGGCGATGGCGGCGATCTCGACCGAGCCGTCCGCGATCTCCGGGACCTCCAGCGCGAAGAGCTTCTTCACCAGGTTGGGATGGGTGCGCGAGAGCGTCACCGACGGACCTCGCATGCCCTTGGCGACCCGGACCACATAGGTCCGCAGCCGGGTGCCGTGCGAGTAGTCCTCGCCCGGCACCTGCTCCTGCGGTGGCAGGATCGCCTCCAGCCTGCCGATGTCAACGAGAACGCTGCGCGGATCCTTCCCCTGCTGGACGACTCCGGTGACGATGTCGCCCTCCCGCCCGGCGTACTCGCCGAAGGTGACCTCCTCCTCGGCGTCCCGCAGCCGCTGCAGGATGACCTGCTTGGCGGTGGTCGCCGCGATCCGGCCGAAACCCGAGGGGGTGTCGTCGAACTCGCGCGGCTCGGCGCCCTCGGGCAGGTCGGCCGGGTCCTCCTTCGCCCACACCGTCACGTGCCCGGTGGAGCGGTCCAGCTCGACCCGGGCCTGGCGGCGGCTTCCCCCGGTGCGGTGGTAGGCGATCAGGAGGGCGGCCTCGATCGCCTCCACCAGCAGGTCGAAGGAGATCTCCTTCTCCCTCACCAGGCCCCGCAGGGCACTCATGTCGATGTCCACGGCTACGCCTCCTCCTGGCTCTCGTCGTCAGAGGCCACAGCCCGACGTGCCTCTCCGGTCTTCTCGGCGGCCTT
Organism: Streptomyces rubellus; assembly: GCF_036323805.1. Classification (NCBI taxonomy): domain Bacteria; kingdom Bacillati; phylum Actinomycetota; class Actinomycetes; order Kitasatosporales; family Streptomycetaceae; genus Streptomyces; species Streptomyces rubellus. The sequence goes on from NZ_JAZDCX010000018.1 coordinate 36,532, forward strand.
CTCGGCGGCCTTGCGGTTGAACTCGACCTCCACCCGGGCCCGGGCGATCTCGCCGAAGGCGAGCCGACGGGTACTGGGCCTGCGGCCCTTGACGCCGGGCACCTCCACCTCCACGCCGTCCTCGTCCACGCCGAGGACCCGGGCGAGGAGCTCCCCGCCGCCGGCCTCCTCGGTCAGCTGCGCCTTCACCAGCCGGCCGGTGGCACGGCGGTAGTGCCGCGGCGCGGTCAGCGGACGGTCGGTGCCGGGCGAGGTCACCTCCAGCACGTACGGGGCGCCGCCCATCACGTCCGCGGCGTCCAGCGCCTCGGACGCCGCGCGGCTCAGCTCGGCGCAGGTGTCGAGCTGCACGCCCTCGTCGGAGTCCACCACAACGCGCAGGACGCGCCGCCTACCGGCCGGGGTCACGGTGACCTCTTCCAGATCCAGGCCCCTGTCGGTGACGAGCGGCTCCAGCAGTCCTCGCAGCCTCTCGCTCTGGGTGGTACTCATCCGGGTGACTCCTCGGCCGCGTGTGCTGTTGTGGGAAACATCCAGTCCGGTGGGTCCGGATGCCAAGCCTATCGTCTGCGGCGGACCGCGCCGACCGGATGATCCACGGGCGCTCCGCCGGGCGGCCGCCCCCCGTACGGGCCATGCGCGGGGCCCGGCGGCGCCCCGCCTCGGGGGACCTCGCGAACACAGGTACGCTCGCAGGGCGGTGATCCCGCTGTCCCCGCGTCACAGAACCATCTCCCCAGGGAGCATCCGTGCCCATCGACTCGCGCCCGCGCCGGCGGAGCCTGCTGGCCGGCGGGGTGACGGGAGCCGCCGCACTGCTGCTGACCGGCTGCTCCGACGGCCCCCGGGACGCCGCCGCGCGCGAGCGCGCCTCCCGTACGGCGCGGCTGCTGCGGCGCGCGGCCCGCGACAGCGCCCGGCTGCTGGACCGCTACGACCGGACCGGCGCCGCGCATCCCGCCCTCGCCGGACGGCTGGAGCCGCTCCGGTCGGACGTGGCCCGGCAGCTGGCGGCCTTCGGCGGCACCGGCAGCCCCGGCACCCCGGCGGGCCCGGGCACCGTACGGGCCGGTGGCGCGGACGTGCCCGCCGGGGCCGGGGCCGCGCTGAAGGTGCTGGCGGACGCCGAGCGCGCGGTGGCCGACGCCCGCACCCGCGCCCTTCCGGATGCCCCGCCCGAGGCGGCCCGGCTGCTCGCCTCGGTCGCGGCGGCGGGAGCGGCGCGTGTGTACCTGCTCACGGCTCCGCTCCCCCACCCGGCGGAGGAGCCTCCGGCCCGGCCGACGGGGCCCGGCCCGGGCGGGGCCCCGTCGGGGCGGGGCCCCTCGGGACAGGCCGAGGACGGCACGTGGTCCTCCCCGGGGAGGACCACGGCCCCCGCCGGTTCCGGCGGCGGTGCGCTCCCGGCCGTCCAGGCCGCGCTCGCCGCCGAGCACGCCGCCGTCTACGGCTACGGCGTCGTCGGCGCCCGCGCCGAGGAGGACCGGCGCGCCGAGGCACGCCAGGCGTACGACGCCCACCGCGCACGCCGGGAGGTCCTGCGCCGGGCGGTACGGAGGCTGGGCGGGGCACCCGAGCCCGCCGCCGCGGCGTACGCCCTGCCCTTCGAGGTCCCGGACGGCGCGGCCGCGGTGCGGCTCGCCGCGGAGCTGGAGGAGCGGGTGGCGGCCGTCTACGCCGACCTGGTCCGGGCCGGTACGGGCGAGCTGCGGCGGGACGCCGCGGGCGCGCTGCGGGAGGCGGCGGTCCGCGCGGTGCGCTGGCGCGGCACGGGCGTACCCTTCCCTGGTCTCGCCGAGCGCTCCGCGCAGGCGTCCCCCGGGCCCTCCCGGGACCGCTGACGGCGGGGCGCCGGAGAAAGGGACCGCGCAGGACCGCGGCAAACCGCCGAAGAACCGCCGGCGGACCGCTGACGCAAGGAAAGGCACGGCTCGGGCATGGCATCGGCTCCGCACCTCGAACCCCCGCAGCGGCTGGTGCGCGCCCTGGGCGCGGACTCCCCCTGGCTGGCGGCCCTCCCCTCCCTGGCGCGCGACGCCCTGGCCCGCTGGGAGCTGACGGCCGAGCGGGTGGTGGCCCCGGGCGGACGCGGCAGTCTGGTCGTCCTGGTGCGCCGGGCGGACGGCACTCCGGCCGCCCTGAAACTGCGCGCGGCCGGCGCCGGGGCGGAGGCGGCGGCCCTGGCCCGCTGGGACGGGCACGGCGCGGTGCGGCTGCTGGAGGCCGCGCCCGAGGCGGACGCGCTGCTGCTGGAACGGCTGCACGCGGAGGTGTCGCTGCGTTCGCTGCCGGAGGCGAAGGCCAATCTGGAGGCGGTCTCGGCGCTGCGCCGGCTGTGGGTGCCCCCGGAGGCCGGCTCCGCCCCACCGGTCCCCCCGCCGTTCACCACCGTGGAGCGGCACACCGGCCGGGCCGTGGACCGGATCCGCCGGCACACGCCGCCGCAGGCCCGCTCCCTGGCGGAGGAGGCGCTGGCGGTGCGCTCCGGGCTGCTGGCCGACGCTCCCGAGAACCTGCTGCTGCACGGCGACTTCCGGCAGGGCGCGGTGCTCTCGGCGGCCCCGGGGCGAGCGCACTGGCTGGCGGCCGGCCCGGATCCGCTGGTGGGCGAGCGGGCCTACGACCTGGCCCGGCTGGTCCGCGACCGGCTGCACGACCTGATGGCCGGCTCCGGCGGCGCCGCCCGGACCCGGCGCCGGATCGCCAAACTGGCGGACTCGCTGGAGGTGGACCGCGACCGGCTGCGCGGCTGGAGCCTGTACCGGGCGGTCGAGTCGGGCACCCGGCAGCTCGCCGCCGGCGACCGCGCGGACGGCGAGCTGCTGCTGGAGTTCGCGAGCTGGCTCCGGGACTGAGCTCCGGGACTGCGGGCCCGGGTCCGGGCCCTCAGCCGGCCAGCCGCTCCACCGCCGTCTCCGCCGGCACCTCCTCGCGCTCACCGGTGCGCCGGTCCCGCAGCTCCACCAGGCCCTGGGCCGCGCCCCGGCCCACCACCAGGATCCGCGGCACCCCGATCAGCTCGGCGTCGGTGAACTTCACCCCGGGCGAGACGCCCGTGCGGTCGTCCACCAGCACGCGCACCCCGGCCCCGGCCAGCCGGTCCGCCAGCCGAAGGGCCAGCTCCGTCTGGGCGCCCTTGCCCGCCGCGACGAGGTGGACGTCGGCCGGGGCGACCTCGTCCGGCCAGCACAGGCCCTTGTCGTCCGCCGTCTGCTCGGCGAGCGCGGCCACCGCGCGCGAGACGCCGATGCCGTAGGAGCCCATGGTGACGCGGACGGGCCTGCCGTCCCGGCCCAGCACGTCCAGTCCGAAGGCGTCGGCGTACTTGCGGCCGAGCTGGAAGATGTGGCCGATCTCGATGGCCCGGTCCAGCCGCAGCCCGGCGCCGCAGGACGGACAGGGGTCGCCCGGCTCGACGGTGGCCACGTCCAGGTACTCGTCGACCTCGAAGTCCCGGCCGCACACCACGTTGCGGGCGTGGGTGTCGGGCTTGTTGGCACCGGTGATCCAGGAGGTGCCGGGGGCCACCCGCGGGTCGGCGAGATAGCGGAAGGCGATCCCCGCCAGCCCCTGCGGGCCGACGTAGCCGCGCACCAGGGCGGGGCGGCCGGTGAAGTCCTCGGCGGTGACCAGCTCCACGGTGGCGGGCGCGAGGTGTTCGGCGAGCTTGCCCAGGTCCACCTCGCGGTCGCCGGGCACGCCGACCGCGGTGATCTCCCCGTCCACCTTGACCAGGAGGTTCTTCAAGGTGGCGGAGGCGGGTACGCCCAGGTGCTCGGCGAGGGTCTCGATGGTGGGGGTGCCGGGGGTGTCCAGCTCCTGGAGCGGGGGGTGGCCGAAGGGGTCCCCGGCCGGCTTCAGGGGGAAGGTGACGGCCTCGGTGTTGGCCGCGTAGCCGCAGGAGGGGCAGTCGGCGAAGGTGTCCTCGCCCGCGGCGGCCGGGGCGAGGAACTCCTCGGACGCCGAGCCGCCCATCGCGCCGGAGACGGCGGAGACGACCCGGTGGTCCAGGCCGAGCCGGGTGAAGATCCGCACGTACGCCTCGCGGTGCAGCCGGTAGGACTCGGCCAGTTCCTCGTCACCGGTGTCGAAGGAGTAGGAGTCCTTCATCAGGAACTCCCGGCCGCGCAGGATGCCCGAGCGCGGCCGGGCCTCGTCCCGGTACTTGGTCTGGATCTGGTAGAGCGTCACCGGCAGGTCCTTGTAGGAGGTGCACTGGTCCTTGACGACCTGGGTGAAGATCTCCTCGTGGGTGGGGCCGAGGAGGTAGTCGGCGCCCTTGCGGTCCGTCAGCCGGAACAGCAGCTCGCCGTACTCCGTCCAGCGCCCGGAGGTCTCGTAGGGCTCCTTCGGCAGCAGGGCCGGCAGCAGCACCTCCTGGGCGCCGATGGCGTCCATCTCCTCGCGGACGATCCGGGTGACGTTCTCCAGGACCTGCTTTCCCAGCGGCAGCCAGGTCCAGATGCCGGCCGCGGTGCGGCGGACGTAGCCGGCGCGGACCAGGAGGCGGTGGCTGAGGGTCTCGGCGTCGGCCGGATCCTCGCGCAGCGTCTTCAGCATCAGACGGGACATGCGCTGGAGGCGGGCTGCCATGGGGTTCTCCTGCGGGCGGAACGGTCGTACGGGGCGCGTGGGGGTGTGCGCACGCTCCCCGCGGGGTCTGGGTCTTCTCGGCCTGCGCAGGAGACTACCGGCGCCGCAGCGGCAGCGGCGCGCCCATCACCGCGTACGGGCTCGACGCGCTCGGGAACAGCACGTGGCGGGCCAGGTCGCGGTAGCCCAGCGAGCGGTACAGGCGGCGGGCCGGGCTCTCGGTGTCGATGGCGGACAGGAGCGAGCGCGGCTCGACGGCCTCGTCGGTGATCCTGGTGATCAGCTCCCGGCCGATGCCGCGCTTCTGGTACGCCGGGTGGACGTGCAGTTCGGTGATGACGAACGCGTCGTCGAGCCATCCCTGGTGTCCGCCCCGCCGCAGATACGGTTCGACGACCGTGGACCACCACTGGGTGCGGTCGTTGGGCATCCCGTACACGAAGCCCACCAGCCGTCCGTCCGGCGCGACGGCGCCCAGGGAGCGGGCGTCGGGGGAGGCCAGATGCCGCAGCACGATGTGGCGGCGTACGCCGACCTCGTCGTCGGTCAGCCCGAAGGCGACCGCCTGAACGGCCAGCGCCTCGTCGACCCGGGCGGTGAGGTCAAGGGGGCCGACCACGACGTCATCCATGGTCATCGACCCTACTGGAGAGCGGCGGAGGAGTCAGCGATCATCCCCGCGCCGGGTCGGCGGCCCGGTGCGGTGCGGTCCGGTTCAGAACAGCACGCTCATGAAGGCCCCGACCTCGCGGAAGCCCACCCGCCGGTACGCGGCGCGGGCCGCGGTGTTGTAGTCGTTGACGTAGAGGCTGACGACCGGGGAGACCTCGGTCAGCGCGTAGCGCAGCACCGCTGCCATGCCGGTGACGGACAGGCCCTCGCCGCGGCGCTCCGGCGCGACCCACACGCCCTGGATCTGGCACGCCTGCGGGGTGACGGCGCCGATCTCGGCCTTGAAGACCACCCGGCCGTCCTCGATGCGGGCGAAGGCCCGCCCGGCGCCGACCAGTTCGGCGACCCGGGCCTGATAGATCAGCCCGCCGTCCCCGGTGAGCGGGGAGACGCCGACCTCCTCGGTGAACATCGCCACGCAGGCCGGCATCAGCACGTCCATCTCGTCCTTGCGGACGCGCCGCACGTACGGGTCGGGGCGTATGCCCTCGGGCAGCCGGTCGGTGGCCATCAGCGGCTGGTGGGCGCGGATCTCGCGGGCGGGCCCCCAGTGCGGTTCCAGCCGGGCCCACAGGGCGGCGGTGGGTCCGGCGGGCCCGACGACGGACGAGCAGCGGCGGCCCTGGCGGCGGGCCCGCTCGGCGAAGGCCCGCACCGCCTCCGGGCCGGCGCAGACGGGGACCAGGTTGGCCCCGGAGTAGCACAGGGCCTCCAGCCGGCCGCGGTGGTACCAGCCCCACATCTCGCCGCCGAGCCGCCAGGGGTCCAGGCCGGAGCCCCGGACGCGGGCGGTGACGAAGGCGTTGTCGACGGGCTGGCGGTCGAGTACCGCGAGGGCGTCGTCGAGCTCATGGGGTCCGACGGCGCGGGTGGTGGTCGTCGTCAACACGTGGGGTGCCTCACCATGCGGCCTGGAGGAGTGCGGGAACGATTTCCCGACTGTACCTCCAGGCCGCCGCGGCGCCGGAACACCGGCGGAAGTCCGGTCAGCCGACGGAGACCTCCGGAGGCCCGGAGAGCGCGCCGTCCTTCTCCATCTGCTCGGCGATCTTCATCGCCTCGTCGATGAGGGTCTCGACGATCTTCGACTCGGGCACGGTCTTGATGACCTCGCCCTTGACGAAGATCTGGCCCTTGCCGTTGCCGGAGGCGACCCCGAGGTCGGCCTCCCGGGCCTCACCGGGGCCGTTGACGACACAGCCCATCACCGCCACCCGCAGCGGGACCTCCATGCCCTCCAGCCCCGCGGTGACCTCGTCGGCCAGCTTGTAGACATCCACCTGGGCCCGGCCGCAGGAGGGGCAGGAGACGATCTCCAGCCGCCGCTGCCGCAGCCCGAGGGACTCCAGGATCTGGATGCCGACCTTGATCTCCTCCACCGGCGGCGCCGACAGCGAGACCCGGATGGTGTCGCCGATGCCCTCGCTCAGCAGGGCGCCGAAGGCGACGGCCGACTTGATGGTGCCCTGGAAGGCCGGACCGGCCTCGGTCACGCCCAGGTGCAGGGGGTAGTCGCAGCGCGCCGCGAGCTGCCGGTAGGCGTTGACCATCACGACCGGGTCGTTGTGCTTGACCGAGATCTTGATGTCGCGGAAGCCGTGCTCCTCGAACAGCGAGCACTCCCACAGCGCGGACTCCACCAGCGCCTCGGGGGTGGCCTTGCCGTACTTGGCCAGCAGCCGCTTGTCCAGCGAGCCGGCGTTGACCCCGATGCGGATGGGGACGCCCGCGTCGGAGGCGGCCCTGGCGATCTCCTTGACCTTGTCGTCGAACTGCCGGATGTTGCCGGGGTTGACCCGCACCGCCGCGCAGCCGGCGTCGATGGCCGCGAAGACGTACTTGGGCTGGAAGTGGATGTCCGCGATCACCGGGATCTGGGACTTCTTCGCGATGACCGGCAGCGCGTCGGCGTCGTCCTGGGACGGGCAGGCCACCCGCACGATCTGGCAGCCCGAGGCGGTCAGCTCGGCGATCTGCTGGAGCGTGGCACCGACGTCCGCCGTGACCGTGGTGGTCATCGACTGCACCGAGACCGGGGCGTCCCCCCCGACGGCCACGGAACCGACCTGGATCTTCCGGCTGACCCGCCGTTCGGCCAGCTTCGTCGGTACGGACGGCATTCCGAGCGAAATCGCTGTCATCTGGTGTGCAACCCCAAGGTGTGGTTCGAGTGCCCCGACCGGCCGTGGGCTCCGGCCTCTGAGATTACGGCACCCGGCAGGGCCCGGGCACATCGTGGTCGCCGGGCGGTCCGCCGTGCCGGGAGGCGGTACGGCGGCGGGTGAACGGGCGGCGAAGGCGTGGCGGCGGGCCGGACGCCGCCGTGTGTCCGGACGTGCCCGGCCGCCGCCGCGGCCCCGCCGCCGGCCGCCCGGAGGGGCGGTCAGCCGGCGAGGCGGACCGGGTTGACGATGTCGGCGACCAGCACCAGCAGCGTGAAGCAGACGAAGACGCCCGCCACCACGTACGCCACCGGCATCAGCCTGGCCACGTCGAACGGGCCGGGGTCGGGGCGGCGCAGGACCCTGGCCAGGCCCCGCCGCACCGACTCCCACAGGGCGCCCGCGATGTGCCCGCCGTCCAGCGGCAGCAGCGGCAGCATGTTGAACAGGAACAGCGACAGGTTGAAGCCCGCCACCAGGTAGAGCATCACCGCCACCCGCTGCTCCGCCGGGATCTCCAGGGCGAAGACCTCGCCGCCGACCCGGGCCGCGCCGACCACGCCCATCGGGGAGTCCTGCTCGCGCTCGGCCCCGGCGAAGGCGGCGTTCCACAGGCCGGGGATCTTCTCCGGCAGCCGCAGCAGGGCCTCCACACCGCTGGCCATCATGTCGCCCATCCGGTCGACGGCCTGCGGGAAGGACTGCTGGACGACCCCGGTGGCCGGGGAGAAGCCGAGGAAGCCGGTGGTGACGTACTCGCCCTCGACGTAACCGCCGCGCCCGTCGGACTTGGCGACCTCGTTCCTCACCAGCTCCGCCCGGAGGTCCAGGCGCTCGCCGTCGCGCTCGACGGTGACGGTGGCCGGGCCGATGGTGTCGCGGATGCGCTGCTGGAGCTCACCCCACTCGGCGACCTCCTTGCCGTCGAACGCGACGATGGTGTCGCCGGGCCTGAGACCGGCGGCCTTGGCCGGGGAGTCCGGGGCGCCCCCGGGGCAGGTGTCGGTCCGCTCCGAGACCCTGATCACGCAGTCGGAGACGGTGGAGACGGTGGTGGTCGTGGTGTTGATGCCGAAGGTCATCAGCGTGGCGACGAAGATCACCACGGCCAGGATCAGGTTCATGAAGGGGCCGGCGAACATCACGATCACGCGCTTCCAGGGCTTGCGCGTGTAGAACAGCCGCTTCTCGTCGCCCGGCTTCAGCTCCTCGAAGGCCGCCGCGCGGGCGTCCTCGATCATGCCCCGGAAGGGCGAGGTGGAGCGCTGACGGATGGCGCCGTCCTCACCGGGCGGGAACATGCCGATCATGCGGATGTAGCCGCCGAGCGGGATCGCCTTGAGGCCGTACTCCGTCTCGCCCTTCCGCCGCGACCAGATGGTGGGACCGAAGCCGACCATGTACTGCGGGACGCGGACGCCGAACATCTTGGCCGTGGACAGGTGGCCCAGCTCGTGCCAGGCGATGGAGAACAGCAGGCCGAAGACGAAGACGACTATGCCGAGAAGGGTCATCACCGTCGTCATGCGCGTGCCTCCGCTGTCACCGTACTGCCTGCGCTGCCTGTGCTGCCTGTGCTGTCCGCCGCGTCCGTCCCGGATGCGGTACGTGCGGCGCGTGCCGCCAGTTCACGGGCCCGGGCGCGGGCCCAGTCCTCGGCGTCGAGGACCTCCTCCAGGGTCAGGTCGGTTCCCCTCGGGGTGCCGTGCTCCCCGACCACCGCGGCGACGGTGTCCACTATGCCGTTGAACGGCAGTCTGCCGGAGAGGAACGCCTCGACGCACTCCTCGTTGGCGGCGTTGAACACCGCCGGGGCGGTACCGCCCAGCGCGCCGACATGGCAGGCCAGCGGCACGGCGGGAAAGGCCTTCTCGTCCAGGGGGAAGAACTCCCAGCTCATCGCCTTCGACCAGTCGAAGACGGGGCCGGCCTCGGGCACCCGGTGCGGCCAGCCCAGGCCGAGCGCGATGGGCAGCCGCATGTCGGGCGGGCCGCACTGGGCGAGGGTGGAGCCGTCGGTGAACTCCACCATCGAGTGAATGTAGGACTGCGGGTGGACGACGACCTCGATGCGCTCGAAGGGGATGTCGTAGAGCAGATGGGCCTCGATGACCTCCAGGCCCTTGTTGACCAGGGTCGCCGAGTTGACGGTGATGACCGGGCCCATCGCCCAGGTGGGGTGGGCCAGGGCGGCGGCGGGGGTGACGTCGGCCAGCTCCTCGCGGGTACGGCCCCGGAAGGGGCCGCCGGAGGCGGTCACCAGCAGTCTGCGGACCTCGGTCCGGGCGCCGCCCATCAGCGCCTGGAACAGGGCCGAGTGCTCGGAGTCGACGGGGACGATCTGGCCGGGCCGGGCCAGGGCCCGCACCAGCGGGCCGCCGACGATCAGCGACTCCTTGTTGGCCAGCGCCAGGGCGCGGCCCGCCGCCAGCGCGGCGAGGGTGGGCCGCAGGCCGATGGAGCCGGTGATGCCGTTGAGGACGGTGTGGCACTCGGAGGCGGCCAGCTCGGCGGCCGCCTCCGGTCCGGCCAGCACCTCGGGCAGCGGCCGGCCCGCCCCGTACCGGGCGCGCAGCGCCTCGCGCAGCCCACCGGCCCGCGCCGGGTCGGAGACCGCGACGGTGGCCACGTCCAGCCGGTGGGCCTGCTCGGCCAGCAGCTCCACCCGGCCGCCCGCGGCGGACAGCCCGGTGACCCGGAAGCGGTCGGGATTGCTCAGCACCACGTCGACGGCCTGGGTGCCGATCGATCCGGTGGAGCCCAGGATGACGATGTCGCGCGGTCCGTCGGCGGGGGCGGCGCCGTCGGGAGCGTCGGCCGGACGGCTCAGATGCGGGTCGGCCAGCGGGGCGGGGCGTTCGGTCATCCCCCCATTGTGTCCGGTCCGCGGGACGGGCGGCGCCGCCCCCGCCCGTCCCGCGGTGGAGGGCGTCACCCGGTGCGCAGTTCCTCCACCGTCGCGGCGGAGCGCAGGAACAGCAGGGCGAGACCGGTCGCGGCCAGGACCAGCGCCAGCACGCCCGCGCCCCGTCCACGGCCTCGAAGTGGGCGCGCAGCGCCGCCGCGCCCGAACCGAAGACCACGCAGACCAGCAGCGCGGCCTGGGTGCGGCTGCCGTGCCAGGGGTCGGCGAGCAGCCGCCGGACGGCCAGCAGCGGGGCCGGGCGCCGGGCGAGGCGGTGCAGCACCCGGCCGGTGGTGTGGGAGATCCATCCGGCGCCGAGCACCACGCCCAGGGCGGCGACCACGCCGGGGCGCAGCCCCGGTTCCCGGAGGATCTGCTTGGTGTACCGGTCGTTCAGGGGGACGCCCGCGTCGGCCCGGGCCGCGGGCTGCGGGCTGCGGGCTGCGGGCTGCGGGCTGCGGGCTGCGGGCTGCGGGAAAACCCGTTGCCGCCCCGCCGGGGGCGCGCCAGACTGCCGCGGTGCTGATCCGACGAGAGACCCCCGACGACCTCCCCGCCGTACGCGCCGTGACCGGCGCGGCGTTCGCCGAGCGGGCCCGGACACCCGTCCCGGTGGAGGTCACCCTGCTGGACGAACTGCGCGGCTGCGACGGGTGGCTGCCCGCGCTGTCGCTGGTGGCCGAGGGTCCGGACGGCGAGGTGGCCGGACACGTGGTGTGCACCCGCGGCCGCGTCGGGGAGCGGCCCGCGCTGGGCCTGGGGCCGCTGAGCGTGCATCCCGGCCGGCAGGGGAGCGGCGTCGGCTCCGCGCTGGTGCACGCCGTGCTCGGCGCGGCCGACGCCCTCGGCGAACCGCTGGTGGCCCTGCTGGGCGAGCCCGCGTACTACGGCCGCTTCGGCTTCCGCGCCGCCGCGGAGTACGGCATCACCCCGCCCGACCCCGCCTGGGGGCGGTACTTCCAGGTCCGTACGCTGACCGCGTACGACCCCAAGGACCCCGCCCTGCGCGGCACCTTCGCCTACGCCGAGCCGTTCGACCGCGTGTGAACGCCACCGGGGCCGTTTCCGGCCCGGCGGCCGGCCGGGGTTTCAGAGCGAGCCGGGTGGAGCCAGCCACTGGGTGGGCTGACCGGTGATCCCGGCGATGGTCTCGAAGTCGCGGTCGTAGTGCAGCAGAGTCAGCCCCTGCAGTTCGGCCGTGGCCGCGATGAGCAGGTCCACCGCTCCGGCGGAGCGGTGCCTGCCGCTTTCTGTCAGCTCTCTCTGCACATCCCAGGCGCGGGCCACCGCGCGGTCGTCCAGCGGACTCCAGCCGAGGAGCGCGTCGAGGTCCGCCACCAACTCGGCACGGTCCTCGGCGTTGCGGGCGCTGTAGAGGAACTCGACCTCGGTCACCGGGCAGCGCGCGACGATGCCCTCTGCCAGAGGTTTCTCCCAGATGTCGCGCGTGGGCCGCCGGAGAACCCGCACCAGAGCACTGGTGTCGATGAGATAGACGGCGGCCGTCACGGGCGGTACTTCTCCTTCTCCAGGAGTTCGTCGAACGCGCCCGCGTCCGCTTTCGCCGCGAGCCGCGCGAGCGCCATGGCGCGTCGTTTGCGCTCGACTCCCTCGCGCAGAGCGGCGGCAACGGTGTCCTTCTTGGTCTTGGTGCCGAAGGCGATCGCGGCGTCGGCCAGCAGCTTCTCATCGATGTCGATCACGGTCTTGGCCATCTTCACCACCTCATAGGATATCCAGTATTCCTTTGAGTATATCGCCGGGCCCGCGCCGAACGCGCCGGGTCCGCCGGTCCGCCGGCGAGGGTTCCCGACTCGGGCAGTGGCCGGTACCCGGCTCCACTCCGGGCGAATACCGGTTCCCGGCGTCAGTACGCCACCGTGAACCGCGCCCGGCGGTGCCGGGGGTTCTCCGCCTCGTCCAGCAGGGCCACCGCCAGGTCCGCCACCGTGATGCGGGAGACGCCGTCGGCGTCGGTGAGCAGTTCGTCGGTGCCCAGCCGGCAGCGGCCGGTGCGCTCCCCCGGCTCCAGCCGGGCGGGCGGGCTGAGGTACGTCCAGTCGGCGCCGGAGGCGTCGGCGCGGCAGGCCGCCAGTTGCCCTGCGCCGGCCTCGGCGATGGCCCGCCAGTCGGGGCGGAGGTACCGCGGGTCGTCCAGGACGGTGCGGCCGCCGGCGCCGGGCACGGTCAGGCTGCCCGCGCCGCCGACGACCAGCAGCCGGGCGCCTGCTGCGGCCGCGCCCGCCAGCAGGGTCCGCGTGGTGGCGAGTTCACCCTCGCTGCCGGGTGCCGGGCGGGTGGCGCCGACCACCACGTCCTGGCCGGCGCTCAGTTCGGCCACCCTCTCGGCGCTGCGGACGTCGCCGGTCCGGCCCAGGGCGGCGGCGGGCAGCTCGGGCAGGCGGGCCGGGGTGCGGACGACGGCGGTGACCCGGTGGTCCCGGGCCGGCGCCTCGGCCACCACCCGGCCGCCCACGCTGCCGGTGGCTCCGAAGACGGTGATGTCCATGGTCCTCAACGCTTTCAGCTCCTCTGGGGTTCAGGGGTCTTGGCTTCGGTGGGTACGGCGGATTCTGCGGCGGCGCGGCGGGGCCGGACCTGGGCCACGACGAGGGAGGCCAGGACGGTGAGGGCGCCCGCCGTCTGCGCCCAGGTCAGGCGCTGGCCCAGCACCAGCCGGCCGAGCGCGGTGGCGACCAGCGGGCTGAGCAGGCCGAGGAAGGTGACGGCGGTGGGCGACAGGGCGCGGATCCCCCGGAACCACAGGGCGTAGGCGAGCGCCGCGCCGACGATCGACAGATAGCCGTAGCCGAGCAGGTTGCCCGCGGTCAGCCCGGCGGGCGGCGGCCCCTCGGCGGCCAGGGCGGCGGGGAGCAGCAGCAGCCCGCCCGCGACGAGCTGCCAGCCGGTGACGGCGAGCAGGGGCGCGGGCGCGGTCCACCGTTTGCTGAGGACGACGCCGGTGGCCATGACGGCCGCGCCGCCGAGCGCGGCGGCGACGCCGACCGCGTCCAGCCGCGCGTCGGCCCGCAGGACGAGCAGGCCGACCCCGGCCACGCCCGCCACCCCGGCGAGCACGGTACGGACGGTGAACCGCTCGCCCAGCACGGCGGCGGACAGTCCCGCGGCGATCAGGGGCTGGACCGCGCCGGCGGTGGCCGCGACACCGCCGGGGAGCCGGTAGGCGGCGACGAACAGCAGCGCGAGGAACACCCCGATGTTGAGGGCGCCCAGCACGGCCGCGCGCCACCACCACTGCCCGGTGGGCAGGCGCCGGGTGAGAGCGAGGAGGAGGAGCCCGGCGGGCAGGGCGCGCAGGACGGCGGCCAGCAGCGGGCGATCGGGCGGCAGAAGTTCGGTGGTGACGAGGTAGGTGGTGCCCCAGATGGCCGGGGCCAGGGCGGTGAGCAGCAGGACTCCGAGTCGATTCCTTAGCACTAAGGGAAAGTATCTCGTCACTAAGCAAAATGGCCACCGAGATGCGACACCTCTCTCAGCGCTAAGGCACCGAGTAAGGTGACGCCATGGCCGATCACGTCGACCGAGTGCTGGAGCAGTGGGCCCGCGAGCGCCCCGACCTGGACGTCTCCCCGATGGGGGTGATCGGGCGGCTGGGCCGGGCCATCCGGCTGATCGACGCCGAGCTGCGCCGTACGTTCGCCGCCCACGGCCTGGACGCCGCCTCGTTCGACGTCCTGGCCACCATGCGGCGCAGCGGGCCGCCGTACCGGCTGACCCCGGCCGAGCTGATGCGCCCGGCGATGGTCACCTCGGGGGCCGTCACCCAGCGCCTGGACCGGCTGGAGGCGCGCGGCCTGGTGACGCGCTCCCCCAGCGAGACGGACGGCCGCGTCGTGCACGTCACCCTCACCGACGAGGGCCGCGCCCTGATCGACCGGGTCCTGCCCGACCACCTCGCCACCGAGCACCGCGTCCTGGCCGGGCTCACCGACGCCCGGCGCGGCGAACTCGCCGGACTGCTGCGCGAGCTGCTGGAGTCGCTCGGGGACCGGGTGGACTGAGCCCCGCCCCGTCCCGGCTGCCCGGGCGGCCCGTCAGCCGATGCGGCGGTGGACGTCCGGGGCGGTGGACGGGCCCGGAGCGGCCTCGGCGATCCAGGGGCCGGGGGTGGAGGGGTCCAGGACGCCCTCCTCCAGCCAGGTGTAGACACCGCCGAGCACACCGCGGACGACCTCGCGGTCGATGTCGTCGGTGTTGTTCCACAGCCGGCCGAAGAGCTCCTCGGCACGGAGGCGGGCCTGGCGGCAGAAGGCGTCGGCGAGCTGGTAGGCGGCACGGCCGTCGGAGCCGTCGGCGCGCAGCATCTCCGCCCGCACACAGGCGGCGCTCATCGCGAACAGTTCGGCGCCGATGTCCACGATCCGCCCCAGGAAGGCCTGTTTGCGCTCCAGACCGCCCTGCCAGCGGGCCATCCCGGCGAAGGTGGCACGGGCCAGCCGGCGGCCGGCACGCTCCACGTAGCGCAGATGGACCGCCAGGTCGGGGTGGCCGGCCGGGTGGAAGTCCCGGTAGGTGCCGGGCAGCTGTCCCGGGCCGGCGAGCAGCTTCGGCAGCCAGCGGGCGTAGAAGCCGCCGGCCCGGGCGGCCGCCCGGCCCTTGTCGGCCGTGGACGCGTCCGGGTCGACCAGGTCGCCCGCGACCGACAGATGGGCGTCGACGGCCTCCCGGGCGATCAGCAGGTGCATGATCTCCGTCGACCCCTCGAAGATCCGGTTGATGCGCAGATCGCGCAGCAGCTGCTCGGCCGGCACGCCCCGCTCGCCCCGGGCGGCGAGGGAGTCGGCGGTCTCGAAGCCGCGTCCGCCGCGGATCTGGACCAGTTCGTCGGCCATCCGGTAGGCCATCTCCGAGGCGTAGAGCTTGGCGAGCGCGGCCTCGATGCGGATGTCGTTGCGGTCGTCGTCGGCCAGCTGGGAGGACAGGTCGAGGACGGCCTCCAGGGCGAAGGTGGTCGCGGCGATGAAGGAGATCTTGGTGCCGACGGCCTCGTGGCGGGCGATCGGCTTCCCCCACTGCTCGCGGGCGGCCGACCACTCGCGGGCGATCTTCAGACACCACTTGCCCGCACCCGCGCACATCGCGGGCAGGGAGAGGCGCCCGGTGTTGAGGGTGGTCAGCGCGATCCTCAGGCCGGCGCCCTCGGGGCCGATGCGGTGGGCGGCCGGGACGCGGACCCGGTGGAAGCGGGTGACGCCGTTCTCGATGCCGCGCAGGCCCATGAAGGCGTTGCGGTTCTCCACGGTGATGCCGGGGGAGTCGGCCTCGACGACGAAGGCGGTGATGCCGCCGGGGTGGCCCTCGGACGCCGGGACGCGCGCCATGACGACGAGCAGGTCGGCGATGACGCCGTTGGTGGTCCACAGCTTCACGCCGTCCAGGACGTAGGAGTCGCCGTCGGGCACGGCGGTGGTGGCCAGCCGGGCCGGGTCGGAGCCGACGTCCGGCTCGGTGAGCAGGAAGGCCGAGATGTCGGTGGTGGCGCAGCGCGGCAGGAAGGCCTCCTTCTGCTCCTCGGTGCCGAACCGCTCCAGCGGCTGGGGGACGCCGATGGACTGGTGCGCCGAGAGCAGCGCGCCGAGGGCGGGGCTGGCGGAGGCGACCAGGGCCAGCGCCCGGTTGTAGTGGAGCTGGCTCAGGCCCAGACCGCCGTAGCGCCGGTCGATCTTCATGCCGAGTGCGCCGATGGCCTTGAGTCCCTTGACCACCTCGTCGGGGACGCGGCCCTCGCGTTCGATGCGGAGGCCGTCCACCGAGGTCTCGCAGAACTCCCGCAGTCTGGCGAGGAACTCCTCGCCCCGGCTGACGGCCCCGGCCCCGGGCCGGGGGTGGGGGTGCACCAGGTCGAGGCGGAGACGCCCCAGGAACAGCTCCCTGGCGAAGCTCGGCCTGCGCCAGTGCTGTTCCCGTGCGGCCTCGGCCACCTGTCGTGACTCACGCTCGGAGACGGTCATCGCGGGCTCACCTCGCACTGCCGACGGGTGCTGGGCAGCCCTGCGTACCCGTTTGTAGTGCTGTGTAACGTATGCCGTTTCTCCTGAAGTTGTTTGCTACCGGCCAGTTGAAGCGCTTCGATTGCCCGGCGTGCGGCATCTGGACAGCTTGTGAGGTCCGGTCTAGGGTCGGTCCGCAGATTCATCGTCGAAGCGCTTCACCAACCGCTCCCGCACCGCCTGGAGGACCCGTGGTCACTCTCGCCGAGGTCGCCCGGCACGCCGGGGTCTCCGCCAGCACCGTGAGCTACGTCCTCAGCGGCAAGCGTTCCATCTCCGCCGCCACCCGGGAGCGGGTCGAGGAGAGCATCAGGGAGCTGGGCTACCACCCCAACGCGGGCGCGCGGGCGCTGGCCAGCAGCAGGTCGAACATCATCGCGCTGATGATGCCACTGCGCACCGACATGTACGTGCCGGTGATGATGGAGATCGCGCTGGCCGTCGCCACCACCGCCCGCTCCCACGACCACGACGTGCTGCTGCTGACCGGCGAGGAGGGCCCGGCGGCGGTGCGCCGGGTGGTGGGCAGCGGGCTGGCCGACGCGATGATCCTGATGGACGTCGAGCTGGACGACGCCCGGCTGCCGCTGCTGCGCGAGACCGGGCGGCCGGCCGTGCTGATCGGCGTCCCCGCCGACCCCACCGGGCTCACCTGCGTCGATCTGGACTTCACCGCCACCGGCGCGCTGTGCGTGGAGCACCTGGCCGAACTGGGCCACCGCGATGTCGCGGTCGTCGGCGAGGCGGCCGCCGTCTACGAGCGGCACACCGGCTTCGCCGAGCGGACCCGGGACGGGCTGCGCACCCGCGCCGCCGAACTGGGCGTACGGCTGCTGCACCGCCCCTGCGAGGGCAGCTACGCGGCGATGGCCGGGACTCTCGCCCGCATCCTCGACGAGCGGCCCGGCACCACCGGCTTCGTCGTGCAGAACGAGGCCGCCATCGACCCGCTGCTGAGCCTACTGCGCCGGCAGGGCAGGGCCGTCCCCGAGGACGTCTCGGTGGTCGCCGTCTGCCCCGACCAGGTGGCCGCGCAGGCGTCCGTACGGCTGACCTCGGTGGCCATACCGGCTCAGGAGATGGGGCGCCGGGCGGTGGAGCTGGTGATGGCCAAGGTGCGCGGCGAGCGGGGGGAGCGGCTCGACCTGCTGCCGCCCCGGCTGACCGTACGGGCCAGCTCGGGCCCGGCCCCCGTCCGGCACTGACCCCCGTCCGGCACGTCCCGTCCTCTCCCACGAGCCACAGGAGCACCGTGTCCGTCTCCCCGCCCCCCTCCCCCTCCCCCTCCCCCGCTTCCCCCGCCGGCGCCTCCCCCGCCCCGTCCGCCGCGTTCGTCCCGCCGCCCTCCTCCCTGGCGCAGCCCTCCCCCACCCGCGGCACCTTCCGGGTGCGCGACGGCGCGCTGGAGTGGCGCGGGCGGCAGGAGACACTGCGGCTGGAGCCCTGGGGTCCGGACGCCGTACGGGTACGAGCCCGGCTGGGCGGCCCCGTCCTGGCCGGGCTGCCGGGTGCGCTGCTGGAGGAGCCGCCGCCGGGGGCCGCGGCCGAGATCCGGACCGAGGCCGGGTACGCCGTGCTGACCTGCGGCGCGATCACCGCCGTGGTGAGCGCCGAGGGCATGGTCCGCTTCCTGCGCACCGACGGCGGCACCGAGCTCCTGGCGGAGGACCGGGCCCACTTCTGGTGGCCCGGCTCCCGGCTGCACACCGCCACCGGCAACGGCTACCACCGGCTGGAGCAGCGTTTCGCCGCGTACGAGGGCGAGCGGCTGTACGGCCTGGGCCAGCACCAGCACGGGCTGCTGGACCAGAAGGGCACGGTGCTCGACCTCGTCCAGCGCAACGCCGAGGTCTCCATCCCGGTGCTGACCTCGTCCCGCGGCTACACCCTGCTGTGGAACAGCCCGGCCGTCGGCCGGGTGGAGCTGGCCCGCAACGGCACCCGCTGGGTCGCCGACTCCGCCCGCCAGATCGACTACTGGATCACCGCCGGGAACCCGGCCGACGCCCAGCGCCGCTACTCCGCGGCCACCGGCCGCACCCCGATGCTGCCGGAGTGGGCGGCCGGTTTCTGGCAGTGCAAGCTGCGCTACCGCACCCAGGAGGAGCTGCTGTCGGTGGCCCGCGAGTACCGGCGGCGCGGCCTGCCGCTCTCGGCGATCGTCTGCGACTTCTTCCACTGGACGCACCTGGGCGAGTGGCGGTTCGACCCGGAGCAGTGGCCCGATCCGGCGGCGATGGTCAAGGAACTGGACGAGCTGGGGGTCAAGCTGGTGGTCTCGGTGTGGCCGTCGGTCTCCCCGCTGAGCGAGAACCACGGGCCGATGGAGCACGCCGGGCTGTTCATCGGCACCGAGTACGGGCCGCTGGCCCACGCCGACTGGCCCGACAAGGGGGTGGCCGAGCCCGTGCAGGTCGCCTTCTACGACGCCACCAACCCCGAGGCCCGCGACTTCGTGTGGTCCCGCATCCGGGAGAACTACCTCGCGCACGGCATCACGGCCTTCTGGCTGGACGCCGGGGAGCCGGAGCTGCGGCCCGGCTTCGCCGCCAACCTGCGCTACCACGCCGGCCCGGGCCCGGAGGTGGGCAACCTCTACCCGCGCGAGAACGCCCGTACCGTCCACGACGGCCTGGCCGCCGAGGGCGTCACGGAGATCATCACCCTCAACCGGTCGGTGTGGGCCGGGGCCCAGCGCTACGGCGCCGCCCTGTGGTCCGGTGACATCGGCACCGACTTCGCCACCCTGCGCCGCCAGCTCGCGGCCGGGCTCAACACCGCGCTGTCCGGCATCCCCTGGTGGAACACCGACATCGGCGGCTTCCACGGCGGCGACCCGGCCGACCCGGCGTACCGCGAGGTGATGGTGCGCTGGTTCCAGTTCGGCGCGCTCTCCCCGCTGATGCGGCTGCACGGCTTCCGCGAGCCCGGCATGCCGCTGGGCCCGGGGATGACGGGCGGCCCCAACGAGGTGTGGTCCTACGGGGCGGAGGCCGGGGAGATCATGGCGGCGTACCTGCGGCTGCGCGAGCGGCTCCGGCCGTATGTGCTGGCGCAGATGCGCACCGCGCACACCGAGGGGCTGCCGCCGATGCGGCCGCTGTTCCTGGAGTTCCCCGGCGACCCGGCCGCCTGGGAGGTGGCCGACGCCTTCCTGCTCGGGCCGGACCTGCTGGTGGCGCCGGTGCTGGAGGCGGGCGCCCGGGAACGCGCCGTCCACCTCCCCGCGGGCGCGGCGTGGACGGACGCCTGGACCGGCGAGGCGCACCCGGGGGGCGGAACCGTCACCGTGCCCGCCCCGCTGGAGCGGATCCCGCTGTTCCTGCGGGACGGCGCGGAGCTGCCGGTCCGGGAGGAGCCGCCGGCGCGGGGCTAGGCGCGCTGTCCGCGGGGCTGCGCGAGGACACCCGGATTGACAGGCAAGTATTCACTTGCCTATTGTGGGGGTCGTGGCGGACGATGTCTTCAAGGCGCTGGCCGACCCCACCCGTCGGCGCATCCTCGACGAGCTGGTGGAACGGGACGGCCAGTCGCTGTTCGAGATCTGTACACGGCTGGCGGCCAGGCACGGCCTGGGACTCTCCCGCCAGGCGGTCAGCCAGCACCTCGCCGTGCTGGAGGCCGCGGACCTGGTCCGCACCCGGCGCCAGGGCCGCTACAAGTTCCACGACCTGAACACCGAACCGCTTGAGCGCATCGTGACGCGGTGGCTCAGGCCCGACGCGCCGGAGAACACCCGATGAGGATCCACCTGTCCAGCATCCACGTCGACGACCAGGACAAGGCCCTGCGCTTCTACACGGAGGTGCTGGGCTTCCGGAAGAAGACCGAGGTCCCGCTCGGCGAGCACCGGTGGCTGACCGTGGTCTCACCGGAGGACCCCGACGGCACCGAGCTGGTGCTGGAGCCCGACGACCATCCCGCCGTCGGGCCGTACAAGGCGGCGCTGGCCGACGACGGCATCCCGGTCACCTCCTTCGCCGTGGACGACGTGCACGCCGAGTTCGACCGCCTGCGGGGGCTCGGGGTGCACTTCACCCAGGAACCGCTGGAGACGGGGCCGGTCACCACCGCGGTGCTGGACGACACCTGCGGCAACCTGATCCAGCTCGCCCACTACGCGTAGGCCCCGTCCCCGCCGCCGGGCGGCGCGGTGCGCAGGACGGCGGCGCCGTGGCGGGCGAGCGGCACCCGGCGCCCGTACCGCCGTCCGGTCAGCAGGTCGGTGGCCGGGGCGGGCAGGGGGACGGCGGCCGGGTCCCGGCCGTGGTTGAGGAGGAACAGCAGCCCGCCGCGGCGTACGGCCTCCACCCCGGCGGGCAGGCCGGGCAGCGGCGGCCGCAGTCCCGCCTCTCCGGCGGCGCGGCCCAGCAGGGCCCGGAGCGCGGCGGGGTCGGGGAGGGTGGTCAGATACCAGGCGGTGCCGGCGCCGAAGGAGTGGCGGGTGACGGCGGGACGGCCGTCGAGCTCGCCGCCCCGGTAGGCGGCGACGGTGGTGGCGCCGGCCGTCTCGGCGTCCTCGCGCCACAGGGCGGCGGTGCTCTGCCCGTCCCCCAGGGGTGTGAGGTGCTGGAGCTCGCCCTCGGCGAGCGGCCACCACTCGTGGACGAGGCCGATGCCCAGCACCTCGCGCAGCCGGGCGGCCATGCCGCCCGGGCGGATCCGGTCGTCGGCGTCGGCGACGCCGGTGAAGAAGCCGCACACCAGTGTGCCGCCGCCGCGTACGTGACCGGCGAGGTTGTCCAGCGCGGCGTCGGTGAGCAGGTACAGCTGGGGGACGGCGACCAGCGCGTAGCCGGACAGGTCCGCCTCGGGGTGGGCGAGGTCACAGGTCAGGTTGAGCTCCCACAGGGCGCGGTGCCAGGCGCGCAGCGGCTGCTCCTGGGTGAACCGGTCCGAGGGGCGGCCCGGCTGGAGGGTGGCCCACCAGGAGTGCCAGTCGTGCAGGACGGCGATCCGCGCGGGGACGGCGGTGCCGGTGACTCCGCCCAGCTTCCCCAGTTCGGCGCCCAGTTCGCGCACCCGGCCGAAGAGCCGGGAGCGCGGCCCGGCGTGCGGGAGCATCGCGGAGTGGAACTTCTCGCTGCCCTGCCGGGACTGGCGCCACTGGAAGAAGCAGATCCCGTCCGCGCCCCGGGCCACGGCCTGCAGCGACCACAGCCGCAGCAGCCCCTCCGGTTTGGGCTGGTTGACGCCGCGCCAGTTGACGGCCCCGGCGGCCTGTTCCGTCAGCAGCCAGGGGCCGTGGGCCTGGGAGCGGGTGAGGTCCTGCACCAGCGCCCCGTACGCGGCGCCGTCCGGGCCGCCGGGGTCGGGGTAGAGGTCGACGGAGACCACGTCCTCCTCCGCCGCCCAGGCCCAGCCGTCCTGCCCGGCGGACAGCGGCATGAAGTTGGTGGTGACGGGGATGTGCGGGGTGCGGCTCCGCAGTGCGTCGCGTTCGGCGGTGAAGCACTCCAGCAGGGCGTCGCTGGTGAAGCGGTGGAAGTCCAGCGACTGGGCGGGATTGGGCAGGTACTGGGTGCGGCGCGGCGGGAGGACCTCCGCCCAGGAGCCGTAGCGCTGGCTCCAGAAGGCGGTGCCCCATGCCTCGTTGAGGGCGTCGAGGTCGCCGTGGCGCCTGCGCAGCCAGGCGCGGAAGTGGCGGGCGGTGGTGTCGCACCGGCAGACGGTGCCGTACTCGTTGTTCACGTGCCACAGCCGCAGCGCGGGGTGGCCGCCGTAGCGGTCGGCGAGGTCGGCGGTGATGCGCAGGGCGTGCTCGCGGTAGACGGGCGAGGAGGCGCAGAAGTGGTTGCGCGAGCCGTACCAGACCACCGCCCCGGTCTCGTCGCGCGGCAGGGTCCCGGGGTGGCGGGCGCCCAGCCAGGGCGGCGGGGAGGCGGTGGGGGTGGCCAGGCAGACGCCGACGCCGCCGGCGTGGAGGAGGTCCAGGACCCGGTCCAGCCAGCCGAAGTCCCGCTCCCCGGGACGGGGTTCGAGCCGGGCCCAGGAGAAGACGCCGACGGTGACCAGGTTGACCCCGGCCTCGCGCATCAGCGCCACGTCCTCGGCCCAGACCTCCTCGGGCCACTGCTCGGGGTTGTAGTCGCCGCCGTACAGCAGCCGGCCGCGGGTGACGTCGTTCAGCGTGGGCATCGTGGGAGGTCTCCGTTGCGGTGGCGGTCAGCCCTTGACGGCGCCGATGAGCATGCCCTTGCGGAAGTGCTTCTGGACGAAGGGCGAGAGCACGGCGACCGGCAGCAGGGCCAGCACCATGACCGCCGTCTGCACCGACAGGGCGTGGATCTGGCCGGTGTTGACGGTCTGGGACATGCCCACCGGCCGCTGGCCCTCCAGGACGATCTGGTTGAGCACCACCTGGAGCGGCATCCTGGTCTGGTCGTTGAGGTAGATGGAGGCGTTGAACCAGGCACTCCAGTAGCCGACCGCGTAGAACAGCGAGATCACCGCCAGCACGGGCCGGGACAGCGGCATCACGATCGTCCACAGGATGCGCAGGTCACCCGCGCCGTCGATACGGGCGCTGTCGGTCAGCTCCGGTGCGGTGCCCATGAAGAACGCCCGCAGCACCAGGATGTTGAACACGCTCACCGCGCTGGGCAGGATCAGCGAGGCGTAGGTGTCGATCAGCCCGAGGGACTGCACCAGCAGATAGGTGGGGATCAGCCCGGCGCCGAAGAACATCGTCGCCAGCAGTGTCATCAGCATCGGCCGGTGGCCGAGGGAGCCGGGGCGGGAGAGGCCGTAGGCGCACAGCACCGACACCGTCATGCTGAACAGCGTCCCGACGGCGGTGACGCAGACGCTGACGACCGTGGCCCGGGTGACCTGGCCGCCGGAGAGCAGTTCGCGGTACGCCTCGAAGGTGATCCCGTCGGGCACCAGCACCAGGCCGCCCGCCGCGCGGATGGTCCCGGGCGGCGACAGGCTGGTGACGACGACGATCCACAGCGGGAACAGGATCGCCAGACAGGCCACGGCCAGCACCGCGCCCCGGGCGGCGAGGCCCACGCGGCCGGGCGGCTCCTCCCAGGGCGGGCGGCGCGCCGGTGTCCGGCGGCGGCCGGCCGTACGCTCCCCAGCGCGGTCTCCGGTCAGCACGCTCATCTCCGGTACACCCCCTGCTCGCCCAGCAGGTGGGCGGTCTTGTTGGCGGCCAGTACCAGGGCCAGTCCGAAGACGCCCTTGACGATGCCGACGGCCGCCGCGTAGCCGAAGTCGCCGTTCTCCAGGCCGACGTTCCACACGTAGGTGTCCAGCACCTCGCTCGCACCGGTGCCGACGGCCCTGCGCTGGAGCAGGATCTGCTCGAAGCCGACGGTGAGGGCGTCGCCGACGCGCAGCACCAGCAGCAGGGCGATCACCGGGCGCAGCGCGGGCAGGGTGACGTGCCACATGCGGCGCCACCGGTTCGCGCCGTCCATGGCGGCGGCCTCGTACAGGTCGGGGCTGACGGCGGCCAGGGCGGCGAGGAAGACGATGATGCCCCAGCCCGCGTCCTTCCAGATCGCCTGGAGGGTGACGAGGAACGGGAAGAAACCCGGGTCGGTCATCAGGTCGAAGCCGCCCCAGCCCCTCTCGCGCAGGGTCTGGGCGATGATCCCGGCACCGCCGAGGATCTGCTGGAAGACGGTGATGACCAGCACCCAGGAGAAGAAGTGCGGCAGGTACAGCACGCCCTGGATCCAGGCGCGCAGCCGCGGGTTGATGAGGCCGTTGACCAGCAGGGCCAGTACGACGGGCACGGGGAAGAAGAACACCAGCTGGATGACGAAGATCACCAGGGTGTTCTCGACGGCCGCCCAGAAGTACGGGTCCTCCCACATCCGCCGGAAGTTCTCGCCCCCCACCCAGGGACTGAGGGTGAAGCTCTCGGTGAAGGACTCGCCGATGTAGGGGTCGAACTCCTTGAAGGCGACCGCGTTGCCCAGCAGCGGCACATAGGCGAACACCAGGACCAGCGCCAGCGCGGGCAGCGTCATCAGGATCAGGACACGGTCGCGGCGCAGCCGGTGCCGCCGGGTGACGCCGCCGGGCGGCACCCCGTCCGGCCCGGCCCGCCTCCGCCGCCCCGGCCGCCGGCCGGTGCCCGCGCCGGGCGGGGCGCCGTCCGCGGTGGGCGAGCCGGCGGGGGCGGCGGGGGCGAGGTGGGGCGCCGGGGCCATACCGGTGGGGCCGGTGCCGCCGGCCGGTGCCTCACCGGGGGCCGTGCTGTGGGACACGGGTCTCTCCTCGTCGGCTGGGCGCGGTGCTCTCGGGCACGGGACGCGCGGGTACGGGTGCTCCCGGGCGGTGCTCAGGCGGCGGACTCGCCGACCTCGTCGATCAGCTCCCGGTACCAGTCGCGCAGTTCGTCGCCGCCCGCGCCGCGCCAGTCCTCGACGGCCCGCCGCATGTCCGCGATCGGCCTGCGGCCGCGTACGACGTCGTCCTCCAGGTCCTCGAACTGGTCGGTGAGGTTGGCCCACCGGTTGGGCTCGCGGACCTGCATCCCGTACAGCAGGGGCTCGGTCATGAAGGCGCCCATCCGCCGCTGCCAGGCGCACCAGTCCCGCACGACCCGCGGGTGGTCGGGGAAGGCGGCCACGGCCTCGGCGCCGGCGGTGAAGAAGTAGGTGTCCTGGACCTCGGCGACGCCCTGCTCGGTCTTGGTGGGCACACCGTCCTCGATGGTGTGGTGGGTGCCCTCCACCCCGTACCGGACCAGGCGGTTCTCCCTCGTGCCGTAGGGGGCGGCGGCGAAGTTGGCGATGGCCAGGCACTCCCCGACCTTCTCCTTCGACGCCTTC
Source organism: Streptomyces rubellus (assembly GCF_036323805.1). NCBI lineage: Bacteria > Bacillati > Actinomycetota > Actinomycetes > Kitasatosporales > Streptomycetaceae > Streptomyces > Streptomyces rubellus. The sequence continues at coordinate 61,667 of NZ_JAZDCX010000018.1, forward strand.
GCGCTGATGAACGCCCAGATCCCGGCGGGGTTGGCGAAGTACAGCCGCGGGTCGCCGCCGTCGTGGCCGAAGATGTCCATGCCCTGGACGCGGAAGTCCGGGTTCTGCCCGCTCTGCTCGAAGGTCCAGCCGTACCACTTGGCGTTGCCGTCGTTGGTGATCAGCGACTGGCCGGCGGTGAAGCGGGTGCCGGCGTCACCGCGGACGGCCATGGCGTCGGGGTGGACGACCCCGGCGGCGTACAGCTTGCGGGTCCACTCCAGCGCCTCCAGATAGGCGTCCGTCTCGACGCGGTGGACCAGCCTGTCCCCCCGCCGCTCCCAGCAGTACGGCTTCTCCGGCAGGACGCCGAAGACGTTGAACGCCGTCCACTTCATGTCCTCGCAGGCCCACACCTTGGCCTTCGGCGCGGTGATCTCCCGGGCGAGGTCCATGAACTCCCGGGCGCTGGTGGGCGGCTCCCAGCCCTTGGCCTCGAAGACGTCCTGGCGGTAGTAGGGGATGATGATGTCCACCGCGCCGGACGGCAGCGGCAGCCCCCGCAGCTTCCCGCCGAAGATGGACATCCGCCAGGCCTCGGTCGGGACGGCGGCGAGGTTGGGGTACTTCCGCACCCTCTCGCCCGACAGGTACGGGCCGAGGTCGGCGAAACGGCTGTCGATGGCGCTGCGGATCCGCCCCTGCATCTCCCAGCTGGGGATCACCACCATGTCGGGGATGCCGCTGGAGGCGAGGACCGCGCCGAGCTTCTCGCCGTAGGTGTTGCCGTCCTGGGTCTGCCAGGCCACCTGGACCCCGATCGCCGCGTCGACGGCCCGGTAGTAGGCGCAGTCCTTCTCCGGCGGGGTGCCCCACAGCGGGCTGGTGATGGTGACGGTGCCGCCCCGGCCCAGCTTCTCCGGGACCGAGGCGGGCAGCTCCCCGTACGGCAGGGCCTTGCCGGTGAAGCCGGGGCGGGAGCCGTTCTCACTGGGGATGTCCGGCTCGACGACCCGTGCGGCCTCGTGGGCCGGCAGGAGCTTCGCCGCTTCCTTCCTCGTCGTGGTGCCCTCTTTCCGGCCCCCGCCGCCCCCGGAGGAGCACGCCGACAGCAGCGGGGCGCCGCCGGCCGCGGCGGCGGTGGCGGCCGTGGCGGCGAGGAACGTCCTCCGGCTCGGTCTGCGGGACGGCGGCGGGATCTCGGGCATGGCGGCAACCCTTCGTGACGGCACGTCGGTGGGGGGCGTCGGCAGGTGCGTCGCGGTGGTGCGGGATGGTGCGGGATGGCGCGGGGTGACGAGAGCGGAGACGACGGCGGTCCACCGACCGGGCATGGCGGTCGAAGCGCTTCGATATTGCGCCGAGATTAGGTGGGAGGGGTGCACCGCGCAAGAGTCGCGGCGGAGAAACGCCGGACCCTCAGATGCCTTGCCAAGCCAGGCAGTTGAGCGGCACCGCCGGTTGCTCCCGTCCGGTGTCTTGACACCCGCCCTCACCCGTTACAGCATCGAAGCGCTTCGAATAGTGGACCGCTCAATCGCTGCGCCCGGAGGGATCCGCCACCAGTGAGCACCCACCCGCCGCTCTTCCGCGACCCCCGGGCGCCCGTCCGCGAGCGCGCCCGGGACCTGCTGGAGCGGCTCGCTCCGGACGAGCGCGTCGCGATGCTGCACCAGTTCGCCCCCGCGGTGGAACGCCTCGGCCTGGCCGCCTTCCGCACCGGCCAGGAGGCACTGCACGGAGTGGCCTGGATGGGTCCGGCGACGGTCTTCCCGCAGGCGGTGGGGCTGGGCGCGACCTGGAACGACGAGCTGGTGCGGCGGGTCGGCGAGGCGGTGGGCCGCGAGGCGCGCGCGATGCGGGCCCGCGATCCGCGCGTCGGGCTCAACCTCTGGTCCCCCACCGTCAACCTGCTGCGCCATCCGCTGTGGGGCCGCAACGAGGAGGGCTACTCCGAGGACCCGCGCCTGACCGCCGCGCTGGCCACCGCGTACACCCGCGGCCTGCGCGGCGACGACCCGGTGCGCTGGCGCACCGCCCCGGTGCTCAAGCACTGGCTGGCGCACAACAACGAGACCGACCGGGACACCTGCTCGGTGTCGGTGCGGTCCCGGGTGCTGCACGAGTACGAGCTGCCCGCCTTCCGCGGCCCGGTCGCCGCGGGCGCGGTGGCCGGGGTGATGCCCGCGTACAACCTGGTCAACGGCCGGCCCAACCACCTCTCCCCGCTGCTGGCCGAGCAGCTGCGCACCTGGTGCGACCACGACCTGGTGGTCTGCTCGGACGCGGGCGCCCCCAGCAACCTGGCCGGCTCCCAGGGGTACTGCGACACCCACGAGGAGGCCGTCGCCGCCGCCCTGCGCGCCGGGGTGGACAGCTTCACCGACCACGGCGAGGACCCGGCCCCCACCCTCGCCCGGGTGCGCGGCGCGCTGGAGCGCGGGCTGCTGAAGCAGGAGGACGTCGACACGGCGGTGCTGCGGCTGCTGGCGATGCGCTGCGCGCTGGGCGAGTTCGACCCGGAGCCGCCCGGCGCCGAGGACACCGGGGCCGCGTTCGACACCCCCGGGCACCGGGCGCTGGCCCGCGAGGCCGCCGAACAGGCGGTCGTCCTGCTGAAGAACGACGGTCTGCTGCCCCTGGCCGGGGGCGTCCGGGTGGCGGTCGTCGGGCTGCTGGCCGACGAGTGCAAGCTGGACTGGTACAGCGGCGCCCTGCTGCGCCGCTCCACCCCGCTGGACGGGCTGCGCGAGCGGTTCGGCGCCGGCCGGGTGACGTATGCCGAGGGCACCGACCGGGTGCGGCTGCGCTGCCGGGACGGCTGGCTGTCCGTACCGCCGTCCCCTCCGGGCGGCCCAGGCGGGGACGGGGGCGGCGGCACGGCGGCTGGGGCGCTGGACCCGGCGCTGCTGCGGGGCCGCACCGATCTGCCGCCCCTGACGGTGACCGCCGAGCCCGGGGCGGCCGCGGAGTTCGCCCTGGCGGACTGGGGCGGCGGGGTGCTGACCCTGCGCGCGGCGGACGGCCGCTACCTGTCGGTCGCCGACGACGGCCTGCTGCGCGCCTCGGCGGAGCAGCCGGGCGGCTGGGTGGTCCGGGAGACCTTCGAGCTGCGCCCGTACCGCGGCGGGCGACTGCTGTGGCACCGGGGCACGGGCCGGTACGTGACGGCCCCCGCGGACGGTGCCCGCCTCGCCCGGGACCACGAGGCGGGCACCACCTTCACCCTGGAGACCGTCGAGCGCGGCACGGACGCGGTGGCGGACGCCGCCCGGGACGCCGACGTGGTGGTCGTCGTCGCGGGCAACGACCCGCACATCGGCGGCCGGGAGACCGAGGACCGCACCACCCTCGCCCTCCCACCGCACCAGGAACGGCTCTGGCGGGCGGCCCGCGCCGCCAACCCGCGCACCGCCCTGGTGCTCGTCTCCTCCTACCCGTACGCGGTGCGGGAGGCCGACGCCGCCCTGCCCGCCCTGCTGTGGACGGCCCACGGCGGGCAGGCCGCGGGGCAGGCCCTGGCCGCCGTACTGGCCGGCGACGTCCCACCGGGCGGGCGGCTGCCGCAGACCTGGTACGCCTGTGACGCCGACCTGCCCGGGCTGCTGGACTACGACGTCATCGGCGCCCGCACCACCTACCTGTACTTCGACGGCGCCCCGCTGTACCCCTTCGGCCACGGCCTGTCGTACACCTCCTTCGCCTACGGACCGCTGACGGCCGGGCACGACGGCGGGACGCTGACCGCCCGCTGCACGGTGACCAACACCGGGCGCACGGCCGGCGACGAGGTCGTCCAGCTCTACGCCCGGGCGATCGGGGTGGCCGGACCCGAAATCCCCCGCCCCCGCCGCGCCCTGGCCGCCCACCGCCGGATCCGCCTGGCCCCCGGACAGACGGCACAGGTGGAGTTCGCCGTCCCGCTCGCCGAGGCGCTCGGCTGCTGGGACGTCGCCCACGACCGCTGGACGGTGACCCCGGGCACCTACGGGATCGACGCCGGCTCCTCCAGCACCGACCTGCGCACCACGGCGGTCGTCCGGGTGGGCGGCGAGCCGCCGCGGCCGCGTGCGGTGGGGAGCCTGCGGGCCGCCGACTACGACGAGCAGCACGGCACCGAACTGGTGGACCTGACCCGGGAGCGCGGCGACGCGGTCGCCACGGCCGGCCCGGGTCCGGGCGAACTGGTCTTCCACGCTTGCGACTTCCGCGCCCGCCCCACCACCGTCACCGTGACGGCCGCCCGCGCGGAGCCGGGCGAGGCCGAAATCGTCCTGCACCTGGACGACCCGGGCGGCGACCGGCTGCTGGCCTCGCTCACCGTCCCCGCCACCGGCGACCGCTACACGTACACCACCGTGCGGGCCGAGCTGCCCGAGCCCCCCGCGGGCGTACGCGGCCTGCTGGCCGTCCTGCACGGCCCCGTCAGACTGGCCCGCCTGGGCTTCGGCGGTCCCTCGTCCGCCGAATCCACCTGACGACAGGCGGACCACGCCGCGTCCCGGCCCGGTGGGGGCCGGCCGGGCCGCGGCGGCCTCCCCGGGCACGCCGCGCGCCCCGTTGTCACACCGGCCGGATACGGTTCCGGGCACCGTCCGCCACTCCGTGGAGGTGCCCATGAGCTGGGACGTCCTTCTGCTGCCCGTGCCCGCGCGCTTCGGTTCGCTCGCCGGGCTGCCCGACGGCTGGTCGCCCGGCCCGGTCGGCGGCAGGGACCGGGTCCTGGCGGCCGTACGGCAGGCCGCGCCGGAGACGGACCTGTCCGGTCCCTCCTGGGGTCTCCTGACCGGGCCCGCCTGGTCCGTCGAGCTGAACATCGGGGAACAGGACCCGGTGGAGTCGGTCATGCTGCACGTACGCGGCGGCGGGGACGGTGTGCTGCCGGTGATCCACCGTCTGGCCGCCGCCCTGGGGCGCCGGGCGATCGACTGCTCCGGCGGGGAGTTCCTGACCGAGGGCGACACCGGGAACCGGCACGCCTTCCAGGAGTTCCGCGACCGCGTCCTGGCGGATCCGCCCGGCACCGCACCACACGGGAACGGGCCCGGTGGGCGGGGCCTTCGCGGCCCTGGCGGTGGGCCTGGCCGGCACGGCCTCGGCGGGGCGGCCCCGGCCCGCTCCCGCCACGCCGGCTGACCGCGGGCGCGCGGGCCGGGAGCGGCGCAGCGCGTTCCCGGCCCGCCCGTCAGGACCCCGCCGCGACGCGCGCCGTCACAGCTCCAGGCCGGTGAGGACCATCACCCGCTCGTAGGTGTAGTCCTCCATGGCGAACCGCACGCCCTCGCGTCCGGTGCCGGACTCCTTGGTGCCGCCGTAGGGCATCTGGTCCGCGCGGTAGGAGGGCACGTCGCCGATGATCACGCCGCCGACCTCCAGGGCGCGGTGGGCCCGGAAGGCGGCCCGCACGTCGTGGGTGAACACGCCCGCCTGCAGGCCGTACTTCGAGTCGTTGACCGCCGCGAAGGCGGCCGCCTCGTCCTCGGCGGAGGCGAGGGTCAGCACCGGGCCGAAGACCTCCTCGCAGGAGACCTTCACGCCGGCGGGCACACCGGCGAGGACGGTGGGCGCGTACGTGGCGCCGTCCCGCTTGCCGCCGGTCAGCAGCTTCGCCCCGGCGGCGACCGCCTCGTCCACCCAGGACTCCACCCGCCGGGCGGCGTCCTCGCTGATCAGCGGGCCGACGTCGGTGGCGTCGTCCGAGGGGTCGCCGGTGACCTGCGCCTCGACCGCCTCGATCACCCTGGGCACCAGCCGGTCGTACACCGAGGCGTCGGCGATGACGCGCTGGACGGAGATGCAGGACTGGCCGCCCTGGTAGTTGGAGAAGGCGGCGATGCGCCGCGCGGCGAAGTCCAGGTCCTCGTCGGAGGACCAGTCGGCCAGCACCACGGCCGCGCCGTTGCCGCCCAGTTCCAGGGTGACGCGCTTGCGGGGCACGGAGTCCAGGATGGACCAGCCGACCGGCCCGGAGCCGGTGAAGGAGATCACCGGCAGCCGCTCGTCGGCCACCAGGGACGGCATGCGGTCGTTGGGGACGGGCAGCACCGACCAGGAGCCGGCGGGCAGGTCGGTCTCGGCCAGCAGTTCGCCGATGAGCAGCCCGGACAGCGGGGTGGCCGGGGCGGGCTTGAGGATGATCGGCGTGCCGACGGCGATGGCCGGGGCGACCTTGTGGGCGCACAGGTTGAGGGGGAAGTTGAACGGCGCGATGCCCAGCACCGGTCCGCGCGGGAAGCGGCGGGTCAGGGCGAGGCGGCCGGTGCCGCCCGCGTCGGAGTCCAGCCGCTGGGCGGTGCCGCCGTTGAAGCGGCGGGCCTCCTCGGCGGCCCAGCGGAAGACCGAGACGCAGCGGCCGACCTCGCCGCGGGCCCACTTGACGGGCTTGCCGTTCTCGGCGGAGATCAGCCGCGCGATCTCCTCGGTGCGCTCGGTCAGCCGCCGCATGACGTGGTCCAGGGCCGCGGCGCGTACATGGGCGGGGGTGGCGGCGAACTCGGCGGCCACCGAGGCGGCGGCGGCCACGGCCTGCTCGACCTGGTCCCCGGTGGGGACGGCGACGGTGCCGACGGTGCGGCCGTCCCAGGGCGAGGTGACCGTGAGGGTCTCGTCGCCGGTCGCCTCGCGGCCGGCGAGCCAGAACGCGTGCGGAGAGGTGGCTGTGGTCACTGCGTGTCCCGGCCCTTCCGAAGTGGTGGTCCGACGTGGTGGAGCGGCGAAGGTGTGGAGGTGTGCGGCGGATGCGCGGTACGGAGGTGCGTGGTCGGGACGCGCCGGGGACCGGCGGTGGCGCGGTCGGCGCTCCCGTCTCCACCGTAGGGGCCGTACCGGCACGGGGCTGTTGTCCAGCGTGTAGCAGTGGGGTGTTTCCCCGCTACGTTTCGGCGGGTCGGGACGCCGGCGGCTCCTGCGGGCGCCATTGCCGTCGGCCCGTCTTGCCACGATCATGACACGGCAGTACGCAACCCCCACCCGTCGGACTGGACACCCCAGGAGACGCGATGCGCATACGTACCAGAGGCCGGCGGTTCACCACCGCGGCCGTCCTCCTCACCCTCGCACTGGCCGTTCCGCTCGGGGCACAGGCCACCGCCGCGCCCGGCGACGACGGCCCGCGGGCCGCCACCGGCACCGCGGGCGAACGGCAGTACGAGATCACCGGTGTCACCGGTGCCCCGCAGCGCACGGCCATCGCCCGCACCGGCGCGTCCGTGGACGCCGTGCGCGAGCACTCGGTGGTGGTCACCGCCGACGCCGCCCAGGCCGAGCGGCTCCGGAAGACCGGCCACCGCCTGACCGCGCTGCCCGCTCCCCCGGCACACGCGCCCGGGAAGGAGGGGACGGGCGTCCTGGACTTCCCGCCCAGGGACTCCCGCTACCACAACTACGCCGAGATGACGGCCGCCATCGACGGCTATGTCGCCGAGTTCCCGGACCTGATGAGCAAGCAGGTCATCGGCACCTCCCACGAGGGCCGCGACATCGTCGCCGTCAAGATCAGCGACAACGTCCGCACCGACGAGGAAGAGCCGGAGGTGCTGTTCACCCACCACCAGCACGCCCGTGAGCACCTGACCGTCGAGATGGCGCTCTACCTCGTCCGGGAGTTCGGCAAGCGGTACGGCTCGGACCCCCGCATCACCGGGATGCTCGACGAACGCGAGGTGTGGATCCTCCCGGACCTCAACCCCGACGGCGGCGAGTACGACATCGCGACCGGCAGCTACCGAAGCTGGCGCAAGAACCGCCAGCCCACCCCCGGCTCCCGGTACGTCGGCACCGACCTCAACCGGAACTGGCCCTACAAGTGGGGTTGCTGCGGCGGGTCCTCGGACAGCCCCTCCGCCATCACCTACCGCGGTCCGTCCGCCGCCTCCGCCCCCGAGGTGCGCACCGTGATGGACTTCGTCGACGGCCGGGTCGTGGGCGGTGAGCAGCAGATCACCGCGCACATCGACTTCCACACCTACAGCGAACTGGTGCTGTGGCCGTACGGCTACACCTACGACGACACCGCCCCCGGGCTCACCCGCGACGACCACGAGGCCTTCGCGGCCGTGGGCCGGGCGATGGCCGACAGCAACGGCTACACCCCGCAGCAGTCCAGCGACCTGTACATCACCGACGGGAGCGTCAACGACTGGATGTGGGGCGAGCACGGCATCTTCAGCTACACCTTCGAGATGTACCCCGGGCCCAACGGCTCGGAGGGCTTCTACCCGCCCGACGAGGTGATCGAGCGGGAGACCGCCCGCAACGAGGACGCGGTGCTCCTGCTGCTGGAGAACGCCGACTGCATGTACCGCTCGATCGGCAAGGAGGAGCAGTACTGCGCCGCGTGAGCGGCACCGCCGGCCGGTGAGGCCGGTCCGGCGGGGTCAGGTCCGCGCCGCCCGGTCCGCTCCCCCGGCGGGCCGGGCCGGCGGTACGGCCGCCGTCGCCTTGAGCGCCAGCCACAGCTCCATCCGCGCGTCCGGATCGTCCAGCGACCGGCCGAGGATCTCCTCGACCCGCCGCATCCGGTAGCGGAGGGTGTGCCGGTGGACGCCGAGGTCGGCGGCGGCCGCGTCCCACTGCCCGTGCCGGGAGAGCCAGGCGTGCAGTGAGGCGACCAGATCGCCGCGGCCGTGCGCGTCGTGCTCGCGCAGCGCCCGCAGCATGCCGTCCGCGAAGGCCCGTACGGCGTCGTCGGCCAGCAGCGGGAGCACCGAGCCGGAGGCGACGTCCTCGTGCTCGACGAGTGTCCGGCCGCGGCGACGGGCCACCGACAGCGCCTGCTCGGCCTGTTTGAGGGCGACGGCCACGGCGGCCAGTCCGGCGGGGGCCGAGAGGCCGATGACCACCCCGTGCTCCGGGCCGCCCGCCGCCTCGCTCCCGCCGGCGGTGCCGGCCTCGGCGGCGAAGTCCGCACAGGCGGCGGCCGCGGCCCCGCCGTCGGTCACCAGTCCCACCAGCCGGTCGCCGTCCGGGACCAGCAGGACCGATTCCCCGGCCCGGGCCGCGGCCGCCTCGGTCCTGGCCGCCAGGGCCTCCACCGCCGGGGGCAGCCCGGTGTCCGCCGCCGCGGGCGGCGGTGGCGGACCGCCCGTGCCGCCCTCCGCCCGGTCCCGGGTGCCGGACGGCCGCCGGCCCGCCGGTGCGGGTATGTCCTCCGCCACCACCACCCGCAGCGGCGCGTCCAGCAGTCCGCCGTAGAGGGTGCCCGCGACCGCCCGGGCGTGGTCGGCCTCCCCCGCCATCAGCATCCGCAGCACCGCGGCGCCCAGCCGCTGCTCGGCCTCCCGCAGGGCGCGCGACCGCTCGGTGACCAGGGTCAGCAGGGCGACGGCGGAGTTGACGGCGTAGCGCTCGGCGGTGCCCGGCGGGGCGTCCGTGCCGACGGCGAGCACGGCCCGCGCCCGCCGCCCGGAGCCGATCGACTGCAGTTCCACCCGGTCGGCCGCCGGACTCCCGGGTCCGCCGGTTCCGTCCTCCGGGCCGCCGTCCGGCCGGCCGGCCGCGCCGGCGGGCGGGCCGGCGGGCGGGCCGCCCACCACGGCGCTGGCGGGTGCGGGCCGGTCGCGCAGCCGCTCCACGTCCCCGGTCAGCCGCGCGGCGCGGCGGGCCGCCCAGGGCGGGGCGGCGGCGACCAGCGCGCCGGAGGCGTCGTAGAGGGCGGCCCAGCCGTCGACGTGGGCGGCCAGCTTCGCCAGCAGGGCGGCCGGGCCGCGCGCGGACTGCGCGGCCCGGGTCAGCTCGCGCTGGGCCTCGAAGCCCGCGGTGACCGCGCGGTACTGCTCGGCGGCGTTGGCCGCCGAGACCGCCTTGCTGATCGCCAGGAACGGGGTGCGCCGGGGCACCTCCAGCAGCGGGAAACCGGCCTCCCGGGCGGCCGTGAGCAGCGCCTGGGGCACCGTCTCGTAGGCGACCCCGGCGGCGAAGCCCAGGCCGACCACCCCGGCGTCCTTCAGCCGCCCGACGTAGCGGCGCATCGCGTCGCCGTCCTCGACGTCCAGCTTCATCGCCGTGACCAGCAGCAGCTCCCCGCCCTCCAGATAGGGCACGGGGTCGGCCAGTTCGCTCACATGCGCCCAGCGCACGGGCACGTCCAGCCGGTCCTCGCCCGTGCGGACGACGAGCTTCAGCGAGGAGTGCTGGACCAGCGAGGCGAGGGTGAGCGGCATGGCTGATCGGAAGCCCTTTCCGGCGGCCGGCCGCTTCGTCGGCGGTTTCCGGCAGACGGGGTGGTGACGCGGGACGGCGGTTTTTGGCCATACGGTAGTAACAGCAGGGCCGCACCGTTACCAACCGTACAGCCGGATGCGCCGTGGTGCGCCGCCCTGTCCGGTTCCTCCCGCGTGTTTCCCCGGGGCCCCGGCTCTCCGGAGAGGGGCGCCGTCACTCCCCGAGTCTGGTCAGCACCGGCGGGCTCGTCTCGCCGCGGACCGTGGTGAGCGACACCACCGCGTGGCCCGGCGGCACCTTGTGGGCGAGGTCGGAGGCGGACCACCGCTCCCGCTGGACGGTGCGCACGGTCACCGACCTCGTGGTCGCCCGCACCCCCGTGAACAGGGTGCGCACCCCCCGCGCGGCGCGCCGGAGCGGTCCGCCGGAGAAGTCGGGGTTGTGGGTGACGTCCTCGGTCTTGACCCACTCCCGGCCCCAGGCCTGCGCGAACACCTCGCCGTCCCAGGTGCTCACCCCGGACAGCACCACCCGGCAGCCGACCGCCCCGACGGCCGCCGCGCGCAGCGGCTCGGGCAGGTCGTCCAGGCTGCGCAGCGCCAGCACCACGCCCGCGTTGGCGGTCCGCAGCCGCTGCACGGCCCGCACCGAGGCGGGGGTGAGGGTCTGCTCGGCGTCGTCGAGCACCAGGCAGGCGAACAGCGAGCGCTCGTCACGGGTGCGGGCACCGGCGGTGAACTGGGCGAGCAGCAGCCGGGCGAGCAGCCGGGACGCCTCGGCGTGCCCGCGCTCGGGCAGGTCGATCCGCACCCGCAGCGGATGCTCCAGATCGCGCATGGCGAAGGGGCGGGTGGTGCCGCCGGTGTCGAAGAACCCGGCGAACGCGGGCCGGTCCAGCAGCGCGATCCGGTCGGCCAGCAGCGGGCCGGGGTCGCCGGGGCGCCCCGACTGGCGCTCGCGGGCGTCCAGTTCGCGCAGGGCGGCGCCGTCCCCGGCCGCCTCGCACGCCTGGCGCAGCGCGGCGAGCGCCACCGGCACCCCGTCCAGCAGTTCGCGCAACTCGGGCACGGACGGGAAGCGGCCGTGCGCCGCCCGGTGGGGGCCGATCAGCTGGGCGAGGACGGTGGCGGCACGGCGCGTGTCGGCCTCGCTGCCGGGGACGCCGGGGCCGCCGGGCGCGTCCCCGACCAGCGCCTCGGCCAGTACGGCGGCGGCCTCGTCGGGATCCTCGGTGCCGCCGTAGAGGTCGAGGTCGTGGGCGGAGCCGGGACTGCCGAGCCGGATCACCACGTCGTAGGCCTCGTCGGGACCGAGCCCGGCGCCCGGCGCGCCCACGGCGACCACCGCGGCCCGCCCGGCGAGCGCCTGGAGCGCGAGGGACTCCACCGCCGGCCGCACCACCCGGCTGGTCTTACCCGCCGCGGACGGCCCCACCACCAGCAGGGACGTGCTCAGCAGCGCCGGTTCGAGAGCGAGGGAGACACCCCGGTAGGCGTACGGGTTGCGCTCCCCGTCGGGCGCGGCGCCCAGCCGTACCTGGCCGGTCAGCAGGTCGTGGCGGGCCGCCCGTACGGGCAGGTCGCGGGCCCCGGAGGGGTGGGTGAAGGCGGCGGCGCCCCGCTCGAGCACCTCCCGGACGAACTCCGGCCGCCGGGCGGGCTCGGCCCGCACCGACTGCCAGGCGCGGTCGATCCGGGCGTAGTCCACGTCGGTCATCCGCCCGGCGTGGATCTCGGCGGTCAGCCGGTCGGCGGCGGCGTGCTCGCCGGCGGCCCGCAGCCGGGGCCACAGGACCGGGTCGGCGGGGCCGCCCTCGGGCACGGCCGCGGGGGCGGGCCGTCCGGCACCGCCGTCCCGGCCCGCCAGCCGGGGGCGGACGTAGCGCCGCCAGACCTCGTCCCAGCGGCCGAGGCGGCCGAAGACGTACACCAGCACGAGGGCGAGCACGACCCGGTAGACGTGGATGAGGTTGACGGCCTTCCCGGTGCCCCGCCAGGAATCGGGCATGATCCAGCCCAGCGGCCACATCAGCGGGGGGAGATAGCCGTTGTAGGCCAGCGACCAGACCAGCAGCCCGCCCAGCAGCGCCAGCGCCGCGCCGCCCAGCAACTGCCGGTCGTCCAGCCGGTCGGGGTCCTCCGGGGGTCTGGGCCGGTGCCCGTACCGCCAGACGCCCGGCTCCGCCTCGGGGCGCGCGGTGCGCAGCCACTCCGTCAGGGCGGGCCCGGCGGCGGGTGCCTGACGCGGCATCGGGGGCACCGGCGGGGGCGGCGGCATCGCCGGTGCGGCCTCCGGGCCGCCGTGCGCCCACCGCAGCTCCCGCGGGTCCCGCGGGTCCCGCGGGTCCCGCGCGTCCCATGCCCCGTGCGTCCCGTCGCCCACCATGCCCCGCTCTGCTCCTCGTCCGGCACGCCCTCGCCCGTCCACCGCACCAATCTAGTGCCCGGTCCGGGCGGTCCGCCGCCCCGCGGAGCCGGTCCTGTCCACCGCGGCCAACACGACACGGCCACTTCTCCGCGGCGGTGCATGTCCGCCTCCCTCTCCGCCCCCTAGCCTGCGAGGAGCGGCACCGCCCTTTCGTACCGGTTTCCCACCGAATTCCGCGCCGCCGCCGCGCCGGCCCCGCACCGGACCACACCGAGACACACCGAGACACACCGAGACACACCGAGGAGCCCGACATGACCGGACCGTCCCGAGGCCCCGCCCTCCCCCAGGAACGCCGTCTCGTCACCGAGATCCCCGGGCCCAGGTCCCGGGAGCTGATGGCCCGCAAGCAGGCGGCCGTGGCGCAGGGGGTGGGGACCGTCATGCCCGTGTTCGCGGCCCGCGCCGGGGGCGGGGTGCTGCAGGACGTGGACGGCAACTCCTTCATCGACCTCGGCTCCGGCATCGCCGTGACCACGGTCGGCAACAGCGCCGAGGCCGTGGTGCGCCGCGCCGCGGAGCAGCTGGAGCGGTTCACCCACACCTGCGCGATGGTGACCCCGTACGAGGGGTACGTGGAGGTCTGCGAGGAGCTGGCGCGGCTGACCCCCGGCGACCACGAGAAGCGGTCGGTGCTGCTCAACTCGGGCGCCGAGGCGGTCGAGAACGCCGTGAAGATCGCCCGCGCGTACACCGGGCGGCAGGCCGTGGTCGTCTTCGACCACGCGTACCACGGCCGCACCAACCTCACCATGGCGCTGACCGCGAAGAACATGCCGTACAAGCACGGCTTCGGGCCGTTCGCGCCGGAGGTCTACCGGGTGCCGGTGGCCTACCCCTTCCGCTGGCCGACCGGCCCGGACAACTGCGCCGAGGAGGCCGCGGCCCAGGTGATCGACCAGATCACCAAGCAGGTCGGCGCGGACAACGTCGCCGCGGTCGTCATCGAGCCGATCCTGGGCGAGGGCGGGTTCATCGAGCCGGCGAAGGGCTTCCTGCCGCGCGTCGAGCGGTTCGCGAGGGACAACGGCATCGTCCTCGTCGCGGACGAGATCCAGTCCGGCTTCTGCCGCACCGGCCAGTGGTTCGCCTGCGAGGACGAGGGCGTCGTCCCGGACCTGATCACCACCGCCAAGGGCATCGCGGGCGGTCTGCCGCTGGCGGCCGTCACCGGCCGGGCCGAGATCATGGACGCCGTGCACTCCGGCGGGCTGGGCGGCACCTACGGCGGCAACCCGGTGGCGTGCGCCGCCGCGCTGGGCGCCATCGAGACGATGCGCGAGCTGGACCTGAACGCGCGGGCCCGCCGCATCGAGGAGGTCATGAAGGGCCGGCTGACCGCGCTGCGGGAGAAGTTCGGCGTCATCGGCGAGGTCCGCGGCCGGGGGGCGATGCTCGCCGTCGAGCTGGTGCGGCCGGGCACGAAGGAGCCCGACCCCGAGTCCACCGCCGCCGTCGCGCGCCACTGCCACCGCTCCGGTGTGCTGGTGCTGACCACCGGCACCTACGGCAACGTGGTCCGCTTCCTTCCGCCGCTGGTCATCGGCGAGGATCTGCTGAACGAGGGCCTGGACGTACTGGCGGAGGCCTTCGCCGGGCTCGGCTGAGCGGAGGACGGGTGAGGGCGTGGGGAGCGGCGTGAAGAATGTGTGCGAGGGCCATGGCCTTGCGGTGACACGGCTGTCCGCCGCCCGGAGCCTGCCGTACGGTCTTTCTCGGAAGAACGCAGTACCCGTCCCGCGGGCGACCGCGGACGGTGCCGAGCCGGTGATTCCCCTCATCCGGCCCGGTGGTGCCCTCGCGCACACTCCTCACCGATCGGACGGCCGCCCGCCCCACACCCCCCGGGGCGCGCGGTGACCGGTCGTCACGGCGGCCCCGGAACTCTCCCCCCTGTTCCGGGGTCGCCGTCTCGCTTTCCCCGGCTCGCCCGGTTCGCCCGGCTTCCCGGGCACCTCCGGGACGTCCGCCGTCCCGCCGCCGCCCGGGCCGTCTCCGCCGCGCTGCTCCTGCCGCTGCTGCTCCTGGCCGTCCTCTCCTGGCAGGTGACGGTCGGCGGGCCGACGGCGGCGGCGGACGGGCGGCTGGCCCGGGCGCTGCGGGCGAACGCCCCGCCGGCCGGTCTCGCCGAGTTCCTCGCCGACCTGGGCAACGCGGAGGTGGCGCTGCCCGTCCTGGCGGCGGCGCTGGGGTACGCGTGGCTGCGCGGCCGCCGGCGCCGCCCGCGCCCGGCAGCGGTGCCGGCGGCGGTGCTGGCGATGGCCGCCGTACCGGCCGCGGTGGTGCCGCTGAAGGCACTGACCGACCGGCCCGGACCGCTCGGCGGCACGGGGTACTTCCCGTCCGGTCACGCGGTCACGGCCCTGGTCGCCTACGGTGCCGCCGCGCTGCTGGTGCTGCCGTACGTCCGCGCGGCAGCGCGCCGCGCGCTGACCGCGGCCGCCGCGCTGGTGTGCGCCGGGGTCGGCGCGGGACTGGTGTGGCGGGGCTACCACTGGCCGCTGGACGTGCTGGGCGGCTGGTGTCTGGGGGTGCCGCTGCTGGCCGCCGTCCGGTGGGCCGCCCGCCGCGCGCCCGGGCCGCCGGACCCGCGGCGGGGACGGGCCCGCCGGTGACCCGGGTGCGCGCCGCTCCCGGCACGCCTACGATGGCCGCGCATCCGTCCGACTGGAGGAATCTTGTCTGTTTCCGGAACTGGTTCCGGATCCGTCTCCGGGGGCCGGTCCGGCTCCGGCGACCTGTCCGCCTTCATCGCCGGTCTTCCCAAGGCCGAACTGCACGTCCACCACGTCGGCTCCGCGTCCCCGCGCATCGTCGCCGAGCTGGCCGCCCGGCACCCGGACTCGTCCGTCCCGGCCGACGCCGACGCGCTCGCGGAGTACTTCACCTTCCGTGACTTCGCGCACTTCATCGAGGTCTACCTGTCCGTGGTGGACCTGATCCGCGACGCCGGGGACGTCCGGCTGCTGACGTACGAGATCGCCCGGGACATGGCCCGGCAGAACATCCGCTACGCCGAGCTGACCGTCACCCCCTACAGCTCGACGCGGCGCGGCATCCCCGCCGAGGCCTTCATGGAGGCCATCGAGGACGCCCGCCGGGCCGCTTCCGCCGAGCTGGGCGTCACCCTGCGGTGGTGCTTCGACATCCCCGGCGAGGCGGGTCTGGAATCCGCCGAGGAGACCTGCCGGATGGCCTGCGAGCTGCGCCCGGAGGGGCTGGTCTCCTTCGGGCTGGGCGGCCCGGAGATCGGGGTGCCGCGTCCCCGGTTCAAGCCGTACTTCGACCGGGCGATCGCCGAGGGCCTGCACAGCGTCCCGCACGCCGGCGAGACCACCGGCCCGGAGACGATCTGGGACGCCCTGACCTCGCTGCGCGCCGAGCGCATCGGCCACGGCACCAGCGCCACGCGCGACGCGCGGCTGCTGGAGCACCTGGTGGAGCGCCGGATCCCGCTGGAGGTCTGCCCGACCTCCAATCTGGCCACCCGCGCGGTGGCCGCCCTGGAGGAGCACCCGGTCGTGGAGATGGCCAAGGCGGGGGTCCTGGTCACCATCAACAGCGACGACCCGCCGATGTTCGGCACCGACCTGTGCGCCGAGTACGGGATCGCCGCCCGGCTGCTGGGCCTGGACGCGGCCGGGGTGGCGGACCTGGCGCGCAACGCCGTGACCGCCTCCTTCGCCCCCGACCGGGTCAGAGCGGAGCTGCTCGCCGGGATCGACGCCCACCTGGCCGCGTGGTCGTCCTGAACCGGCCCGCGTCCCCGCACGGCGTCACGGCGGTCGCCCACCGCGGCCATCCGTACCGGGAGCGGGAGAACACCCTCGCCTCCGTCCGCGCGGCGCTCGCGGCGGGCGCGGACGCGGTGGAGGTGGACGTCCGGCTCACCGCCGACGGCACTCCGGTGCTGCTCCACGACGCGACGCTGGAGCGCCTGTGGGGGGTGGACCGCCCGCTGGCCGCCGTCCGCGACCGCGAGCTCCCGGCGGGCGTCCCCGCGCTGGGCGAGGCACTGGCGGCGGTGGCCACCGCGCCGGGCACCCGGCTGCTGGTCGACCTGCCGGACCCGGCGGCCGTCCCCGCCGCCGTGGCCGAGGTCCGTGCGGCGGGCGCGCCGGAGCGCGTGTACTGGTGCGGCGGCCCGGCGGCGCTGCTCGCCGTCCGGGCGGCGGAGCCCGGCGCGGAGCTCGCCCTGACCTGGCAGCGGGCGGCCCCCGTCCGTCCCACCCTGCTGGCGGCCCTGCGCCCGGCCTGGCTCAACTACCGCTTCGGACTGCTGGGCCCGGCCCTGGTGGCACGGGCGCGCCGGGACGGGGCGCGGGTGTCGTGCTGGACGCCGGACACCGGCCGCACCATGCGGCGGCTGGTCGCGCTGGGCGTGGACTCGGTCACCACCAACCGCGTCGACGTCCTGCGCGCGGTGCTGGACCGGCGGCGCTGAGCGCCGCCCGGCGGACGGGGCCGGGCGGCGCACGGCGGTCACGGCGTCACAGCGCCGTCATCACGTGCTTGACGCGGGTGTAGTCCTCCAGGCCGTAGGCGGAGAGGTCCTTGCCGTAGCCGGACTTCTTGAAGCCGCCGTGCGGCATCTCGGCGACCAGCGGGATGTGGGTGTTGATCCACACGCAGCCGAAGTCCAGCGCCCGGGACATGCGCATGGCGCGGGCGTGGTCCTTCGTCCACACCGAGGACGCCAGACCGTACTCGACGCCGTTGGCCCAGGCGAGGGCCTGTTCCTCGGCCGCGAACCGCTGGACGGTGATGACCGGGCCGAAGACCTCGTTCTGCACGATCTCGTCGTCCTGCCGCAGACCGGAGACGACGGTCGGGGCGAAGAACCAGCCCCGCTCGCCGACCCGGTGGCCGCCGGTCTCCACCTTGGCGTGGCCGGGCAGTCGCTCGATGAAGCCGGTGACCTTCGCCAGGTGGGCGGCGCTGTTCAGCGGCCCGTAGAAGCAGTCCTCGTCGCCGAGGTCGCCGGTCCGCACCTCGGCGGCGGCCTTGGTGAGGGCCGCGACGAACTCGTCGTGGACCGACTCGTGCACCAGCACACGGGTGGCGGCGGTGCAGTCCTGGCCCGCGTTGAAGAAGCCGCCGTCGCGGATGCCCTCGACCGCCGCGGCGATGTCGGCGTCCTCGAAGACCACGCAGGGGGCCTTGCCGCCCAGCTCCAGATGGACCCGTTTGACGTCCCTGGCGGCGCTGCCGGCGACCTCCGTGCCCGCGCGGACCGAGCCGGTGATGGAGGCCATGGCCGGGACGGGGTGCTCGACCAGCAGCCGGCCGGTGTCGCGGTCGCCGCAGACGACGTTGAGGATCCCGGCGGGCAGGTCCATCTCCGCCAGCACCCCGCCGATGATCTCCGCCAGCAGCACGGTGGAGGCCGGAGTGGTGTCCGAGGGCTTGAGGACGACGGTGTTGCCCGCGGCCAGGGCCGGGGCGAACTTCCACACCGCCATCATCATCGGGTAGTTCCAGGGGGTCACCTGGGCGCAGACGCCGACCGGCTCGCGCCGCACGAAGGACGTCATGCCCGCCATGTACTCGCCCGCGGAGCGGCCCTCCAGCAGCCGGGCGGCGCCCGCGAAGAAGCGCACCTGGTCGATCATCACCGGCAGTTCCTCCTGCCGGGTCAGCTCCAGCGGCTTGCCGGTGTTCTCGCACTCGGCCGCCAGCAGTTCCCCGCCGCGCCGCTCCATCGCGTCGGCCACCTTCAGCAGGAGGGTCTGCCGGGTGCCGGGGGTGGCGTCGCGCCAGACGGGGAAGGCGGACTCGGCGGCGGCCATGGCCGCGTCGACGTCGGCGGCGGCCGACAGCGGGGCGGTCGCGTACGCCTCACCGGTCGCCGGGTTGACGACCTCGGTGGTACGTCCGTCGGCGGCGTCCCGGTACTCCCCGCCGATGTGGTTGCGGAGCCGGCGCAGTTCGGTGGCCACTTCGCACCCTCCTGCTCTGTTGTCCGATGGATGAGACACCCACCCTAACCACCGGAGAACCTGTTGGACACACCCGCCTGCCCGGTATTTCTTCCTGTCCGTGCACCCGAACGGCGTAAAACCCGGCGCGCTTCTCGGCGGGAATCCTCGCGGGAACTCCCGCGCCGCGGCATGGCGCGGGCCCGGCCGCGCCCACGGCCCGCCGTCGCACCCGGCCCGGACGGGGCGCTTGACCTCAAGCGCGGTCGAGGTGTCGGGCTCGGGCCGTGACCATGACCACACAGGACGACACGACCCTCCTCTTCCGCAACACCATGCGCATCGCCGACGGCCACTCGAAGGACTTCCGCGCCGCTGTCGTCCGGGCCGTGGAGTTCGCGCGGCGGCACGGACCGCAGCTGATGGTGGAGACCTTCGTGGACGAGGAGCGGATGCTCGCGCACAGCTTCCAGCTCTACCGGGACTCCGACGCGGTCCGCACGCACTGGAGACTCGCGGACCCGTACATCCGGGAGGTGATGGAGCACTGCCGGGTGGAGCGCTTCGAGGTCTTCGGCGAGCCGGACGCCGGGGTGGTGGCGGGCGTGCGCGCGGCACTCGGCGAGCAGTG
Organism: Streptomyces rubellus; assembly: GCF_036323805.1. Classification (NCBI taxonomy): domain Bacteria; kingdom Bacillati; phylum Actinomycetota; class Actinomycetes; order Kitasatosporales; family Streptomycetaceae; genus Streptomyces; species Streptomyces rubellus. The sequence continues at coordinate 80,783 of NZ_JAZDCX010000018.1, forward strand.
CCCGCTCACCCTCGCCCCCCCGGGCCGCCGGTTTCGTGCGCTTCGCCGCGGCGTCCCGGGGGTAGCCGGCGCGCCCGCGGGCCGGGGGTTCCCGGACCGGCGCTGAGGACCATTCGGAGGAAACCGCGCGGCACCGGCCTTCGGTGCCGCCCGTGCCGCGACCGGGGTCCGTACCGTGCCAGTGACCGATGTCCCCGGTGCTCGTTCCCCGTCGGGGAAGGCACGATCCCGGACGCGAGCGGAGGTGCCCGTCATGATGGACGCACCCGAGGACCTCCTCTGGGCGCGCGGACTGCACTACGAGCACGAGGGGTCGCCCGCGCTGCTGGACGTCTCCGTCGGGGTCCGCGAGGGCGAGGTCCTGGCCGTCACCGGAGCACGCGGCTGCGGCAAGTCCACTCTGCTGGACTGTCTGTCGGGACGGCTGGTGCCCGGCCGCGGCGAGGTGTGGTTCGACGGCGTCCCCCTGCACACCCTGCCCGCCGCCGCCCGCGAACGGCTGCGCCGCCGCCGCTTCGGCTGGGTCGGCGGCGAGCCGCGGCTCCTGCCGGAGCTGACCGCCTGGGAGAACGCGGCGCTGCCGCTGCTGCTGGCGGGCCGCGGGCGCCGCGCCGCCCGCCGCGCCGCGTACGAGTGGCTGGACCGGCTGGACGTCGGCGGCTGCGCCCGCAGCCTGCCGGGCGCGCTGCCGCAGTCGCAGCGGCAGCGGGTGGCCGTCGCGCGGGCCCTGGCGCACTCCCCGGCCGTGGTCTTCGCCGACGAGCCGACCGCGCCGCTGCACCGGGCCGACCGGGCGCAGGTGCTGCGCGCCCTGACCGCCGCGGCCCGCACCCACCGGATCGCCGTCGTGCTGGCCGGCGACGAGCAGACCGCCCGGGTGGCGGACCGCCGGATCGCGCTGGTGGACGGCCGTCGGGTGGACGACGGGGCGCCGGCCGGGGAGCCGGCCGGCGCACCGGCCGGGGCGTTCGGCGGCCCGGCGTCCGGGGCCGCGGGACCGGAGGGCAGGACGGCGTGCTCGCTCTCCGTCTAGTGCGCACCGCCGGCCCGGCGGCCCTGGGGCGCCGGGCCCTGGTGGCCGCGGTCGCCGGGGCCGTGGGGCTGCTGCTGCTGGGTGCCCTGGAGTACGCCGCCGCGCGTCCCGGGGACCCGGGGGCGGCGCTGGTCCGGCTGCTGTGGTGCGCGGCACCGCTGGCCGCCGGGACGCAGCTCGCCGTCGCGGCGGCCCGTATCGACCCGTGCGCGCGGCCCCGCGCTGGGCTCGACGCGGTCGGGGTGGGCCCGGCGCGGCTGGCGCGGCTGGCCGCGGTGTGCACGGCACTGTGCTGCACGGCGGGCAGCGTGCTGGCCCTGGCGGTCTTCCTCCAGTTGCGCGGCGGCACGGCCGACGGGCTGCCGTTGGCCGCCGCGCTGACCCTGCTGGCGCTGCCGCCACTGGCCGCGACCGGGGCGAGCGCGGTGTCGCTGCGGCGGCGCGGCCGTACCGCACCGGGCACCGGCCCGGCGGCGTTCCCCCACCGGCCGCCGCCCCTGTCGGCGGAGCTGCCGTGGGGGGTGGCGGTCACCGCGGTCGGGCTGACCGTGGTGGCCTACGCCGCCGACCGTACCGGCGGCGCGGGCGGCGGCCGGGTGCCGCTGCCCGGCTCACCGGACGGCCCGGCCCCGGGTGTGCTCGGCGGCTGGCTGGTCGTCGCCCTGGGTCTGGCACTGGCCGGTCCCGGGCTGGTGCAGCTGTGCGGGCTGCTGCTGGCGACGGGACGGCCGGGCGCGCTGCGGCTGCTGGCCGGCCGGGTGCTGCGGGCCCAGGCGCCGCAGCTGGGCCGGCCGCTGGGGGTCCTGTGCGCGGTGACGGCGGTCGCGCTGGCGGCGGGGCGGCTGTACGCGCCCGGCGCCGGGGAGCCGGGCGGCGGGCCGGCGGTGGCGCTGGGCACCGCGGTGGTCCTGGTGTGCGCGGTGGGCAGCGCACTGGGTTCGGCGGCGGAGGCCGGCGCCGTCCGCGCCCCGCTCACCGACGGTCTGCGCCGGCTGGGCGTCTCCGCCGGACAGCTGCGCGCCGTGGCGGCGCTGCGGGTGGCGGCGCTGCTGGCCGTGCTGGGCCCGCTGGTGTGGCTGGTCGCGGAACTGGCCGTGCTGCCACTGACCCGGTGAGTGCCCGGCGCACCTCACTCCGGTCCCGTACCGGCCCCCAGGACGACCACCTCGCCGGGATCGAAGGAGACGCCGACGGCCGTACCCGGCTCCGGCGCCGCGGGCAGCGGGCAGGACGCCTCCAGGTCCGGTCCGGAGCCGGGCCGCAGCAGCAGCGCGAGTTCCGAGGAACCGCCGCCGCGCAGGGTGCGGGCGACCACGGTCCAGGGCAGGCCCCGGGCCGGGGCGGGGGTCAGCCGCACCCCGGCGGGCCGGATCAGCAGGGTGTGCGCGCCGGGCGGGGTGCCGGGCGGCACGGGCACCGTCCCCCAGGGGGTGTCGGCGGCCGTGCCGCGCACGGTCGCGGCGGCGATGTTGGTGAAGCCCAGGAAGCGGGCGACGGACTCGGAGGCGGGACGCCGCCACACCGCCACCGGGCTGCCGGTCTGGGCGACGCGTCCTTCCTCCATCACCACCACCCGGTCGGCCAGCGCGAACGCCTCGCCCTGGTCGTGGGTGACCGCCAGCACGGTGGTGCCCAGCCGGCGGAAGAGCTGCCGCAGCTCGACCACCAGCCGCTCGCGCAGGGACCGGTCGAGCTGGCCGAGCGGCTCGTCCAGCATCAGCAGCCCGGGACTGGGGGCGAGCGCGCGGGCGAGCGCGACGCGCTGCTGCTCGCCGCCGGAGAGCTCGGTCACCCGGCGTCGGGCGGCGCCGGGCAGTCCGACGAGGTCCAGCAGTCCGGTGACCCGCTCCTCGGTCCGCGCGCGGGACTCGCCGCGCATCCGCGGGCCGAAGGCGATGTTGCCCCCGACGTCGCGGGTGGGGAAGAGCTGGTGGTCCTGGAACATCAGGCCCACCCCGCGCCGGTGCGGCGCCACCCCCCGCTGGTCGCGGCCGGCGAGCAGCACCCGTCCGGCGTCCGGCTCCGTCAGCCCGGCGACGGTCCGCAGCAGGGTGGACTTGCCGCTGCCGGAGGGGCCCAGCACGCAGACGATCTCGTGCTCGGCGACGTCCAGGTCGACGGCGTCCAGGGCGGTGCGGCCGCCGAACCGGACGGTGACCGACTCCAGGCGCAGCGCGGCCATCCCTACAGCTCCCCGTGTCGTTCGGTGCGGATGCCCTCCAGGGCCAGCAGGACGGCCGCGCACACCACCATCAGGATGGTGCTGAGGGCCATCGCCTGGCCGTAGTTGTCCGGACCGGCCCGGCCCAGCAGCCGGGCGACGGCGACGGGCAGGGTGGGGGCGTCGGCGCGGGCGATGAAGACGGTGGCGCCGAACTCCCCGAGGGAGACGGCGAACGCGAAGCCCGCCGCGACCAGCAGCGACCGCCGTACCAGCGGCAGGTCGACCTCCCGCCACACCCGGGCCGGCGAGGCGCCCAGCACGGCCGCGGCCTCGCGCAGCCGGTGGTCCACGGCCCGCAGCACCGGAAGCAGGCCCCGCACCACGAACGGCACCCCGACCAGCGCCTGGGCCAGCGGGACCAGGATCCACGAGGAGCGCAGGTCCAGCGGGGGCTCGTCCAGGGCGATCAGGAAGCCGAAGCCGACGGTGACCGCCGAGGTGCCCAGCGGCAGCATCAGCAGCGCGTCCAGGCCGCGCACCAGGTGCCCGGCGCGCCCGCCCGGTCCGCGCAGGGTGAGCGCGACGGCGGCCGGGACGCCGACGGCCAGGGCGATCGCGGTGGCGACGGCGGCGTAGGACAGGGAGTTGCCGACCGCCTCCAGGGGGGCGACGGTGAAGGTGCCGCCGGAGGCGTCGGCCGAGGCCAGGGCGCGGTAGTGGGCCAGTCCATAGCCGTCGGGCCCGCTCAGGGAGCGCTCGACGAGCACGGCGAGCGGGGTGAGGAGCAGTACGGCGACCTGGGTCACCACGGCGGCGAGCAGCGTCCACTGGCGCGGCCCGCGCGGACGGCGGGCGGTGCCGGCGGCGTCGACCAGCCCCGAGGTGCCCCGGTGGCGGCGTACGGTGCGGGCGTGGACGGCCAGCAGGGCGGCGACGGCGGCGAACTGCAGCAGGGTCAGCACGGCGGCGGTGGGCAGGTCCAGCAGCTGGGCGGTCTGCCGGTAGATCTCCACCTCCAGGGTGGCGTAGCGGGGGCCGCCGAGGATCTGGACGACCCCGAAGGAGGTGAAGGTGAACAGGAAGACCATCAGCGCGGCGGCGGCCACGGCCGGGGCGAGCGCCGGGAGCGTCACGGTGCGCCAGGCCGCGAGGCGGCCCGCGCCCAGCACCCGGGCGGCCTCCTCCTGGCGGGGGTCGAGCTGCGCCCACAGCCCGCCGACGATCCGGACCACCACGGCGTAGTTGAAGAAGACGTGGGCGAGCAGGATCGCGGTGGGGCCGGTGACCGGCGGCACGCCCCACTGGGCCAGCAGTCCGCCGCGGCCCAGCAGTCCCAGGAACGCGGAGCCGACGACGACGGTGGGCAGCACGAACGGCACGGTGACCGCCGCGCGCAGCAGCCGCCGGCCGGGGAAGTCGTACCGGGCCAGGACGTAGGCGCCGGGCAGCGCCAGCAGCAGGGTCAGGACGGTGGAGGCCGCCGCCTGCCACAGGGTGAACCACAGCACGCCCAGGACGCCGGGGTCGGTGAGCACCTCGGCGAACCGCTCCGGGTGCCACCGCCCGCCCTCGTACAGGCCGCGGGCGGTGATGGCGGCGACCGGGTAGGCGAAGAACAGCGCGAGGAAGACGGCGGGCGGGACCGTCAGGGCGAGCCGCAGCGCCGCCGCCCGGCGGGCGCCGCTTCCCCTTCCCGTCTTCCTCGCCCCCCTTGCCTCCCCGGCCTCGCGGCGGGTCACCTCACGACGAGCGAGGTCCACGTGTCGATCCACGCCTCGCGGTTCTCGGCGATCCGCTCGGGGGCCATGGTGTACGGCTCCTCGATCCGCTCGCCGTACTTCGTGAACACCTCGGGCAGTTCGGTGCCCTCACGGACGGGGTTGACGAACATCTGCAGCGGCATGTCCTCCTGGAAGGTCTCGCTCACCAGGAAGTCCAGCAGCGCCCTGCCGCCCTCGGGGTTGTCCGCGCCCTTGAGCAGCCCGGCGAACTCGATCTGCCGGAAGCAGGTGCCGGCCGCCACCCCGGTGGGGGCCCGCTCGGGCGCGGGATCGGCGTCGAGGACCTCGGCGGGCGGGCTGGAGGCGTAGGAGACGACCAGCGGCCGGTCGCCGCCGCCCTCGCCGCCGGCGGAGCCGGAGAAGCGGTCGTAGTAGGCCTGCTCCCAGCCGTCGACGACCTCGACCCCGTTGGCGTCGAGCTTCTTCCAGTACTCGTCCCACTCGTCGCCGTACTCGGCGACGGTGGCCAGCAGGAAGCCCAGACCGGGTGAGGAGGAGGCGGCGTTCTCGGTGACCAGCAGGCCCTTGTAGCGGGGCTCGGCCAGATCGTCCAGGGTCTCCGGCGGCTCGATGTCCCGCTCGGCGAACCAGGCGCGGTCGTAGTTGACGCAGACGTCGCCGGTGTCGACGGGGGTGACGCGGTGCTTCTCGCCGTCCAGCCGGTACTCGGCGGGTATCCTCTCCAGCCCCTGTGCCTCGTAGGGCGTGAACAGGTCGTTGTCCAGGGCGCGGGAGAGCAGGGTGTTGTCGACGCCGAAGAAGACGTCGCCCTGCGGGTTGTCCTTGGACAGGACGGCCTGGTTGAGGGCCGACCCGGCGTCGCCGCCGCGCAGCACCTCCACCTTGTGGCCGGTCCGCTCGGTGAACTCCTCGAGCACCTCGTCGGAGGCCGCGAAGGAGTCGTGGCTGACCAGGGTGACGGTGGTGTCCTTCGTCCCGTCCCCGTCCCCGCCGCCGGAACCGCCGCAGGCGGCCAGGGCTGCGGTGAGCGTGCCGAGGACGGCCGCGCCGAGGGCACGCCGGAATGTGGTGACCATGCTGTGCTGACTCCCTACGCCGGTACTAACCGGATCAGGTTCGAGGGTCTGCGGCCCACCGGCCGGGCTCCTCGCCCGGGCGGCGGCACCGCACTCTCAGCGCTGTGCGCGCTCCCCTGTCGGTACGTGCTGTTCCGTTGTCCGCTGTTCGACCGCTCCGGCACCGTGTGCGGAAGCCGCGGCCGTCGCCACGGTACCAGCGCCGCCCGGGCCGCCGGCGGCCGGTGTCAGCGCTCGGTGGCGGCGAGCTGCCCGCAGGCTCCGTCGATCTCCTGCCCCCGGGTGTCGCGGACGGTGACCGGCACGCCGTGGGCCTCCAGGGCGGCGACGAAGGCGCGCTCGTCCTCGGGCCGGGAGGCGGTCCACTTGGAGCCGGGGGTGGGGTTGAGGGGGATGAGGTTGACGTGCGCCCGCTTTCCGGCCAGCAGCCGTCCCAGCAGGTCGCCGCGCCACGCCTGGTCGTTGATGTCGCGGATCATGGCGTACTCGATCGAGACCCGGCGCCCGGACCGCTCGGTGTACTCCCAGGCGGCGTCGAGGACCTCGCGGACCTTCCACCGGGTGTTGACCGGCACCAGGGTGTCGCGCAGCTCGTCGTCGGGGGCGTGCAGGGAGACCGCCAGCCGGCACTTGAGGCCCTCGTCGGCGAGGCGGCGCATCGCCGGCACCAGGCCCACGGTGGAGACGGTGATGCCGCGCTGGGACAGGCCCAGCCCGTCGGGCTCGGGGTCGGTGAGGCGGCGGACGGCGCCGATGACCCGGTTGTAGTTGGCCAGTGGCTCGCCCATGCCCATGAACACGATGTTCGACAGCCTGGCCGGGCCCCCGGGCACCTCACCGTCGCGCAGGGCGCGCATGCCCTCGACGATCTGGTGGACGATCTCGGCGGTGGACAGGTTGCGGTCCAGTCCGGCCTGCCCGGTCGCGCAGAAGGGGCAGTTCATGCCGCAGCCGGCCTGCGAACTGACGCACATGGTGACCCGGTCCGGGTAGCGCATCAGCACGGACTCCACCAGCGTCCCGTCGTGCAGCCGCCACAGGGTCTTGCGGGTGGCGCCGTCGTCGCAGGTGACGTGCCGCACCACGGTCATCAGCTCGGGCAGCAGCGCGTCCGCGAGCCTGCCGCGCGCGGCGGCCGGGATGTCGGTCCAGGCGGCCGGTTCGGCGGCGTACCGGGCGAAGTAGTGCCGGGAAAGCTGCTGGGCGCGGAACGGCTTCTCGCCGATCGCGGCGACCGCCTCCCGCCGCTCGGCGGGGTCGAGGTCGGCGAGGTGCCGGGGCGGCTTCGCGGCTCCGCGCGGCGCGACAAAGGTGAGTTCTCCGGGTGCAGGCATAACCCGTCCAGTGTCGCAGACCGGCGGCGGTGGCCGGTGACGACACCCGCCCCTTCACCGCCAAGATCACCATCGGTGACCACCAGAGGGGCTGCACCGGTGCCCTCGTCGCCCCGTCCTGGCTGCTGACCGCCGCCTGCTTCGCCGAGCGCCCCGAGACCGAACTTGCCGTCCCGCCGGGCGTTCCCGAACAGGCCACCACCGCGACCGTCGACGGGGAGCAGCGGCGCGTCGTCGCGGTGCACGCCGCCGGCGACGGGCAGGACGCGGCCCTGGTCCGCCTGGACCGCCCGGTGACCGGCTCCGCACCGATCGCCCTCGCCGCCGCGGCCCCCGCCGAGGGCGACACCCTCACCGTCACCGGCTACGGCCGTACCGCCACCGACTGGGCACCCGTCAGCCCGCACACCGGTTCGTTCACCGCCGGTGCTCCCACCGCCGGGGAGCTGCCCATGGCCGGGAGCGACGGCGCGTCGGTGTGCCCCGGCGACGCCGGGGCCCCGTCACCACCGGTGTGAACGACCAGGTCCGCCTGGTCGGCATCGCCTCCCGCTCCCATGCCGCGGGCTGCTTCGGCACGGACGAGGAGCAGACCTCCCACGCGGCGGTCGCCACCCGCGCCGACACTCTTGCCGCCTGGGTGAACGAGACCGTCAGCGCCCCGCCCGTCGTCGACTTCAACGGCGACGGCGCCCAGGACACCGCCGTCGCCGACCCCAGGGCCACCGTGGGCGGCAACGCCGAGGCCGGTCTCGTGCGCGTCGTCTACGGCCGGGGCGGGGGGACCCAGCAGGTCGACCAGGACATGGCCACGGTGCCCGGCGGCGCCGAGCCCGGTGACCGCTTCGGCGAGTCGCTGGCCACGGTCGACTACAACCTCGACGGATACACCGACCTCGTCGTCGGCATCCCGTACGAGGACCTGGCCGGGGAGAAGGACGCGGGCATGGTCACGGTCCTGTTCGGCTCCCGCGAGGGTGTCGCCAAACAAGGCGAGGCACCGTTCGCGCACTTCGAGCAGGGCACGGGGGACGGCGTCATAGGGGGGTCGGCCTCCGAGGCCGGCGACCTGATGGGCTTCGCACTGGCCGCGGGCACCAACCGCGCGGGCGAACCGTACCTGTACATCACCCTGCCCGGCGAGGACCTGGGGTCGGTGAAGGACGCCGGGTCGAGCGTGTTCGTCCGCCGGGGCGGGAACGTCGGCCTCAACCAGGGCTCCGGGATGCCCGGCGCACGCGAGGCGGGCGACAGAGTCGGCTTCTCCGCGGACGGGGACTCCAACCACATCGCCGTCGGCCTGCCGTATGAGGACGTCGGGAACAGCTCCGGGGCGAACGCCGCCGACGCCGGGGCCGTCTACCTCCTCGACGTGAACGACATCGGCCCGGACGGCCGCCCCCGTCTGGTGGCGGACATCAGCCAGGAGGCTGCGGGCGTCTCCGGAGGCGCCGAGACGGGCGACAACTTCGGCGCCGCCCTCAGCACGGTCAACACCGATCCGGCCGCCGTGAGCGGTCCGGCCACGATGCGTCTGGCGGTCGGGGTGCCCGGCGAGGCATGGGAGTCCGTCTCCGGGGCCGGCGCGGTGCAGACCTTCTCCCTCCTCGGCGCTCCCGGCGACTCCGACGCGTGGGTGGCTCCCGGGAACGTCGGGCTTCCCGGCGCTCCGGCCGCGGGTGAACGCTTCGGACGGTCGCTGACCGCCGCTCCCCAGGGGCTGTACCCCGGCCGTCCGGACGGGCCCTCCCCCTTCGGCCAGGTCCACGTCCTGCCGTGGGCGAACGTCACCGCCGGGCAGGAAAACCGGCCCGTCACCACGTTCGAACCCGGTTCCGGTGGTCTGCCGGCCGCCGGATCGGCCTTCGGATTCGTCATCCGGTAGCCTCCGCACGTCCTGGGAGGGCCGCCCGTCCGCGGGCGGCCCTCTTCCCTTCCCGCGTGCGGGGCCCGTCGGCGGGTTCCCCGCGAACGGCGAGGGCACGGCCTTCCCGGCCGCGGGCGTGGCCGTCCTGCGTGCCCCGGGCGGGCCGGTCAGCCCGTGCCGGTGAAGACGGCCAGCAGCAGCCAGACCACGGGGGCGGTCGGCAGCAGGGAGTCGAGGCGGTCCATGATGCCGCCGTGGCCGGGCAGCAGGCTGCCCATGTCCTTGATGCCCAGATCGCGCTTGATCACGGACTCGCCGAGGTCGCCCAGGGTGGCGCTGACGGCCACGGCCAGTCCCAGCAGCAGGCCCTGCCACCAGGCACCGCCGTCGATGAGGAAGTGCACGGACAGCGCGCCGGCGGCCATGGCGAAGACGACCGCCCCCAGCAGTCCCTCACGGGTCTTGCCGGGGCTGATGCGCGGGGCGAGCTTGCGCCGCCCGAAGCGCCAGCCGACGGCGTACGCCCCGGTGTCGCTGACGACGGTGAGCAGCAGGAAGACCAGCACCCGCCACGGGCCGTCGTCGGCCGCGAGCATCATGGTCACGAAGGTGGCCAGGAAGGGGACGTAGAAGGCGGCGAAGACGCCCGCCGTGGCGTCCCGCAGGTACTCCCGGGGGTCGTCCGTCATCCGCCACACCAGTACGGCCAGCGCGGTGAGGGACATCGCCACCCAGGCGCCCTCGGCGCCGCGGACGTACCCGGCGACGACCATGGCCGCGCCGCCGACGGCCAGCGGCACCAGGGGCACCCGGATCTGCTTGCGCTCGGCGAGCCGGGAGGTCAGCTCCCAGAGCCCGACCACGACCGCGACCACGACCACGCCGACGAAGACGGGCTTGTAGACGAACAGGGAGAGGACGACGGTGGCGCCCAGGGCCAGGCCGACCCCTATCGCGGCGCGCAGGTCGCGGCCCGCCCGCTTCCGGCCCGCCGCGCGGCCCCGCCGGCCGGGGACGGCCGGTGCTCCGGGCGGTTCGGCGCCGGGGGGCAAGGGACCGCCGGACGGGCGCCGGTCCGCCCGGCCGTCGCGGTCGTCCTGGTCACCGCCGGAGCTGTCGGGCACGTTGGGCATGTGCCGAGTCTGCGACGCGGCGCCGCCCTCGTACACGTAACCCGCCGGGGCCGGGGGCACCTCCGCACGGAGCGGGGAGGGGAAGCCCTGCACGGGAGGGTCCCAGTGGCCGGTGTGGCCGGTATGGCCGGGGTGTCCGACGCCCGGCGGCGGCGTTCCCCAGGATGAGTCGTTCACGGGAATCGCAGCCTCTAGACCTCGAGCAGCTCGGCTTCCTTGTGCTTGAGCAGTTCGTCCACCTGCGCCACGTACTTGGCGGTGGTGTCGTCGAGCTCCTTCTCGGCGCGGCGTCCCTCGTCCTCGCCGATGTCGCCGTCCTTGATGGCCTTGTCGATGGCCTCCTTGGCCTTGCGGCGGACGCTGCGGATGGAGATCTTGGCGTCCTCGGCCTTGCTCTTGGCGACCTTGATGTACTCCCTGCGGCGCTCCTCGGTCAGCTCCGGGAAGACCACCCGGATGATGTTGCCGTCGTTGGAGGGGTTGACGCCGAGGTCGGAGTCGCGGATGGCCTGCTCGATGTTGCGCAGCGCGCTCTTGTCGAAGGGGGTGACCACGGCCATGCGCGGCTCGGGCACCGAGAACGACGCGAGCTGGTTGATCGGGGTCATCGCGCCGTAGTAGTCGGCCACGATCTTGTTGAACATCGCCGGGTGCGCACGGCCGGTGCGGATCGCGGCGAAGTCCTCCTTGGCGACGACGACCGCCTTCTCCATCTTCTCCTCGGCTTCGAGGAGGGTCTCTTCGATCACCACGTGCTCCTGGTTAGATGAATTGAGCCGGAAAGCCCTGGTTCCTGCACGGTGTCCGACCGGCAGGCCGTTGTCCATCCCCGTGCCGTGCCCTTCGTGCGGCACGGTGTTGCCGTACGGCGTCCGCGCCGGGGCGCGCGTACCCGGACACCGTGTCGTGCCGGTGAGAGCCTCAGGTGCGGGAGCCCTGATCGCTCACGAGCGTGCCGATCTTCTCACCCTTCACCGCTCGTGCGATATTCCCCTCGACCAGCAGCTCGAAGACGAGGATCGGGAGTTTGTTGTCGCGGCAGAGGGTGATGGCGGTGGCGTCGGCCACCCGCAGGTCGCGGGCGATGACCTCGCCGTACTCCAGGGCGTCGAACTTCACCGCGTCGGGGTTCCGCGCCGGGTCGGAGTCGTAGACGCCGTCGACCCCGTTCTTGCCCATCAGCAGCGCCTCGGCGTCGATCTCCAGGGCGCGCTGGGCGGCGGTGGTGTCGGTGGAGAAGTAGGGCATGCCCATGCCGGCGCCGAAGATGACCACCCGGCCCTTCTCCAGGTGCCGTACCGCCCGCAGCGGAATGTAGGGCTCGGCGACCTGGCCCATGGTGATGGCGGTCTGGACCCGGGAGTCGATGCCCTCCTTCTCCAGGAAGTCCTGGAGCGCGAGGCAGTTCATGACCGTGCCGAGCATTCCCATGTAGTCGGAGCGGGCCCGGTCCATGCCGCGCTGCTGGAGTTCCGCGCCGCGGAAGAAGTTGCCGCCGCCGATGACGACGGCGATCTCGGCGCCGCCCCGGACCACCGCGGCGATCTCACGGGCGACCTTGTGCACGACGTCGGGATCGACACCGAGCCCTCCGCCGCCGGCGAACGCCTCGCCGGAGAGCTTCAGCAGGAAGCGGCGGCGGTCGCGGTGTTTCCCGGAGGCACTGCCTCCGGAGTCGGTGCCCTGTTTCATGCGGATCTCCTCGTGCACATGCGGAGGAGGCCATCGCCGGTGGTCCCTCGCGGTCCCCGAAAGCGGCAATGGCCTCCTCGTCACAACTGCGGTCGTCCGGTCCGTGCGGCGACGGCCCGGGACGGCCCCCGTACCCGACCCTAGCCGGGCATCGCCGGTCCGCCGTGGAAGTACGGCGGACGGGTCAGGCGCCGACGCGGAAGCGGGCGAAGTGCCTCAGCGTGACACCGGCCTCGTCCAGCACCTTCTTGACGGTCTTCTTGTTGTCCTTCGCGAAGGGCTGGTCCAGGAGGCAGTTCTCCTTGAAGAAGCCGTTCACGCGGCCCTCGACGATCTTCGGGAGGGCCTGCTCGGGCTTGCCCTCCTCGCGCGCGGTGGCCTCGGCGACCCGGCGCTCGTTCTCGACCGTCTCGGCGGGGACGTCCTCACGGGAGAGGAACTTCGGGCCGAACGCGGCGATGTGCTGCGCGACGTCCTTGGCGACCTCGGCGTTCTCCTGCTCCAGCTCGACCAGGACGCCGACCTGCGGGGGCAGGTCCGGGCTGGTGCGGTGCATGTAGGCGGCCACGTAGCCGCCGGAGAACTGCGCGAAGCGGTCGAGGACGATCTTCTCGCCGAGAGTGGCGTTGGCCTCGTCCACGTACGCCTGGACGGTCTTGCCGGACTCGAGCTCGGAGGCCAGCAGCGCCTCGATGTCGGCCGGGGAGGTGGCGGCGACATGGGCGGCGATGGTGTCGGCGACGGCGAGGAACTTCTCGCCCTTGGCGACGAAGTCGGTCTCGCACTTGAGCTCGACCAGCACACCGGACTTGTGGTCGTCGGCGAGCAGGGAGACGACGGCGCCGTTCTCGGCGGTGCGGGACTCGCGCTTGGCGACGCCCTTCTGGCCCTTGATCCGCAGGATCTCGACGGCCTTGTCGACGTTGCCCTCGGCCTCGTCCAGCGCCTTCTTGCAGTCCATCATGCCGGCGCCGGTGAGCTCACGGAGCTTCTTGACGTCGGCGGCGGTGTAGTTCGCCATGGTCGGTGAATCTCTTCTCGGAAGGTCGGTGAGGAATGGGTCGGTCGGCGGGTGCGCGGCCGGGGGCGGCGCTCCTGGCACCGCCCCCGGCCGTACCCGTCGTGCGGCTCTCTCAGGCCTGCTGCTCGGCCGGCTTCTCGCCCTCGGCGGGGGCGGCGGCCTGCTCCTCGGCGGGGGCCGGGGTCTCGGCGGCGGCCGGGGCCTCGGGCGCCTCCTCGGCGGCCGGGGCCTCGGACGTCGTCCCCTTGGCCTCGGCGGCCTTCTGGGCGTCGCCCTCGAGCAGCTCGCGCTCCCACTCGGCGAGCGGCTCGCCCGCGGTCTTCTCGCCCTTGCCCTCGCCGGCGCCGCCGGAGCGGGCGATGAGGCCCTCGGCGACCGCGTCCGCGATCACCCGGGTGAGGAGGGTGACGGAGCGGATCGCGTCGTCGTTGCCCGGGATCTTGTAGTCGACCTCGTCCGGGTCACAGTTGGTGTCCAGGATCGCGACGACCGGGATGTTGAGCTTGCGCGCCTCACCGACGGCGATGTGCTCCTTCTTGGTGTCCACGATCCAGACGGCGCTGGGCACCTTCTGCATGTCGCGGATACCGCCGAGCGTCTTCTCCAGCTTGGCCTTCTCGCGGGAGAGGACCAGCAGCTCCTTCTTGGTGAGGCCGGAGGCGGCCACGTCCTCGAAGTCGATCTGCTCGAGTTCCTTCAGACGCTGAAGGCGCTTGTGGACGGTCGAGAAGTTGGTCAGCATGCCGCCGAGCCAGCGCTGGTTCACGTAGGGCATGCCCACGCGTGTGGCCTGCTCGGCGATGGCCTCCTGGGCCTGCTTCTTGGTGCCGACGAACATGACGGAGCCGCCGTGGGCGACGGTCTCCTTGACGAACTCGTAGGCGCGGTCGATGTACGACAGCGACTGGAGCAGGTCGATGATGTAGATGCCATTGCGCTCGGTGAAGATGAAGCGCTTCATCTTCGGGTTCCAGCGGCGGGTCTGGTGCCCGAAGTGGACGCCGCTCTCCAGCAGCTCCCGCATCGTGACGACGGCCATGGCCGTATCTCCTCGGGGTACTCGGTTGTACGCGGTGGCCGGACGGCCGCCGCTCCTGACGCCCCGGCGCGCTGTGCCTGCGAAGTACCGGCCTGGGGACGGTGTCTTCGAGGACCGAGGTGCGCGGCCACCGGTGAGGGTGGCGGGGCGTGCGAAGTCGATCCGGTGACCCGGATCGCACCAGAAGTGTACGGGACCGGGGAACCGGCAGGCGACACGCACGGTGCCGGCGGCGGCCGTACGGGCCCCGCCCGGTGGCGGGCCGCCGCAAGCCGCCGGGCGGGGTGGGCGGAACGGCCCGTCGGGTGACGGACTTGTCCACAACCGGCCGGTAGTCCACAGTTTCCGGCCCGGATCCCCGCCTCGTCCCCTCCTCCGGTCACTCTGTGCCCGTGAACCGCCGACTCCTCGCCCTGCTGCTGTGCTGTCCGTCGTTTCTCGTCCCGGTCGCCGCCCCGGCCCGGGCCGCCCCGGGGGACGGCCCGGACGGTGGCCGGCCACCCGCCGCCCGGGTCCGGCCGGTGCCGGGGGCGGTGGAGCACGGCTGGAAGCCGCCGCCCGCGCGGTGGGCGGCCGGTCACCGCGGTGTGGACCTGGCGGCCCGGCCGGGGGATCCGGTGCGGGCGGTGGCGCCGGGGCGGATCTCGTTCGCCGGGACGGTCGCCGGGCGCGGGGTGGTCTCGGTGGAGCTGACGGGTACGGGCGTCCCGCCGCTGCGCACCACGTACGAGCCGGTCAGGGCCCGGGTCCGGGAGGGCGACCGGGTCGCGGCGGGGGATGTGGTGGGGGTGCTGGAGGCGGGCGGTTCCCACTGCCCGGCCGGGTGCCTGCACTGGGGGCTGCGCCGCGGCGAGGTCTATCTGGACCCGCTCTCCCTGCTGGGGCCGGGCCGCTCCCGGTTGCTTCCGGTGCTGGGCGTTCCGCTTCCGCGCGGGCCGGAGCCGGGGAGCGGCCCGGTGGACACGGTGCGGTCGGCGCCGGTGGCAGCCACCGGGAGGCCGGCCGCGGAGGAGGCCGCCGCGGGAGCCGTGGCGCTGGTCCTGACGGCGGCCGCGGTCTGGGCCCACCGCCGCCATGTCCGGTCACGCACCGGACGGGCGGCCGGGTAGCCGGGGCCGTCCGGTGCGCGGACCGAAGGCGGCGCGGTGACGCGGTGGGCGGAACCCGGCGCCCCGGGCGCGAGGACCGTACGTCGGCGGGAGGGGGTGGGGGTGGGGAGGGGGGAGGGGGGTCACCCCCCGACGCCGTGAAGCGCCATGGCCACGGCGGCCTGTGCGATCTTCTCCGGATCCTCCGCGGCCCCCAGTTCGATACGGCGGACCGCCGCGTCCACGACACCCTGCAGCAGGGTGGCCGTCAGCCGGGGCTCGTCGTGGCCAAGAGCCCCGAGGGCGTCCACGACCATGGTGATCAGCCCGCCGTGGGCGGCGCGGATCTTCTCCCGGGCGCCTGTGTCCAGCTCGCCGGCCGAGATGGCGACGACGGCCCGGTGACGGCGGTCTCCGGCCAGGGCCAGCTGTCGCCGCACGTATGCCTCGACCTTCGCCTCGGGGGTGCCGGCCCGCTCCATGGCGCTCTCCACCTCGGCCGCCCAGACGGGGAAGTCGACGGCGCACAGTTCCTCGACGACGGCGGCGCGGGAGCGGAAGTACTCGTAGACGGAGGAGCGTGCCAGCCCCGTGCGTGCGGCCAGGGCGGGGAAGGTCAGCGCCTCCGTGCCGCCCTCGGACAGCAGGGACCGTGCCGCCTCCAGCAGGGCGTCGCGCTGCATCGTACGGTGTTCGGCCACCGAGGCCGCTCGAATCCTGGGCACGTGTCCCACTGTAGGGAGGACGGCGCCGGTTCAGCGACCCACATCGGCAAGCTTGGTCCTCAGCTGCAGTACCGACTTGGTGTGGATCTGGCTGACCCGGCTCTCGGTGACTCCGAGCACCTGCCCGATCTCGGCGAGGGTGAGCCCCTCGTAGTAGTAGAGGATCACCACGGTCTTCTCCCGCTCCGGCAGGGTGTTGACCGCGCGGGCCAGCAGCCGCCGCAGCTCACGGTCCTCGGCGACCTCGACGGGATTGTCGGCGGCGGTGTCCTCCAGGGTGTCCACGAGGCGGTCCCCGCCGTCACCACCGGCGTGGAGCACCTCCTCCAGGGCGACCATGTTGGTCAGGGGCAGCTGGCTGAAGATGCCGTGGAGCTCCTCCAGGGGGATGCCCATCTCATCCGCGACCTCGGCCTCCGACGGGGTGCGCCGCAGCGTGGCCTCCAGGGCGGCATGGGCCCTCTCGAACGCCCGGGCCTTCTGCCGCACGGAGCGGGGAATCCAGTCCAGCGCCCGCAGTTCGTCGATCATGGCTCCGCGGATGCGGGTGATGGCGTATGTCTCGAACTTGATCGAGCGGTCCGGGTCGAACTTCTCGATGGCGTCGATCAGGCCGAAGACCCCGGAGGAGACGAAGTCCGCCTGCTCCACGTTGGCGGGCAGACCGACGCTGACCCGCCCGGCCACGTATTTGACCAGGGGCGAGTAGTGGAGGATCAGTTGTTCCCGCAGCCGCTCGTCACCCGTGCACTTGTACGACCGCCACAGTTCGTCGAGCGATCTGGGCGGGGCAGGGCGTGCAGCGGCGTCGGCTGCAATCGGTTCTGCCGTGGCCATGCGGTCGGGCCCGGAGGTGTGGTGGGGCATGCGTCGTCTTGAGCCGTTCTGCCGTGGTCTGTGCGCTGACGCTGGTGGGACCGGTGGGACCGGAATCCTTGGGAGCGTAGCGTGACTGGGGCATCGCTCAGTGCGAGGAGCGGTCGATCAGATATACGCAGATACGTTCCGCTGGCCGCACCCCGGGGTTACCCCGGAGGTCGGGCCGGGGCGGCCGCGCGGCGCGGGGCGGACCGCTCGGTGCGCCCGCCCGCCGTCCTTTCACCCGATCGCCCCGGGGCGGGAATCGCGCCGTCACCTGTTGGGGTGCTGGTTCGTGTAGCGCGCCGGCCGCCAGCGGCCGCCGTCGTGTTCGACGAAACCGAGCGACCGGAGTTCCCGGAGACGGGCGAGTGCCCGGTCCTCCGTGAGGGCGGCGGCCCGTGCCGCCGCGGCGGTGTCGAACCCGCCGCCGGCGGGCAGCCCCTCCAGAACGCGCGCCGCCTCCGGTGTCAGCAGGTCACGCGGCAGTATCGGCCCGCGCCGTTCGGGGGCGAGTTCCCCGATACTGCCGACCAGTTCGATGATCTCGGCCGCGTCGGTGACGACGAGGCCCTCCCCGCGCAGAAGCTGGTGGACGCCCGCGGACAGTCCGCTGGTCACCGGCCCGGGCACTCCCATGGTGACCCTGCCGAGCGAGATCGCCCGCCGGGCGGTCACCAGCGAGCCGCTGCGCAACTCCGCCTCCACCACGACGGTGCCGCGGGTGAGGGCCGCGATCACCCGGTTGCGCAGTACGAACCGGCTGCGGGTCGGGTGGTCGCCGGGCGGCAGTTCGGCCACCAGCAGTCCCTGCTCCCCGATGCGCCGGATCAGTGCCCTGTTGCCCGGCGGATAGGCGACGTCGACTCCGCACGCCAGGACACCGACGGTCGTCCCCTCCACCGCGAGGCTGCCGTTGTGGGCGGCGGCATCCACGCCGTAAGCCGCGCCGGAGACCACTGTCCAGCCGCGTACGGCCAGGCTGGAGCCGAGCGCCGCCGCGACGTGGGAGCCGTAGTCCGTGCAGGCCCGGGCACCCACGAGGGCGACGGAGCGCAGTGCCCACAACCGCAGTGAGGCCCGTCCTCTCACCCACAGCCCGACGGGACGGCCGTCTCCCAGATCGTCCAGCTGGCTCGGCCACTCGGCGTCCCCGGGGCAGACGAAGCGCCCGCCCAGTTCGGCGACGGCCGCCAGATCGGCCTCGGGGGCGAGGCCGCGGGCGCGCTGCCGCAACCCGGCCCAGCGGGCCGGGGAGGCGCCGGGCAGCGGGGGGCCGGAGCAGAGGGCCCGGAGGGTCTCCACGGCCCCGTACCGGTCGATCCATCTGTTCATCGCCTCGTCACCCGGCTCCCCGACCCTGGTGAGCGCCGCTCTGGCCGTGCGCTCCTCCTGGCCGGTCATGCCCGGCCGCCGGTGAGTGCCGTGCCGCGACGCACACCGGTGCGCAGCTCCAGCGCGCCGTCCACGTCTTCGGCGGTGGGCCTGCCGTGTCCGGCGAGGTCGGCCAGTGTCCAGGCGACCCGCAGGACGCGGTCCAGGCCGCGTGCGGTGAGCAGTCCGCACTCCATGTCCTCCTCGGCCCGGCCCAGCGCGCCGGGCGTTGCCGGCCATCTGGTCCGCAGTTCGTGTCCGGGAACCTCGCTGTTGGTGTGCCAGGGTGTGCCGGCGTACCGGGCGGCGGCACGTTCCCGGGCGGCGCGTACGCGTGCCGCCACGGTGGCGGTGGTCTCGGAGGCGGTGCCGGGGGTGACCAGCTCGGAGCGGGTGACGGGCTCGACGGTGACTCTCAGGTCGACGCGGTCCAGCAGCGGGCCGGAGAGGCGTGCGCGGTAGCGCCTGACCGAGGAGGGCCGGCACTCGCAGCCGCCGCTCCGGGAGCCGTGCCGGCCGCAGGGACACGGATTGGCGGCGAGGACGAGCAGGAAGCGGGCGGGCATGCGCATCATGCCCTGCGCCCGGGCCACCACGACCTGCCCGGATTCCAGTGGCTGGCGCAGCGCGTCGAGCACCCGGGCGCTGCACTCGGCCGCCTCGTCCAGGAAGAGCACCCCGTGGTGGGCGAGGGAGACGGCTCCCGGCCGGGGCAGCCCGGTGCCGCCGCCGACGAGGGAGGCCATGGTGGCCGAGTGGTGGGGCGCGCAGTAGGGGGGCCGTTCGACCAGCGGCTGCCCGGGCGGCAGCACTCCCGCCACGGAGTGGACGGCGCTGACCTCCAGTGCCTCCTGGGGGGTGAGCGGCGGCAGCAGTCCGGGGAGCCGCTCGGCGAGCATGGTCTTGCCCGCGCCGGGCGGGCCCTTGAGGAAGATGTGGTGGCGTCCCGCGGAGGCGACCTCCAGGGCACGCCGGGCCGCGGTCTGGCCGGCGACCTCGCACAGGTCGACGGCGCGCTCGCCGCCGATTCCCGTGATTCCTCCCCCGGCTCCGGGGACGGTGAGTCCGGCGAGCATCGCGGCCGTGGTGCCGTCCTCGGCCGGGTCCTCGTCGGGGACGGGCTCATCGGTCAGGACGGCGACGAGCTGCCGCAGGGAGCGGACGCCGAGAACGGAGACGCCGGGGACCAGGGCGGCCTCGGCGGCGGTCTGCTCGGCGACGACGACCTGCCGGTATCCGGCGTCGGCGGCGGCCAGGACGGCGGGCAGGACACCGCGGACCGGCCGGACGCGGCCGTCGAGTCCCAGTTCGCCGATCATGACCAGCTCGGTGAGCTCGCGGGGGTCGATCCGCTCCGCGGCGCCGAGGACGGCGCAGGCCACGGCCAGGTCGAAACCGCTGCCGCTCTTGGGCACCGAGGCGGGGCTGAGTCCCACGGTGAGTTTCTTCTGCGGCCAGTCGATGCCGGAGTTGACGACGGCGGCCCGGACCCGGTCGCGGCTCTCGACCAGGCTCTTGTCGGGCAGTCCCACCAGGGTGAAGGTGGCCACTCCCGGTTCGAGGTCGGCCTGGACCTCGACGACCACGCCCTCGACGCCGACGAGCGCGACCGAGCAGGTGCGGGCGAACCCCATGTCAGGCCACCCCCCGGAGGTGCTCCACCCGGGGCGCGCCGCGCTCGGGCAGGACGATGCCGACGAGGTCGATGCGGACTCCGCCGGTGGGCGGGCGGCCGTACCGGGCGATCCAGCGTTCGGTGAGCCAGTGGGAGGCGAGCCTGCGCAGTCGTTCGGCCTTGCGCGGGGTGATGGCCGCCGCCGGGTGCCCGTAGGGACCGGCTCTGCGGGTCTTGACCTCGCAGACGACGAGTGCGTCGGCGTCCCGGGCGACGATGTCGATCTCGCCGTCCCGGCAGCGCCAGTTGCGTTCCAGGACGGCCATGCCGGCCTGGCGCAACCGCCTGGCGGCCAGGTCCTCGCCGTAGCGTCCGAGTGCGTCTCTGCAGTTCATCGGTACCACCTCCGGGTCCGACTCTGACGGCTGCGGAGGCGGTCGGCCGATCATGGTCCGTTTCTGTGGACGGCAGGCCGGTTGTGGATATCTCGCTCACTCGTGCGGGTGAGGCCCGGGGTGGCCGCGCACGCGGAGCCCACCGCTCCCGGCTCCTCCCGGGGCCGGTCCGGGCCGGGCCCCGGGCTCACCGCTTGAAGCCGGAGTCCTCGGGCAGGTCGAGATCGCTCTTGTTGAGCTCCTCGATGTTCACGTCCTTGAAGGTGAGCACTCTGACCTGCTTGACGAAGCGGGCCGGGCGGTACATGTCCCACACCCAGGCGTCGGCCATCGAGACCTCGAAGAACACCTCGCCCTGGACGGAGTGCACCTGCATCTCGTAGTCGTTGGTGAGGTAGAAACGCCGTTCGGTCTCGATCACGTACTTGAACAGGCCGACGACGTCCCGGTACTCCCGGTAGAGCTTCAGCTCCATCTCGGTCTCGTACTTCTCCAGGTCCTCGGCGCTCATGACGTGTTCCCCTTCAGGCGTGCGTCCCCCCATTGTGCGCCAGGCTTCTGCGCCGTTCGCGGAGCGCGGCGAGGGGGTCGTACGCTGCGCCGCCGAGGATAAGCGCGGCTCCGGCCGCGATCGCCGCCAGGAGGGGCCCCAGCGGGCCGGGCCGGGAGATCCCGCCGGGGAGGTCCGCGAAGCTTCCGGGGCGGTCCACCATGCCCGCGCCGGACAGCGGCCACACGGTGGCGTCGACCCGGCCGGTCACCGCGTCCCGGTCCACCGAGCCGCTGTTGGCGTCCTGCAGATGTGTCCGGGAGTCGAGCGACTCGGAGCGGTGGTCGCCGAGGAGGAAGAGCCGGCCCTCGGGCACGGTCGTCTCGAAGGCGGTGAGGGAGGCCCGGTCCTGCCCCCGCACGTACGGCTCGTCGACCGGCGTGCCGTTGACGGTCAGTCTTCCCCGGTCGTCGCAGCACTCGACGGTGTCGCCGCCGACGCCGACGACCCGCTTGGTCACCGGCAGCCCACCCCACACCGAGTCCCGGAAGACGACTATGTCACCGCGTCTGACCTGGTCGCCGTCGATGCGCTGGGCCAGCACCCGGTCCCCGGCGTCCACCGTGGGAGCCATGGAGCCGGTCGGCACGGTGTAGGGCCGGTAGAGAACGGCCGCCCAGACGAAACCGCCGAGAAAGAGCACGCAGCCGGTGGCCGTGGCCACCGACGACAGGACGTGGCCCAGCCGGCCGCGGCCTCCTCCGGTACGTCCCGCTCTGCTCACTGCGCGCTCTCCGGAAGGTCTGGTTCCACCGATGGCCTGGCCGCACCCTACCTCCGGGGAGGCCCGCCGGTCAGCCCGCGTCCCGTCGGGCCGTTCCCCCGGGAGCGCCGCCCGCTCCCGGTGCCCGCAGCCGCCGGCGCAGCAGCACGAGCGGCACCGCGCCCGCCAGCCCCAGGGCGGCCGGTGCCATGGCCAGGCCCTGCTTCTCGAAGGTGTCCGGCACCGGCAGGGTGCCCCAGCGGTCGATCGGCCATGCCCTGACGACGGCCCGTCCCACGACCTCGTCCACGGGAACCGTCCCCTGGCCGGGGAGTTCCTGGTGGAATCGGGAGTCCAGGGAGTTCTGACGGTTGTCGCCCATCACCCACAGCCGCCCCTCGGGGACCTCGACCGGACCGAAGCCCTCACTGCCGCACGGGGTGCTCCCGGGGTAGATGTAGGACTCCTCGTCCAGGGCCTTGCCGTTGACCGTGACCGGGCCGTTCTTCTCGCAGGCCACGGTGTCGCCGCCGACCGCGATGACCCGTTTGATCAGGTCCTGCTCCTCCGCGGAGGGCAGCAGGCCGATGAAACTCATGAATTCCTGGAAGGCGGCGCCGATCCCGCCGGAGTCGTCCGGCGCCTCGTCCAGCCAGCCCCCCGGATCGCCGAAGACGACGACCTCGCCGCGTTCGGGTTCGGCCCCGAACCAGGGGGTCAGTTTGTCCACCAGGACCCGGTCGCCGCGCTGCAGGGTGTTCTGCATCGAGTCGGAGGGGATGGAGAACGCCTGGATCAGGAAAGTCTTGATCAGCAGCGCCAGGATCAGTGCGATTCCGACCAGCAGGGGGAGTTCCTTCAGGAAGGAGCGCTGTTTCTTGCGTGTCACCCTCTCCCCGCCGTCCGGGCTCCCGTCGTCCGGATTCCCGCCGTCCGGGCTCTCGCTGTCCGGTTCGGCGGCCGACTTCTCACCCTGCTCCTCGTGCGCCTTGTCGGTCCGCCGCCTGTCCGGCCCGTCCGCGTCGGAGCGCGCTCCGATCGCCACGTCCCCCACATCCACTCCTCACACTGCTCGTACGGTGCCGTCGCCCGCGCCTCAGCCGCCGCAGGCCCACAACACCCATAACGAGCGGGAGTTCCACAGGGCTCGGGAACTGCACCATGTCATTGTCGCCGCCCGCGGCCGCCGAGGCGGGCTCGCCGCGCGGATCCGGTACCGACGCGTAGGTCTCGGGCTCCTCCAGTCGCCGCCAGTGGGAGTACGGCCAGGCGATCACCACGGCCTTGCCCACCACGAGGTCCTCCGGAATGGTTCCCTTCCCCGGTTCCTCCAGGTGGTAACGGGAGTCTGCGGAGTTGGCCCGGTGGTCGCCCATCACGAAGATCCGGTTCTGGGGGACCCGCACCTCGAAGGTCATCTGTGAGGGGGCGTTCCCGGGGTGGAGGTACGGCTCGTTCAGCGGTGTGCCGTTGACCGTCACCCGGCCGTCCTCGTCACAGCACCTGACGGTGTCGCCGCCCACCGCGATGACCCGCTTGATCAGGTCCTGCTCGTCGTCCGAGGGCAGCAGGCCGATGAACGTCAGCAGCTGCCTGCCCTGCTTGATCCCCACCGGGTCGTTCCGGTCCGGCTTGTCCTCGGGCGGCAGCCAGCCGCCGGGGTCCTTGAAGACGACCACGTCGCCGCGTTCGGGGCGGGCGCCGAACCAGGGGGTCAGTTTGTCCACCAGGACCCGGTCGTCGATCCGGATCGTCTGCTCCATCGAACCGGAGGGGATGACGAACGCCTGGACCAGGAAGGTCTTGAGGACCAGGGCGATGAGCAGCGCCACACCCACCAGGATGGGTATCTCCTTGGTCACCGACAGCCGGCGCCGGCGCCTGATCCGCCGGGCCGCGCGCCGCCGGTCCGCCCGTCCCTCGCCGGGGCCGCGCAGCGTCGTCCGGGACTCCTGGTACGTGTACGCGTACGCGCCGCCCGCCCGGCCGCCGCCCCGGGGCCGCCCTCGTCTACCCATGGCGGCCCCGCAGGGAGGTCCAGCGGCCGGCCGGCCAGACGATCCGGTCGGCCCGGCCGATCACCCGGTCCACCGGCACGGTGCCGCCGCCGGGGCTGCCCAGGTGGTCCCGCGAGTCCCGGGAGCGGGAGCGGCGGTCGCCCATCACCCACAGCCGCCCCTCGGGGACCTCGATGTCGAACGGCACGGCCGAGGGCCGGTCGTCGGGATGCAGGTATGTCTCGTCCACCGGTTGGCCGTTCACCTCGATCCTTCCCCGCGCGTCGCAGCACCTGACCCTGTCCCCGCCGACTCCGACGATCCGTTTGACGTAGTCGGTGCCGTCCCGCGTTCCCCGGTCGAAGGAACCCGCGCCGTCGAACACCACAACGTCCCCGCGCCGCGGATGGTTGCCGAAACGGTAGGCCAGCTTGTTCACCAGTACACGGTCGCCGACTTCGAGCGTGTTCCCCATGGAGTCGCTGGAGATGCGGAAGGGTTCCGCCACGAACGCCTCGGCCGCCGGCAGGGCCAGGAGCACCGCGGCGACCGCCGCCCCCGCCATACGCACGGAGCGCGACCGGCGTTCCCGCCCCGTGCGAGGGGTGGGAACGCGGTCGCGCTCCGTGGGCTGTGCGTCGGTGTCCATCGAGCCGAGAGCCTAACCCGACGGCCCGGTGCTCCGCGGCGAAGGCGGTACGGACCCGGCGTCGCGGGCCGTCCCGCGGCCCCGGCCGCGGATCAGCGCTCGCGCTTCTCCTTGATCTTCGCGGCCTTGCCGCGCAGCTCGCGCAGGTAGTACAGCTTGGCGCGGCGGACGTCACCGCGGGTGACGACCTCGATCTTCTCGACGACCGGGGTGTGCACCGGGAAGGTGCGCTCCACACCGACGCCGAAGCTGACCTTGCGGACGGTGAAGGTCTCGCGGATGCCCGCGCCCTGGCGGCGGATGACGACGCCCTTGAACTGCTGCACTCGGGAGCGGTTGCCCTCGATGACGCGCACGTGGACGTTGACGGTGTCGCCCGGGCGGAAGGCCGGGATGTCGCTGCGCAGCGAGGCGGCGTCGACGCTGTCGAGCAGGTGCATGACGGTCTGCTTTCCTCGCCGATGCCACAGGTCATCGGCGGAACGATTCGTTGGGTGGTCCTGGCGGCCCCGGTGCCGGGCCGGCGTCGGTCCCCCTGTGGCAGGGTCGCGGGCCGGGCGCGGGGCAGCGGCCTATTCTTCCACGCCTCCGGCGGTGCGCCCAAATCGGCCGTCCGGCAGCTCGGTCCAGCCCAGTTCCGCGAGGAGTTCGCGGTCCTCGGCCTCCAGTGCCGCGGGATCGCAGCGTTCGACGAGGTCCGGCCGGTACCGCGCGGTGCGGCGGAGCGCCTGGTCGCGGCGCCAGCGGGCGATCCGCCCGTGGTGGCCGCTGAGCAGCACCTCCGGGATGCCCCGGCCGCGCCACAGCGGCGGCTTGGTGTAGACGGGCCCCTCCAGGAGGTCGGCCATGGCACCGGGGGCGAAGGAGTCGTCGCGGTGGGACTCGGCGTTGCCCAGGACCCCGGGCAGCAGCCGGGCGACGGCCTCGACCATGACCAGGACGGGGGCCTCTCCCCCGGCCAGCACGTAGTCGCCGATGGACAGCTCGCGCACCCGCAGGCGCTCGCCGTACTCCTCGATGACGCGGCGGTCGATGCCCTCGTAGCGGGCGGGGGTGAAGACCAGCCAGGGTTCGGCCGCCAGCTCGACGGCCGTCCGCTGGGTGAAGGGGCTGCCGCTGGGGGTGGGGACGACGAGGACCGGTTCTCTCCCGTCCTCGTCCGAGGCGAGGATCGTGTCCAGCGCCTCGCCCCATGGTTCGGGCTTCATCACCATGCCGGGACCGCCGCCGTAGGGGGTGTCGTCGACGGTGTTGTGCCGGTCGTGCGTCCAGTGCCGCAGGTCGTGGACGCGTACGTCGAGCACGCCGCGGGCGCGCGCCTTGCCGACGAGGGAGACGTTCAGCGGCTCCAGGTACTCGGGGAAGATCGTGACGATGTCCAGCCTCACCGGGCCGTGCCCCCGTCGCCGCCGCCGTCGTCGTCACCGTCACCGTCGTCACCGGAAACCCGCGGGGTCCGGCCCGCGGTCTCGGCCCGGTCGTCCAGCAGGCCCGGCGGGGGATCGACCACCGCCCGCTGCGCCGCCAGGTCGACCTCCGGCACGATCTCTCCGACGAAGGGGATCAGCGCCTCGCCGCCGTCCGTCCTGCGCACCACCAGCAGGTCCTGGTACGGCAGGTGGGCGATCTCCTCGATCCGCCCGACGGCCGTCCCGTCCCGGGTGACGACCTCGAGGTCGATCAGCTGGTGGTCGTAGTACTCGTCGGGGTCCTCGGGACTCTCCTCCGGATCCACCTCGGCGATCAGCAGGGTGTTCCGCAGCGCCTCGGCGGCCGTGCGGTCCCGCACCCCCTCGAAGCGCAGGAGCAGCCGCCCGCTGTGGACGCGGCCGTCGGCGACGGTCAGCGGGCCCGCGGAGGCCGGGTCGGTGGCCAGGACGGCGCCGGGGGCGAGCCGTACCTCGGGCTCGTCCGTGCGCACCTCCACCGTGACCTCGCCCCTGATGCCGTGTGCGCGGCCGACGCGCGCGACTACCAGCTGCACTGCTCACAAACTCCAGATGGTCCGGTCACCGGCACGGGCCGGGGGCGGTGGGATGCCGCCCCCGGCCCGTGCCGGTGTCTCGTGCTGTCTGCCGCCGTCCCCGGCGGACCCGGTCAGCGGATCTGGTCCGCGTCGACGAGGTCGACGCGGACACCCCGGCCGCCGAGAGCGCCCACGACGGTGCGAAGCGCGCGTGCCGTCCGGCCGTTGCGGCCGATGACCTTGCCGAGGTCGTCGGGGTGCACCCGGACCTCCAGCACACGTCCGCGGCGCAGGTTGCGGGAGGCGACCTCCACCTCGTCGGGGTGATCGACGATGCCCTTCACCAGATGGTCGAGGGCTTCTTCCAGCATGGTCACGCCTCGGTCGACCCGGCGGCGCCGGCCTCGGCCCCGTCCGTCTTCTTGTCGGCCTTGTCGGCCTTCTTGGCCTTCGGGGTGATGGCCTCACCCGCGGGCTCGTCCGCCGACTCCTTGGCGGCGGCCTCGAAGACGGCGCGCTTGTCGGCCTTGGGCTCGGGGACCTTCATCGGCTCCGGGGCCGGCAGACCCTTGAACTTCTGCCAGTCGCCGGTGACCTTCAGGATGGCCAGCACCGGCTCGGTCGGCTGCGCACCGACACCCAGCCAGTACTGGACGCGCTCCGAGTCGACCTCGATGCGCGAGGGGTTCTGCACCGGGTGGTACAGACCGATCTCCTCGATGGCCCGGCCGTCGCGACGGGTACGGGAGTCGGCGACGATGATGCGGTAGTGAGGCGAACGGATCTTGCCCAGTCGCTTCAGCTTGATCTTGACTGCCACGGCTGTGGTGTCTCCTGGTCTCTGACGTGGTGGGACACGGCGGGATGCCACGTGGGGTTGTGGTACCCGGGTGCCCGATGGACGCGTCAGCCGGAGGAGAGAGGGGTCCTGTGCGGCTGCCGAGTACAGCCGCCCATTGTGCCACACCTCGCCGGGGGAACCGGTCTCCCCCCGATTCCCCCGGCTCTCCGGTCGGCCGTGTCCCTTCAACCCACCGCGACCACCTCCGGGATGCGGAACGGCTGTCCGCAGGCCCCGCACATGATCGGCGCCTGCGCCAGCACGGACGGGACGACCCGGACGTTGCGCCCGCAGTCGCAGACCGCCTTGACCCGCACTCCTCCCCCCGAGGAGCCGTGCCGCGCGGCGGGCCCGCGGAAGGTGTGCGAGGTGTCGGTGGCGGTGGCGGCGCTGTGGGCGCGCAGGGCCCGCTGCAGCCGCTCGATCGTGGGCCGGTAGCGCTTTCTGGCCTCGGGCGTCATGAAGACCAGCGAGAAGCCGCTGCTGGGGTGTGGTTCTTCGGAGTGCTCCAGCCCCAGCTCCTCGGCGATCGCCAGGAAACGGCGGTTGTGGTAGCGGCCCGCGCGCGAGGTGTCCCGGACGCCGCGGGCGGCGGCGATCCCGTGGACGGCCTCGTGCAGCAGCCGTTCGAAGGAGAGCTCGGCGCCGCAGGCGGACGACGACTCCCCGATCAGCGATTCGGGCGCGGCCAGGTCGGGCAGCTCGGGGTGGTGCCGTTGAATGTCGGCCCACGCGAGCGCCAGTTCGGCGGCAAGAACAGGTGGTGTCGTGCTCACGTCGTACACAACGAGCCGGGGTGTCCCGGTGTTCCGATTCCGGGGCATCCCAAATAATTTGCGCCTACTCGTCAGTTGCCGGTCGTTGTCGCCCCGACAGGGGCGGGTGGGGCCGATCCGGGGAGGACCGGTCCCACCCGCCCCAAGCCGGGACGTACTGACCCGTCAGTACGCTCTTTCCGCGCTCCCGGCCGCGGCCCGGCGGGCCCGCACCACGGGACGGGACCGCGGTTCAGTAGGCGCGGGCGACCACGGCCACCGTGCCCGGAGCGTCGTCGGCCTGCGGCACCGATCCGTCCTCGGCCACCAGGCACCGCACGGTGGCGGCCTGCTCGGCCAGCGCCGCCTCGCCCTCCGGGCCGAGGTCGGCCCACGGGATGCGGGCCCAGTTCCCGGCGGCGGCCGCCTCGGCCGCCTCGGCGGTGGTCCGCACCTCCACGGTGCGGGACTCGCGGCGCTCACGGGACTGGCGCAGCAGCAGCGCATGGTCCTCCTCCAGCAGTCCGGGGCACAGCCCGGGCAGCGCGTCGAGCGCCACCGGCTCCTTGCCTCCGGCGATACGGCGGACCAGCATCGCGGTGCCGTTCTCCAGGTCGCGCGGGCCGATCTCGACGCGCAGCGGCACGCCCTTGAGCTCCCAGTCCACCGCGCGGCGGCCGAAGGGGGTGTCGGTGCGGTCGTCCACCTTCACCCGGACCCCGGCGGCGGCCAGCTTCTCGCCGGTCTCGCGGACCTTGGCCAGCACCGCGTCGTCGCCCTTGATCGCCAGGACGACGGCCTGGACGGGCGCCAGCCGCGGCGGGACGCGCAGACCGCTGTCGTCGCCGTGCGTCATGATCAGGCCGCCGACCATCCGGGTGGAGGTGCCCCAGGAGGTCTGCCAGACCAGTTCCCGCTCGCCGTCCTTCGACAGGTAGCGGGTGTCGAAGGCCTTGGCGAAGTTCTGTCCCAGTTCGTGGCTGGTGCCCATCTGGAGCGCCTTGCCGTCGCCCATCATGCCCTCCAGGGTGAGGGTGTTGATGGCGCCCGCGAAGCGCTCCCGGGGGGTCTTGCGGCCCAGGACGACGTCCATGGCCAGGACGTTCACCATGAAGTCGGCGTAGACCTCCCGGTGGATCCGGGCGGCGTAGTCGCGCGCGTCCTCGTAGGTGGCGTGGGCGGTGTGCCCCTCCTGCCACAGGAACTCACTCGTTCGCAGGAAGACACGCGGACGCATTTCCCAGCGCACCACGTTGGCCCACTGGTTGATCAGCAGGGGCAGGTCCCGGTAGCTCTGCACCCACTTGGAGAAGTAGTCGTTGATGATCGTCTCGGAGGTCGGCCGGACGACCACCGGCTCCTCCAGCTCCTTGCCGCCGCCGTGCGTGACCACGGCCAGTTCGGGGGCGAAGCCCTCGACGTGCTCGGCCTCCCTGGTCAGGTAGGACTGCGGGATGAACAGGGGAAAGTAGGCGTTGTCGGCGCCCGCGGCCTTGATCCGGGCGTCCATCTCCCGCTGCATCCGCTCCCAGAGCCCGTACCCGTACGGCCGGATGACCATGGTGCCGCGCACCGGTCCGTTGTCGGCCAGTTCGGCCTTGCTGATCACGTCCTGGTACCAGCGCGGGAAGTCGTCCGCCCGGGGGGTGAGTACGGGAGCCTTTGCCATGTCGCGCATGTTACGGCGCCCTGCTGCGGATGCGTGAATCAGGTTGTCGGGAGAACGTAGGAGTGCGCTCGGCGGACGCGGATGTGAACACTCCGGTCCGCCCTCTGGACTCGGGGACAGAAGCGCAGTTCCCTGGCATTCGGGGACTTTGGACCTCTCGGGGGACGAGACGGCGGCCGGGTATCCGGCGATCCTTCCACGGAATGGGGATGTTGCGATGGCACCCACGCTCGCACAGCGGCACCTCCCGCGGCCCGCCCGGGACTGGGCGGAGATTCAGGAACGGATGCTGGTTCCGCTCTACGAGGCGGTCTACGAGCGGTTCGAGGTCGGACGGCACGCGCACGTCCTGGGCCTGGGCTGCGGTTCGGGGCTGGCGCTGGTGCTGGCCGCCGCCCGCGGCGCGACCGTCACGGGGACGGACAGCGACGAGGCCCGCCTGGAACTGGCCCGGCAGCGGCTGCTGCCGGAGCCGCAGTGGGGTGCGCGGCACTGGGCCGCGCGGGTGCTGCCGAGCGAGCCGGACGGCGGGCCGGACGCCGCCGCCCTGCGCGAGGGGCCGCCGCCGACCCTGGTGACCGCCTTCGACGCCCTGCCCGACGCCGCCGTGCTCACCCGGGTGGCCCAGGTGACCGGGCGGGGCACTCCGGTGGTGCTGGCGGGCTGGGGGCCGGTCGAGCGCTGTGCCGCCGCCCCCGCGCTGCGGGTGGCCGAGCGGCTGGCCGAACCGCGGCTCCCGGTGGGCCGGTGCTGGCGGCCGGGCGGCCGGGACGATCTGGAGGACCTGGCCCGGCGGGCCGGCCTGCGGCTGGACGGCTCGGGGCGGGTGGCGTGCCCCTTCGGGTACGCCGACCTGGAGAGCGCGGTGCGGGGTCTGGTCTCCACGGGGCTGTACGACGCGGCCGTCCGGGCGACGGACGAGGGGCAGGTCACCAAGGAGCTGACGGAGGCGCTGCGTCCCCATGTGCGCCCCGACGGCACGGTGTGGATGCAGAACCTGTTCCGCTACGTGGTCGCCATGACGTGACGGTGCCGCCCGCTCCCGGCCCGGCCGGCGCGGCACTGCGCCCCGGCCGGGCCGGGACGGCGGTGCGCGCCCGCCGGTCCGGCCGGGGGCGGCGGCCGGGTCACTTCCGGGTCACTTCGGGGGCAGCAGGTCCCGGAACTCCTGGGGCAGCTCGAAGTCCTCCGCGTCCGCTCCCGCGCCGGGCAGCCCGAAGGCGCCGCCCTGGCCCGCGGCGCGGCGCTCGGCGAGAGCCTGCTCCTCGGCCCTGCGCTTCATCGGGTTGCCCGAGCGCTGCTTGCCCTTGCCCTTCTTCTGCTGCTTGCCCTTCTTCCGGCTGCCGCCGCCCGCCCCGGGCATGCCCGGCATTCCGGGCATCCCCGGCATGCCGCCGCCCTGGGCCATCTTCGACATCATCTTGCGGGCCTCGAAGAAGCGCTCCACGAGGTTCTTCACCGCGCTGACGTCCACGCCCGAACCGCGGGCGATACGGGCCCGCCGCGAGCCGTTGATGATCGTGGGATCGGTGCGCTCGGCCGGGGTCATCGACTTGATGATCGCGGCGGTACGGTCCACGTCGCGCTCGTCGATGCTGTTGATCTGCTCCCGGATCTGCCCCATGCCGGGCATCATCCCTAGCAGTTTGGAGAGGGAGCCCATCTTGCGGACCTGCTCCATCTGGGCCAGGAAGTCGTCGAGGGTGAACTCCTTGGGCCCCTTCGCCAGCTTCTCGGCCATCTTCTCGGCCTCTTGCCGGCTGAAGGTCTGCTCGGCCTTCTCGATGAGGCTGAGGACGTCGCCCATGCCCAGGATGCGGGACGCCATGCGGTCCGGGTGGAACGCGTCGAAGTCGTCCAGCTTCTCGCCGTTGGAGGCGAACATGATCTGGCGTCCGGTGACGTGCGCGACCGACAGGGCCGCGCCGCCGCGGGCGTCGCCGTCGAGCTTGGAGAGCACCACACCGTCGAAGCCGACGCCGTCGCGGAACGCCTCGGCGGTGTTGACCGCGTCCTGGCCGATCATGGCGTCCACGACGAAGAGGGTCTCGTGGGGGCGGACCGCGTCGCGGATGTCGGCGGCCTGCCGCATCATCTCCTCGTCGATGCCCAGCCGGCCGGCGGTGTCGACGATGACCACGTCGTACTGCTTGGTACGGGCGTGGTCGATGGAGTCGCGGGCGACCTTGACCGGGTCACCGGTGCCGTTGCCCGGCTCGGGCGCGTAGATCCCGACGCCCGCGCGCTCGGCGACGACGGTGAGCTGGTTGACGGCGTTGGGGCGCTGCAGGTCGCAGGCGACCAGCAGCGGGGTGTGGCCCTGGGTCTTGAGCCAGCGGCCCAGCTTGCCCGCCAGGGTGGTCTTGCCCGCGCCCTGCAGGCCGGCCAGCATGATCACCGTCGGCGGGTTCTTGGCGAACCGCAGCCGGCGGGTTTCGCCGCCGAGGATGCCGACGAGTTCCTCGTTGACGATCTTGACGACCTGCTGGGCGGGGTTCAGCGCCTTGGAGACCTCGGCGCCGAGGGCGCGCTCCTTGACCTGCTTGATGAAGGCCCGCACCACGGGCAGCGCGACATCCGCCTCCAGCAGGGCGATGCGGATCTCGCGCGCCGTGGCGTCGATGTCCGCCTCGCTCAGCCGGCCCTTGCCCCTGAGGTTCTTGAACGTCGCCGTGAGGCGATCGGAGAGAGTGTCGAACACGTCGGTCGCGGATCCTTCGCGTTGGCGGCGGTGGCGGTCGACCTCCAAGAGTATCCGCCCGCCGCCGCCGCGGTCAGCCGCCCAGGGTCCGCTCCAGGTCCCGGGCGAGCCCGGCGGCCTCCTCCTCCGGCAGCGGGGTGCCGTCGGGCCCGGTGACGTAGAAGGCGTCCACCGCGTTGGCGCCGAGTGTGCTGACGTGCGCGCTGCGCACGGCGACACCCGCGTCCTCCAGTGCCCGCCCGATGCGGTAGAGCAGGCCGGGGGCGTCCTGGGCGCGCACCTCCAGCACGGTGGCCAGCCGCGATCCCGCCGGGGCGACCGTCACCCGCGGCGGCGGGGCCCCGGCGCCGCGGCGGTGGCGGGGCGTGCCGCGGTAGGCCCGCTCCCGCTCGGCGAGCCGGGCGGGAATGTCGAGGGAGCCGTCCAGGGCGCGTACCAGGTCGGCGCGGAGCCGGGCGGCCTGCGGCAGCGAACCGTACTCGGCGGCGACCCGCCAGCTGAGCAGCAGGACGGCACCCGCGCCGGACGGGCCCGTGCCGGGCGGGACCACGGCACGCAGGTCGGCGGTGCGCACGGTGAGCCGGTGCAGGGCCAGGACGCCGGCGGCGGCGGGCAGGACACCGGGCTGGTCGGGCAGGGCGATGAGGAGTTCGACGCCGACCGGTTCCGGGTCCGTCTCCGGGACCGCGTCCACGGCTGCGTCCGCGGAGCCGGTGCCGGGGGACGCCGGCTCGGTCCGGGTGCGCAGGGACAGCACCGGGCCGCCGGTGCGCCGGGCCTCGGCGGCCAGCCGTTCGGCCTCGGCGGTGGGTCGGAAGGCGTCCCGCTCCGGGCCGCCGTCCTCGCCCGCCAGCACCGCGCCGACCCGTTCGACCAGGTCGGACACCAGCCCCGCGCGCCATGCCGACCAGGCGGCGGGACCGGTGGCCCGCGCGTCGGCCTCGGTGAGGGCGTGGAGCAGTTCCAGGGTGCCCGCGCCGCGGACGGCCCCGGCCACCGCGGCCACGGTCGCCGGGTCGTCCAGATCGCGCCGGGTGGCGGTCTCGACCAGCAGCAGATGGTGGCGCACCAGGGTGGCGAGGGTGTCGGCGTCCTCGGCGCCGAAGCCCATCCGGGCGGCCATGTCGCGGGCGATGGTCTCGCCGGTGACGCTGTGGTCGCCGGGCCAGCCCTTGCCGATGTCGTGCAGCAGCGCTCCGGCCAGCAGCAGGTCGGGGCGTTTGACCCGGCGCAGGTGGGCACGGGCCCGCACCACTGTCTCGATCAGATGGCGGTCCACCGTCCAGCGGTGCACGGCGTTGCGCTGCGGGCGGCAGCGCACCCGCTCCCAGTCCGGCAGCAGCGCGGTGACCAGGCCCTCGGCCTCCAGCGCCTCCCACACCCCGATCAGGGGCTCGCCGGCGCCGAGCAGCGTGACGAACGCCTCACGGGCCTCGGCGGGCCAGGGCACCGGCAGCGGCGGTACGTCGGCGGCCATCCTCCGCACCGCCGGCCGGGCCAGCGGCAGCCCGGCCTGGGCCGCGGCCGCCGCGGCGCGCAGCGTCAGGACGGGGTCGCGTCCGGGGCGGGCGGTGCGGGCGAGCACCACCTCGCCGTCCTGCTCGACGACGTTCTCGGCGAGCGGGGTGCGCGGACCGGGACGGGCGGCGGGGCGGGCGCGCGAGCGCAGCACCCGGCCGACCTCGCGCCAGGTGACGTCACCGGCGTAGGAGATCACCCGGGCGGCCTCGTACACCCGGCGCAGCAGGGCGTCCGCGTCGGGCAGCGCGAGGTCTTCGGCGATCTGGTCCTGCTCCTGCAGGGCCAGCCGGTCGGTGGCGCGGCCGGTGGCCAGCTGGAGGGCGTCGCGGATGTCGAGCAGGGTGCGGCGGGCCTCGTCCAGCCCTTCACGGGGGGCGTCGGCCAGCCAGGAGGCGGCCACCGCGCGCAGGGCGGTGGCGTCGCGCAGGCCGCCGCGGGCCTCCTTCAGATCGGGTTCGAGGAGGAAGCGCAACTCGCCGTGGCGCCGGGCGCGCTCCTCGAGCGTCTCGCGCAGTTCGGCCAGCCGCCGGGGCGCGTCGGCGCGCCACCGGGCGAGCAGTTCGGTGCGCAGGCCGGCGGTGAGTTCCGCGTCGCCGGCGACATGCCGGGCGTCCAGCAGTCCGAGCTGCACCCTGAGGTCCTCGGCGGCGGCCCGCCGGGTCTCCTCGGGGGTGCGCACCGAGTGGTCCAGGGCGATGCCCAGATCCCACACGGGGTACCAGAGACGGTCGGCGAGGGCGGTGATCTCGCCGGGGTCCCGTCCGGTGTGCACCAGCAGCAGGTCGAGGTCGCTGCGCGGGGAGAGCTCCCCGCGGCCGTAGCCGCCGACGGCGACGAGGGCGACTCCCCGCCCCGGGTCGCCGAGCAGCCCGGCGAGCCAGTCGTCGGTCAGCTCCGCGAGGGCCCTGCGGCGCGGCGGCCCGGGCCGCCCCTCCCCGGTGAGGAGGCGCAGCCGGGCCGCCGCGTAGGTGCCGGGCTCCGCCCCGGTCCCCCCGGTTCCGCCGGCGGGGCCGGCGGAGTCCGGGGAGACCGGCGGGGGTGCCGTGCTCATGTGGCTCCCCGCTCCGTCACAGGGCGTCCGGACCGCGTTCGCCGGTCCGGACCCGCACCGCGGTGTCCACCGGCACGCTCCAGACCTTGCCGTCGCCGATCTTCCCGGTGCGGGCGGCCTTGACGACCACGTCGACGAGCTGCTCGGCGTCGTCGTCCTCGACGAGGACCTCGATGCGGATCTTGGGGACCAGGTCGACGGTGTACTCCGCGCCCCGGTACACCTCGGTGTGACCGCGCTGCCGGCCGTAGCCGCTGGCCTCGGTGACGGTGAGGCCCTGGACGCCGAACGCCTGCAGTGCCTCCTTCACCTCGTCGAGACGGTGCGGCTTGATGACTGCGGTGATGAGCTTCACGCGTCCACCTTCTTTCCGGGCTCCCCGGACGAGGGAGCCGTCACGCTGTCGGTCTGGCTGCCGGTGGCCCCGGCCGTGCCGCGGGAGCCGGGCGCACCGCCCACCGCGCTGAAGTCGTAGGCGGTCTCGGCGTGGTACGCCTGGTCCAGACCGGCGGTCTCGTCGTCCTCACCGGCGCGGAAGCCGATGGTGACGTCGATCAGCTTGGCCAGGATCCAGGAGACCACGAAGGAGAAGGCCATGACCGAGAAGGCGCCGACGGCCTGCTTGCCGAACTGCTCCACGCCGCCCACGCCGTCGATGGCCAGGAAGCCGACCAGCAGGGTGCCGACGACACCGCCGACCAGGTGAACGCCGACGACGTCCAGGGAGTCGTCGTAGCCGAGCTTGTACTTCAGGCTGACCGCCCAGGAGCAGACCAGGCCGGCGACCAGGCCGATGGCGATCGCGCCGACGGCGTTGACGTGCGCGCCGGCGGGGGTGATGGCGACCAGGCCGGCGATGGCGCCGGAGGCCGCGCCCAGGGTGGTGAAGGCGCCGTGCCGGACGCGCTCGTAGATCAGCCAGCCCAGGATGGCGGCGGCGGTGGCCACCTGCGTGTTCAGTGCCATGGTGGCGCTGGTGCCGTTGGCGGCCAGCGCGGAGCCGGCGTTGAAGCCGAACCAGCCGAACCACAGCAGGGCGGCGCCCAGGACCACCAGGGGGAGGCTGTGGGGGCGCATCGGCTCCTTCTTGAACCCGATGCGCTTGCCCACCACCAGGACGGCGGCCAGCGCGCCGACACCGGCGTTGATGTGGACGGCCGTGCCGCCGGCGAAGTCGATGACCTCCAGCTCGAACAGCCAGCCGCCCTCGGCCCAGACCCAGTGGGCGACGGGGAAGTAGACGACCGTGGCCCACAGGGCGATGAACACCGCCCAGGCGCTGAACTTCACCCGGTCGGCCAGCGCACCGCTCATCAGGGCGGGTGTCAGGACGGCGAACATGAGCTGGAAGACGATGAAGGCGAAGACCGGGATGCCCTCGTCACCGCCGGTGAGCGTCTCGACGCCGATGCCCTTCAGACCGGCGAACTCGAAGTTGCCGATCACACCTCCGGTGTCGGTGCCGAAGGCGAGCGAGTATCCGTAGAGCACCCACAGGACGCTCACGATGCCCAGCGAGATGAAGGACATCATGAGCATGTTGAGGGCGCTCTTGACCCGCACCATGCCGCCGTAGAACAGCGCCAGGCCGGGTGTCATCAACATGACCAGCGCAGCGCTGATCAGTACAAAAGCGGTATCCGCGCCGTTCAATGTGGGCGCCTCCTCGCGTCGCGACCCGTGGGGGCGGATCTGGGGATCAGGATGCGCCACAGATTCGCGAAGCCCCGTTTCCTCCGATGCCGTGCGGTGTTTCGCGACCGTGACGAAGGCACGTGTCGTGTTACGGCCGGATGAACGCGCCCCCTGGCCGGAACCGTTCGGCCGGTCTTCCCGCTCCGGCCGGTTCCCGGCCCCACCACGCCGAACGGCCGTGACGGCCGCCCCGCGCACCTGGTTCGCGCGGGGCGGCCGTCACGGCCGTATAACAACCGGGAATCGGCCCGGAGACGACGGGCCGGACGGCCGGATCGGACGGCCGGGTCAGACCGCGAGGGCGACCTCGCCGCCCTCCGGCAGTTCGCCGGCGAGCCGCTCGGTCAGCTCGGCGACCTCGGCGACATGCCCGAACTCACGGGCCGCGCCGGCCACGGTC
This sequence comes from Streptomyces rubellus, assembly GCF_036323805.1. Taxonomy (NCBI): domain Bacteria; kingdom Bacillati; phylum Actinomycetota; class Actinomycetes; order Kitasatosporales; family Streptomycetaceae; genus Streptomyces; species Streptomyces rubellus. The sequence continues at coordinate 117,437 of NZ_JAZDCX010000018.1, forward strand.
TTGCGGATGCGGTTGTTGACCCGCTCCGAGCGGAGCCGCTTGGCCACCTCCAGCGCCTGCCCGGCCAGGGCGGCGCACTGCTCGGGCTCCCGCTGCAGCAGGTGGACGGTGGCCATCCCCGTGAGGTTGAGCGCGTACGACCGCTGGTGGCCGCCGCCGTCCTCGCCGCACTCCCGGCCGAACAGTTCCACCGCCTTCCCCATGGCGGGCTGCGCGAGCGAGGTGTACGCCGGGCTGCGGCCCGCCACATAGGCGAGGTCGCGGTAGGAGTGGGCGTTCTCGGCGTGCAGTTCGGCCTCGGAGAAGAACGTGATCCAGCCCGGGTCGGTGTCGTCCCGTCCGGCGTCGGAGAAGGCGTCCTCGGCCATCCGTACCGCCCGGTGGCACTTGTCGGGCTTGCCCAGGTTCGCGTACGCACGCGCCTCCATCGCGTACAGCATGGCCTGGGTGCGGGGCGTGGCCCCGGCCCGGCCGCCGTACTGCGCGAGGTGGATCAGCTCCAGCGCGTCCTCGGGCCGGCCCAGATGGATCATCTGGCGGCTCATGTTGGACAGCACGTACGAGCCCAGCGGCCGGTCACCGGCCTCCTTGGCCGCGTGCAGGGCGAGGACGAAGTACTTCTGGGCGGTCGGCTGGAGCCCGATGTCGTAGCTCATCCAGCCGGCCAGCTCCGACAGTTCGGCGGTGACCCGGAACAGCCGCCGCCGCACCGGCTCGGGGTGGGAGTCCTGGAGCAGGTCGGTGACCTCGTGGAGCTGTCCCACGACGGCCTTGCGCCGCAGCCCTCCGCCGCACTGGGCGTCCCACTCGCGGAACATCACGACGGTCTGCTCCAGCAGCTCCAGCTCCGGGCCGGACAGCCGGGACGTGCGGCGCGTACCCCGGTCGGCCGCCGGCGGGGCGGCGTCCGGCCCGCCCGGCGCGGGCACCAGCCAGCGCTGCATCGGCTCGATCAGGGCCGGGCCGGCGGCCATCACCAGGGAGGTGCCGAGGAAGCCGCGGCGGGCCAGCATCAGGTCGCTGCGGGAGAACTCACCGATCATCTCCACCGTCTGCGGCCCCGTCCAGGGCAGGTCGACGCCGTCGGCGGAGGCGGTCCGGCGGCAGGCGCGCAGCCCCAGGTCCTCGGCGGAGACCACACAGCCGAAGCGCTCGGAGAACAGCTCGGAGAGGATGCGCGGGATCGGCTCGCGGGGCTGCTCGCCGTCCAGCCAGCGGCGCACCCGGGAGGTGTCGGTGCTGACGTGGTGCGCGCCCAGCCGGCGTGCGCGGCGGTTCACCTGCCGGGCCAGCTCCCCCTTGGACCAGCCGCTGCGCACGAACCACGAGGCCAGCAGCTCGTTCGGGCGCTTGCCGGCGGCACCGCCGCTGCTGTCGTTGCCGCTCACTGGAAAGCCCCCATTCCGACCCGTGCGCGGTCCGCCGGACCGGGCCGCGCGCCGTGGAGCGGGCATGCGGGCGGTACGGGTACGCGCCGGGCGTCTTCCGTGTGGTTCCGTCCTTGCGTGAACCGAAAGTAATCCTACGATCACTGATCCGGCGAGTGAAATTGCAAAACCGCCACCATTCGCCACCCCTTCGGGTGAACCGCAACCCCGGCTCCCCGGGGTTCACTGGGGCGTGGAGAGGAGTACGACCGCCGAAGGGACCGTACGGCCGGCACCGGAGCCGTCACACCGCGTACCGGCACACCGCCGTTTCGGGACCGACCGCGCACAGGACCCGTTGGAGGGGGCATGGGTTTCACCATCGGCAGCATCCGGGAGAGGCGGGGGCCGCGGGAATCACGGCCCGGCGCCGGGCGCCGGGAACGCGCCCCGCTGTACACCGCCGTCGCCGAGTACACCGGCCTGTGGGGCTGGGACGTCGTCCCCGGGGCCCGGACCGTGCGCGGCGGGGGCCGGTCCCGGTGTTCCTGCGGAGCCGCCCGCTGCCCCTCTCCCGGTGCCCATCCTCTGGCCGGGGCTCCCGGAGTGCCGGCGGGCTCCGGTCTCGGCGAGGCCGCCCGGGTGTGGGGGCGGGTCCCCGGCGCCGCGCTGCTGCTGCCGGTGGGCCGGGCGTTCGACGTCATCGAGGTACCCGAGGCCGCCGGGCGCCGCGCGCTGACCCGGCTGGAGCGGATGGGCCTGCCGGCCGGACCGGTCGCCGTCACCCCGCACGGCCGTGCCTGGTTCCTGGTGGCTCCCGGTGCCGCGGCCGGGCTCCCCCGGCTGCTGTACCGGATGGGCTGGGACGACGCCGTACTGGATCTGCGCGGCCTCGGCCCCGGCGACCACATCACCGCCCCGCCCTCCGACCTGGGCGCCCTCGGCCCGGTCCGGTGGCTGCGGCCCCCCGACCCGGAGACGGCCGAACGCCCCCCGCAGGCCCGGCTCCTGCTGGGCACCCTGGCGTACGTCTGCCACCGCGAGTTCCCCCGCGGCTGAGGCCGGGGGCCGACGGGCCGGGGCGGAGGGCGCGGGCGGCGTGCGGTCAGTCCCCGATCAGGGCGTCCACGAACGCCTCCGGCTCGAACGGGGCCAGGTCGTCCGCCCCCTCTCCCAGGCCCACCAGCTTGACCGGTACCTTCAGCTCGCGCTGCACCGCGATGACGATGCCGCCCTTGGCCGTGCCGTCGAGTTTGGTGAGCACGATGCCGGTGACATCCACGACCTCGGCGAAGACCCGGGCCTGGATCAGGCCGTTCTGGCCGGTGGTGGCGTCCAGGACCAGGAGCACCTCGTCCACCGGGCCGTGCTTCTCCACCACCCGCTTGACCTTGCCCAGCTCGTCCATCAGGCCGGCCTTGGTGTGCAGCCGTCCCGCCGTGTCGACCAGCACCACGTCGGCGCTGGCGGCGATGCCCTCCTTGACCGCGTCGAAGGCGACCGACGCCGGGTCGCCCGCCTCCGGGCCGCGGACGGTACGGGCGCCCACCCGCTCGCCCCAGGTCTGGAGCTGGTCGGCGGCGGCGGCTCGGAAGGTGTCGGCCGCGCCGAGCACCACCGACTTGCCGTCGGCGACCAGCACCCGGGCGAGCTTGCCGGTGGTGGTGGTCTTGCCGGTGCCGTTGACGCCCACGACCAGCACCACGCCCGGCCGCACCACGCCCTCGGACGAGACGCCGCCCTCGGTGTGGACCGTACGGTCCAGATCGGTGCCCACCAGGGTCAGCAGTTCCTCGCGCAGCAGGGCGCGCAGTTCGGCGGGGGTACGGGTGCCGAGCACCCGCACCCGTTCGCGCAGCCGCTCGACCAGTTCCTGGGTGGGGGCGACGCCGACGTCGGCGGTGAGCAGGGTGTCCTCGATCTCCTCCCAGGTGTCCTCGTCGAGATGATCGCGGGAGAGCAGGGTGAGCAGACCGCGGCCCAGGGTGTTCTGGGAGCGCGACAGGCGTTCACGCAGCCGCACCAGCCGTCCGGCGGCGGGCTCTGGGGTCTCGATCCCGGGCACCTCGGGCGGCGCGGGGGCACCGGCCTCCTCCACCACGGCGGCGTCCGTGGCGCCGGCGGGGGGCGGCAGGTCGACCTCTTCGATGGTGCGCCGCCCCTCGTCGCCGGGGGCCTCGGCCTCCTCGCCGACCCGGGGTTCGGACGGGGGCGGCGCGGTGACGGTCGGGGGGGCCGGACGGCCGGGCGGCGGTGTCTTCTTCCGGCGGGTGGCGGTGACCACCAGGCCGCTGACGGCGGCGACGGCGACCACGGCGATGACTACGGCAAGGATGACGATGTCCATAACGTGACCAGTATCGGCCACGGCCGCCCGCCGCACGGTGCGGTGCGCCCCGGCCGCGTCAGCGCAGCCGCTGGCTGATGACCTTCGACACCCCGTCGCCCTGCATGGAGACGCCGTAGAGCGCGTCCGCGACCTCCATGGTCCGCTTCTGGTGGGTGATCACGATCAGCTGGGAGCTCTCCTGGAGCTCCCGCATGATCCCGATGAGCCGCTGGAGGTTGGTGTCGTCCAGGGCGGCCTCGACCTCGTCCATGACGTAGAACGGGCTGGGCCGGGCCTTGAAGATCGACACCAGCAGGGCCACCGCCGTCAGCGAGCGCTCCCCGCCCGACAGCAGCGACAGCCGTTTGACCTTCTTGCCCGGCGGCCGGGCCTCGACGTCCACCCCGGTGGTGAGCATGTTCTCCGGGTCGGTGAGGACCAGCCGTCCGTCGCCGCCGGGGAAGAGCCGGGAGAAGACGCCCTCGAACTCGCGGGCCGTGTCGTGGTACGCCTCGGTGAACACCTGCTCGACCCGCTCGTCCACCTCCCTGACGACCTGCAGCAGGTCCGCGCGGGTCTTCTTCAGGTCCTCCAGCTGCTCGCCGAGGAAGCGGTGCCGTTCCTCCAGCGCGGCGAACTCCTCCAGGGCCAGCGGGTTCACCTTGCCGAGCTGCCGGTAGGCCCGTTCGGCCGCCCGCAGCCGCTTCTCCTGCTCGGCGCGGACGAAGGGGACCGGACGGTCGTGCGAGGGGCCGCCCGCGGCGGGGCCTCCGCCGTCCGCCGTTCCGGACTCCGCCCCGGGCGGCTGCTCGTCCCCGGCGGGCGGGGAGGGCGGTACGGGCTGGTCGGGGCCGTACTCGCGGACCAGCACCGCCGGCTCCACGCCCAGCTCCTCCAGGGCCCTGGTCTCCAGCTGCTCGATCCGCAGCCGCTTCTCGGCACCGAGCACCTCGCCGCGGTGCACGGAGTCGGTGAGCTTGTCCAGCTCGTCCTTCAGCTCCCGGCCCCGGTCCCGTTCGGCGGCCAGTTCGCGTTCCCGTTCGGCCTTCGCCCGCCGGGCGGCCTCCCGTTCCTCCCCGGCCCGGGCCAGCGACACCTCCAGGTGCGCCAGCAGCTGCCGGGCTCCGGCGGCGACGGCCGAGGCGACCTCGGCCTCGTGCCGCAGCCGGGCGCGGCGGCGTTCGGCGCGGGCGCGCGCCTCCCGCTCGGCGCGGGCGGCGCGGTCCAGCGAGTCGGCCCGGCCGGTGAGGCCCTTGACGCGTTCCTCGTGGGTGCGGACCTGGAGACGGGCCTCCATCTCCGTCTGCCGGGCGTTGGCGCCGTCGGCGGCCAGCCGGTCCCGTACGGAGGTGTCCGGCTCCTCCTCGCCGGGCTGCTCCTCGGCCACCGCCAGCCGTTCGGCCAGTTCCACGGCCTCCTGCCGGGCCCGCTCCAGCACCTCCTCGGCGCGGGCGACGGCCGCCGCCGCGCGCTCGGCCTCGCCGGCCGCGGCCCGGGCCTGCCCGCCCAGCCGGCCGAGCCGGCCGGCGACCTGCGACTTCTCCTTCTCCGCGGCGCTGCGCCGGGCACCCAGCTCCTCGACCCGGGCGGCACACTCCCGGTGCCGCTCCCGGGCCCGCTCCCGCTGTCCGGTCAGTTCCGCGACCCGGCCGTCCAGCTCCGCCAGTTCGGCGGCGGCCTCGTCCACCGACGCCCGGACCTCCAGCAGCGACGGCGCGCCCGCGGAGCCGCCCTGCGCGAAGTGGGCGCCGAGCAGATCGCCGTCGGCGGTGACGGCGGTCACCTCCGGATGCGCGGTCACCGCGGTCACCGCGTCCCGCAGGGTGCCGACCACCACCACGTCGCGCAGCAGCCGCCGCAGGGCGGGCAGCAGGACCTCCGGGCCCGAGACCAGCTCCGCCGCCCGCCGCGCGCCCGGCAGCTCCGGGGCGCCGGGGGCCCGCGGCTCGGGGGCGCCGCCCAGGACCAGCGCCGCGCGGCCCGCGTCCTGCTCGCGCAGCAGTCGCAGGGCGTCGGCCGCGGCGGCGGGACCGTCCACGGCGACGGCGTCCGCGGCCGCGCCGAGAGCGGCGGCGACGGGGACCTCGAAGCCCGGGGTGACGGTGAGGAGCTCGGCGGCCGGGCCGAGCAGTCCGGCGAGCCGGTCCCCGGCGCCGAGCAGCGCGCCGGTGCCGTCCTTGCGGCGGAGCCCCAGGGCCAGGGCGTCGCGGCGGGCGGAGACCGCGGCCCGCTGTCGTTCGGCGGCGGCCAGCGCCTCGCGGGCCGCGCCCAGCGCCGCTTCCGCCCCGGCCAGTTCGCGCCTGGCGGTCTCGTGCTCCCCGGCCAGTTCGGCGTCGTCGGCGTCCAGGCCGTCCACCTCGGCCCGCAGCGTCTCGTACTCCTCCTGGGCCGCCGCCGCGCGTTCCACGGCCCCCTGACGGGCGGCGGCCAGCCGGTCGATCTCGGCCTGGGCGGACGCCGCCCGGCCGCGGGCGGCGGTGGCCTGGCCGTGCAGCCGGGCGAGCCCCTCCCGGCGGTCGGCGATGGCCCGGGCGGCGTCCTTGAGACGGCGCTCCTCCGCGGCCAGGGCCCGCTCCAGTTCGGCGCGGTGCGCGACGGTGTCCTCCAGCGCCCGGCCGGCCGCCTCCAGCGCCGCGGTCAGTTCCGCCTCCTGCTCGCGGATCCGGGCGGCCTCGCGCTCCATGTCCTCCGGGTCGCGTCCCCGGCGCTCCTCGGCGGGTTCGGCGGCGGCGCTTCTGACCCGGGCCTCGGCCAGGCTCTCGGTGCCGCGCACCCGCTCCGCGAGCTGGGAGAGCTCGTACCAGGTCTGCTGGGCCCGCTCCAGCCGCGGTGCCAGGTCCCGCACCTGCCGTTCCAGCTCGGCCTCACGGCGCAGCGCCTCCCGCAGTTCGCTCTCCGCGGTCTCCTTGCGCTCCTTGAGGGCGGCCTCGTCGGCGAGCTCGGTCCGCAGGGCCGCGCGCAGGGTGACCAGGTCGTCGGCGAGCAGCCGCAGCCGGGCGTCGCGCAGGTCGGCCTGGATCACCGCGGCGCGGCGGGCGACGGCCGCCTGCCGCCCCAGTGGTTTGAGCTGGCGGCGCAGCTCGTCGGTGAGGTCCTGGACGCGGGCGAGGTTGGCCTGCATCGCGTCCAGCTTCCGCAGGGCCTTCTCCTTGCGCTTGCGGTGCTTGAGGACGCCGGCCGCCTCCTCGATGAAGGCGCGGCGGCCCGCCGGGTCGGCGTGCAGGACGGAGTCGAGCTGGCCCTGCCCGACGATGACGTGCATCTCGCGGCCGATACCGGAGTCGGAGAGCAGTTCCTGGATGTCCAGCAGCCGGCAGGTGTCGCCGTTGAGCTGGTACTCGCTGCCGCCGTTGCGGAACATGATCCGCGTGATGGTGACCTCGGAGTACTCGATGGGCAGCGCGCCGTCGGAGTTGTCGATGGTGAGGGAGACCTCGGCACGGCCCAGCGGCGGACGTCCGGCCGGCCCCGCGGTTCCGGCGAAGATGACGTCCTCCATCTTGCCGCCGCGCAGTGACTTGGCACCCTGCTCGCCCATCACCCAGGACAGCGCGTCCACCACGTTGGACTTGCCGGAGCCGTTGGGCCCCACGACGCAGGTGATGCCCGGCTCGAACCGCAGTGTGGTGGCCGAGGCGAAGGACTTGAACCCGCGCAGGGTCAGGCTCTTGAGGTGCACGTACCGGGACTTTACTCCCCGGTGCCGGTTTCCCGACCGAGGTGAGTTTCACCGCTGATCGAGTGGGGCACATCACACGGTAAGCGCCACACCGGGGGCCGGAAACGACGAAGGGACGCCGAAGCGTCCCTTGCAGTTTTCTCCCAGCGGTTCGGCGCTGCGGTCCTCTGTCCCGGCTGGCCGGTCAGGTGAGCGCAGGCTCCGCCTTGGATACGTCGATGCTGTCCAGCAGCGATTCGCCGTGCCGTGCCGCGGCGGCCGACAGCGCGTCGTTCTCGGCCTGGATCCGTACGAGCTCGGATTCCAGGTCCTGAACACGCTGCTGCAGCCGTCGCATCTCGGCGAGGACTCGGGGGTCAGGGCCGCCGACGTAACCGAGAAGCGCCTTTGCCATGATGGATGGTCCTCCGCACTGAGTGACCGACCGATAACGGTGGTGGGTCGTGAGGGATTCGCAATCCGCGACACCTGTCGTGCCTTCATTCCCAAGGCAGAACAGTTGCGGTGCGCGGGCTTCCAGCGTCTCACCAAAACTTTTTACGGTCAACACGATCACGCCACGCGCCCCGCAGCCTTGACTCGACGGCACTCAACTTGCCGGAGGGCTGACGGGGTCCTCGGGGATCACCGATGGCCGCAGCCTTGCACGTCGCAGGGTGAAAGGCAACAAGTTCCCGCTCACCTGACGGCAAAGCCCCGGTACTCGCCGCGCGGGCTGCCCCACACCTCGGTCACCCCCTCCACCCGGCCCGGTGTGTCACCCGTACGGAGCCACTCCAGCAGCAGCTCGCAGCGGTCCCGCGGCCCCTCGGCGACCACCTGGACGCGACCGTCGCCGAGATTGAGCACGAAACCGTCCAGGCCGCCGATCCGCAATGCGTTGGCACGGGTGAACCAGCGGAAGCCGACTCCCTGCACCCGTCCGCGCACCCAGGCCGTCATCCGCACGGCATCCCCCGCAGCCGCGCGCTCCCTCTCCTCCACCGCGCCCTCCGCCGTCCTTCCCGCTTCTCCCACCGCCCTCCCGGCCATGAACGCACGCTATCCGGACGGAAACCCCGGGCGTCCGCCCGCTGTGCGCTTTCCCATGCTCCGATCATGCTCATGTTTACGCCGTCCCGCCCCCCGTACCGCCATGGATGCCGTACAGTCCGCGGCAACGGGTCTCACTCGTTCGAGTGATGCAAGTGACGCCGATCATGTAGAGGACTGCAGTAGATGGGACGCCACCGACGCGCCAATCCAGCCCCCGCACCGGCCCCCGTCCCCGCCGCGCGGGGCGGCCGACACCGCGGCCCGCAGCGCAAGCGGAGCGCGGCCCCCGTGCGCACCGGGCTCCTGGGCGCATCGGCCGCCATGGCGATGGGCGCCGTGGCCGTCGCCTCCGGCCTGATCCCCGGACCGAACGGCACCTACACCGTCGGCGGTCCCGGCAGCAGCTCCGACATACGCACCGGTGGCCTGCCGGACCTGCAGACCCAGGGAGCCTCCACTCCCCCGGCGGCCGACCCCGCCGGAGCGGAATCCCCCTCCTCCCCGGGCCGCACCGGCGACCGCAGCCCCGCCCCCGGTTCCGGCAGCCCCTCCTCGCCGGGTTCCGGGAAGCCGGAGAAGACGCCCTCGGACAAGCCGAGCGAATCGCAGTCGGCACCGGAGTCGGCTCCCCCGCGCGCCGACGCCCCGCCCTCGGCCGGCGGGAACGACGCCTCCAGGACACCGCCCTCCCGGTCCCCCGAGACACCGCAGAAGCCGCCCGCCGAGGAGACGGGGGACACCGTTCCGAGCAGCCCCTCCAGCAGCGCGGCGGCGACCGCCGAGGCCGAGGTGCTGAAGCTGGTCAACCTGGAGCGGGCCAAGGCCGGCTGCCGCCCGGTCACCGCCGACCCCGAACTGGCCGAACTGGCCGGGGAGTTCAGCGAGGACATGGCCGTGCAGGGCTTCTTCTCCCACACCAGCCCCAACGGCGACACCCCCTGGGACCGCGCCGAGGCCGCGGGCATCGACAACCTCGGCGGCGAGAACATAGCCCGGGGCCAGACCGACGCCGAGGCCGTGGTGGAGGCCTGGATGAACAGCCCGGGCCACCGCGCCAACATCCTCAACTGCGACTACCGGACCCTGGGCGTGGGCGCGCACTTCGCCGAGGGCGGCCCGTGGTGGACGCAGAACTTCGGCTTCTGACACACCGGTGACCGGCGCGCTCCGGCCCCGGCCCGGTTCTCCGGGCCGGGGCCGGAGCGCGTGAGCGGCGGCCGGGGCCGTCGATCAGCGGGGCGGGCGCTGGCAGCGGGGGCAGAAGTAGCTGGAGCGGTTCATCCAGGGGCTGCGGCGCAGCGGGGTGGCGCAGCGGTGGCAGGGCAGCCCTTCACGGCCGTAGGCGTCCAGGGAACGGTCGAAGTACCCCGACTCCCCGTTGACGTTGACGTAGAGGCTGTCGAAGCTGGTGCCGCCCACCGCGAGGGCCGCGTTCATGACATCGCGGACGTGCCCCAGCAGCTCGGCCGTGCGCGGGCGGGTCAGGGTGGCGGTGGGGCGGTCGTAGTGGAGACGGGAGCGCCACAGCGCCTCGTCGGCGTAGATGTTGCCGACCCCGCTGATGAGCGACTGGTCGAGCAGGGCACGCTTGACGGTGCTGCGGCGGCGGCGCAGGGCGGCGTGGAAGGCCGCCTCGTCGAACGCCGGGTCCAGCGGATCACGGGCGATGTGGGCGATGACCTCGGGCAGGCCGCCGGCCGTGGTGGGATGCAGCGACAGCCCGCCGAAGGTGCGCTGGTCCACGAAGCGCAGCTCGGTGCCCGCCGAGTCGGCGAAGCGGACCCGTACCCGCAGGTGCTTCTCGTCGGGCGCCTCGCGGGGCTGGACGAGCAGTTGCCCGCTCATGCCGAGGTGGGCCAGGACGCAGTGGCCGGTGTCCTCCAGCGGCAGCCACAGGTACTTGCCCCGGCGCAGCGGCGTCCCGACGCGCGCGCCGCGCAGCCGGGCGGCGAAGTCGGCCGCCCCGGCGAGGTGGCGGCGGACGGCGCGCGGGTGCAGCACCTCGGTCTCGGCGACCGTGCGGCCCGCGATCCAGCGCTCCAGTCCGCGCCGGACGACCTCGACCTCGGGCAGCTCGGGCAATGACGGCTCCTCGTCACGGGGCGGGGTCCGGGGCGCACGGCGGTGGGTGCCGCGGCGCACGCCCCCGCGCCCACCCGCCCCGGTCGGAGGCGGACGGGCGGCGGGCGGAAAAGGGGAAACGGGCAGGGAGAGAACAGGGAGTCCGGGTGCGCGGCCGGGGCCGGACGGGGTCAGGACACCTTCTCGGTGGTCTGGCCCGCCTCCTGGTCGGCCGCGGTCCGGATCGCGCGCCAGGCGGCCTCGGCCGCCTGCTGCTCGGCCTCCTTCTTGCTGCGGCCGGTGCCGGTGCCGTACGCGACACCACCGACGCGGGCGGCAGCCGTGAAGGTCTTCTCGTGGTCGGGACCGGTCTCGGAGACCACGTACTCGGGGACCCCGAGCCCTTCGGCCGCGGTCAACTCCTGGAGGCTGGTCTTCCAGTCCAGGCCGGCGCCCAGGCTGGAGGACTCCTCGATCAGCGGATCGAAGAGCCGGTGCACCAGCTCGCCCGCCGCGTCCAGTCCCTGGTCGAGGTAGACCGCGCCGATGACGGCCTCCAGGGTGTCCGCGAGGATCGACGCCTTGTCCCGGCCGCCCGTGCCCTCCTCGCCCCGGCCGAGCCGGATGAAGGCGCCCAGGTCGAGACCGCGGGCGACACCGGCGAGCGCCCGGGAGTTGACCACCGCGGCCCGCAGCTTGGCGAGCTGCCCCTCGGGGAGCTCGGGATGGGTGCGGTAGAGCGTGTCGGTGACCACCAGACCGAGGACGGAGTCCCCCAGGAACTCCAGCCGCTCGTTGGTCGGGAGCCCGCCGTTCTCGTACGCGTAGCTGCGGTGCGTCAGCGCACGCGTCAGAAGGGCGGACTCGAGCCGATACCCGAGCCGCCCCTCCAGCAGCGTGTGGGACGAGGCCGCATCCACCAGGCCCGCCTGCGCCTCGGGTTCGCTCCCGCCGCGGCGGGAGGAGGAGCCAGGCGTCGTGGCGTCTGACATGGAGCCCGTCACCCGCCGATCAGACCTCGAGGACCTGGCGGCGGTTGTAGGTGCCGCAGTTCGGGCAGGCGATGTGCTGCAGCCTGGGCTCCTGGCAGCGCTCGCACTTGACCAGGGTGGGGACCGCAGCCTTCCACTGCGACCGGCGGTGGCGCGTGTTGCTGCGCGACATCTTCCGCTTCGGAACAGCCACGGCTATTTCTCCTGTGGATCGTCCCCGTCGCTGCGGGGTTCGTTGTCTTCGTCCTTCTCGCCGTTCCCCATGGAACCGGCGAGTCCTTCGAGTGCCGCCCACCGGATGTCGACGGCCTCGTTGTGGTCGTGGCCGGGATCGTCCGCGAGCCGTGCCCCGCAACGGGGGCACAGTCCGGGGCAGTCCTCCCGGCACACCGGCTGCAGCGGCAGTGACAGCACCACCGCGTCCCGCAGCACGGGCTCGAGGTCGAGCAGGTCGCCCTCGAGCCGGAACATCTCCTCGTCCTCGGCGTCGTCGCCGGCGTCCGCGTAGCGGCTCCGGTCGTCGGCGTCGGGGTAGGAGAACATCTCCTGGAAATCCGCCTCGCCATCCTGCTCCAGCGGCTCCAGACACCTTACGCACTCCCCCGTCAGCGGTGCACGGACGGTGCCCGTGACGAGCACCCCCTCCATGACCGACTCCAGGCGGAGGTCGAGCTCCATGGCCGCGCCCTCCGGTACCCCGACGACCTCGGTGCCCAGGTCCTTGGGGGCCGGAACCGTACGGGAGAGCCGTTTGAGCGCACCCGGACGACGCCCCAGCTCGCGTGTGTCGAACACGAGGGGGGAACGGGGGTCGAGGGGGGCGTTCAGGGCTTCCTGCTTTCTACGGTCTGGCACCGGACGGCTCCGTCTCGCTCCGCTTCCGACGGGCGATCCGGGCAGCCGGACGTCGCGGGCGAGCCGCGACCGAAGAGCCAGGATACTGGACAGGCCGCTTTGGTCCCAATCCGCTCCGGCCGGAGCCCGGCGGGGAGCACCGGTCCCGGCCGGCCGGGATGGTCACCGGCCCTGCTCGTACTGCCTCAGCTGTGCCATGTCGATCATGCTGGTGTCGAAGAAGCTGGTCTCGTCGAGCGCCGCGGGCTGCTGCTGGGGCTGGTGCTGCGGCGGGGCGGGGACGGCGCCCTGCGGGTAGTCCTGCTGCGGGTAGCCGTAGCCGCCGCCCTGCTCCTGGCCCTGCGGATAGCCCTGCTGCTGGTAACCGTACGGATCGGCCGCCGGCTGCGGCTCGTACCCCGCCTGCTGCGCCGGCCGGGCGTAGTACGGATCCGGTTCCTGCGGGTAGCCCTGCTGCGGGTAGCCGTAGCCGCCGCCCTGCTCCTGGCCCTGCGGATAGCCCTGCTGCTGGTAACCGTACGGATCGGCCGCCGGCTGCGGCTCGTACCCCGCCTGCTGCGCCGGCCGGGCCGCCGCGGGGGCGGGGGACGCCTGGGCGGCGGCGAGGTCGGCGAGGTAGTCGGCGCCGGACTGCTGGTCCTGGCCGTCCTGGGCGGCCAGATGCGCGGCCAGGTCGTCGATGGGACGGTGGCCGGTGAGCTTCTGCCGCCCCCGGCCGACCGCCTCCAGGGTCTTGGTGAGCACCGCCTCGAACGCCCGGAACTGGGTCTCCACGTACGCGTCGGCGCGCTCCCGCAGCTCGGCGGGATCGGCGGAGCGCTCCGGGATGTCCTCGTCGAACTCCCCGTCGCCCTCGCCTCCGTAGCCGTCGCCCCCCGGGCCGCGGCCCAGGAGCTTCTCACGGCCCCGGTCGACCGAGCCGATGGTCTTGCTCAGGACCACCTCGAAGTTGGCGAGCTTGCTGTCGACGTAGTCGTCCGCCTCGGCGCGGATCTCCTCGGCCTCCCGGCGGGCCTGGGCCAGGATGCGGTCGGCCTCCTCCTGGGAGCGGCGGGCGATCTCGGTGCCGGAGATCAGCGCGTTGCGTTCGGCCTGCGCGGACTCGATGATCCGCTGGGCCTCCTGCCGGGCCCCGGCGATCGTCTGCTCCCGGTCGCCGAGCAGCTCCTGTGCCTGGGCGAGCGAGCCGGGCAGTGCCTGCCGCACCTCCTCCAGCATGCCCAGCAGCTCCGCACGGTTGACCACGCAGGAGGCCGACATGGGCATGGAGCGGGCGCCTTCGACCGCCGCGACGATGTCGTCGAGTTTCTGCTGTACGTCCACGGAAGCGACTGTACGGGCAGTGGCCGCCGGCGCGACAGCGGATGCCGGAAGGAGCTTCCCCCGGCGGCGGCTCAGGGCCGGGTGAGGCGCTCGCGCAGGACCGACAGGACCGCGGGCGGCACCAGGTGGGAGACGTCGCCGCCCCAGGCGGCGACCTCCTTGACCAGGCTGGAGGAGAGGAAGCTGTAGGTCGGGTTGGTCGGCACGAACAGCGTCTCCACACCGGAGAGCCCGTTGTTCATCTGGGCCATCTGCAGCTCGTAGTCGAAGTCGCTGACCGCCCGCAGGCCCTTGACGATGGCGGGGATGTCCCGCTGCTTGCAGAAGTCCACCAGCAGCCCGTGGAAGGACTCGACCCGCACGTTGCCGTACTCGCCGGTGACCTGGCGGATCAGGTCGATGCGCTCCTCGACGGCGAACAGGCCCTGCTTCGACTTGTTGATCATCACCGCGACGTAGACCTCGTCGTAGAGCTTGGCGGCGCGGGCGATGATGTCGAGGTGTCCGTTGGTGATGGGGTCGAAGGACCCCGGACAGACGGCGCGGCGCACTGCTGTTCCCTCGCTCTCCGTACGGGTCATGACGCGTCGGTGGCTTCTTCACGGGCGGCGCGACCGTACCAGAGCGTGCCCTCGCCGTAGCGGCGGGACCGCAGCCCCTCGTAACCGGCGGGCCAGCGGAATTCGCCGCCTCTCGTGCCGCGCTCCACGGTGACGAGGGCGTCGGCCGTGAGCCACCCCCTCAGCCGGAGTGTGAGAAGGATCTCGCGGAGCTCGCCGTCCCCGACGGCGTACGGCGGGTCGAGGAAGACCGCGTCGTACGGCGCCCCGGGGACCGGTCCGCGCACCACCTGCTCGGCCCGGCCGGCCCGTACCTCGGCGCCGGGCAGGCCGAGGCCGCGGACGTTCTGCCGGATGGTGCGTACGGCCCGGGCGTCGGACTCGACCAGCAGGACGTGCCCGGCCCCGCGCGAGAGCGCCTCCAGGCCGACCGCGCCCGAGCCGCCGTACAGGTCGAGCACCCGCAGGCCGAGCAGCGGGCCGAGCAGCGACTCCCAGGTGGAGAACAGGCCCTCGCGCGCCCGGTCGGAGGTCGGCCGGGTGCCCTGGCCGGGTGGTACCGCCAGCCGTCGTCCGCCGGCCGTGCCGGCGATCACGCGGGTCATCGCTTCGTCGTCCCCCGGGTCCTGTCAGCTCGGGCAGTGGGAGCGGCGGCACCGCAGGCCGCCGCTCCCACGATAAGTGCCCGGTGCCGGATCAGCCCGCCGCCCTGTCCTCCCCCGGCTCCGGCGCGGCGGCGCCCACCAGGGCGGGCGAGGCGTAGCGCGACCAGGACAGGCAGCCGTCCGGCGGGCAGTACTCCGGGCGGCGCGGGTCGTGGCCGAGCTCGCGCAGCTTGGTGCGGACCGAATCCGGGGTACGGCCGAAGCGGGCGGCTATCCGGGCGATGGTCTCGCCTGCGTGGAAGCGCTGGGTGAGGTCCTCCTCGTGCTGGGGCACCCAGGGGGCGCCGTGGCCCGGGAACAGCTCGCGCAGCACGTCGCGGTCGGGGATGGGCTCGGCGACGTCGGCCACGAGGGCGAGGGCGCGCAGCGCGCGGTTGAGCGCGATCCGCAGCGCGGGCACCTCGGTGAGCGGCAGGGCGAGGCTGCCGGAGGCCAGCGGCTCCCGCGGGGCGTCCTCCTGCCAGCCGGTCAGGGAGAGGGTCACGGTGGAGTCGTCGTCGCTGGCGAGCTCGATGCGGAAGACCTTGTCGCCGAGCGGCAGTTCGTTGAGATGCCGGAATGCCATGAAGCAACCCCCAGTGGTCCAGGCCGACCGGTCTCGTGCGGACCGGTCCGGAACACACCCAGTCTCCCGCCCGGCACTGACAGTGACGCTCCGTGACCGGGTACGCCGGGCGGTTCCTCCGGTTCTCCCCCCTCTCAGCCCTTGTCGAGGTACTCCTCGCGCTCGGCGTCCAGCAGGGCGTCCAGGGCGGCGCGCAGCTCGGGCAGTCCCTCCAGTTCCGGGTCGGCGGCGACGACCTCGGTCGCCCTCGCCCGGGCGGCCTCGATGACCTCCTCGTCGTCGATGACGGCGAGCATCCGCAGGGACGACCTGGTGCCGGACTGGGCCTGGCCCAGTACGTCCCCCTCCCTGCGCTGCTCCAGGTCGATGCGGGACAGTTCGAAGCCGTCCAGGGTGGTGGCGACCGCCGCCAGCCGGGCACGCGCGGGGCTGCCCTCCGGGGCCTCGCTGACCAGCAGGCACAGCCCCGGCGCGGTGCCGCGCCCGACCCGGCCGCGCAGCTGGTGGAGCTGCGAGACGCCGAACCGGTCCGCGTCCATGATCACCATCACGGTGGCGTTGGGCACGTTCACCCCGACCTCGATGACGGTCGTGGCGACCAGGACGTCCACCTCGCCCGCGGCGAAGCGGCGCATCACCTCGTCCTTGGCGTCCGGCTGCATCCGGCCGTGCAGCGCCGCCACCCGCAGCCCGGCCAGCGGCCCGTCCGAGAGCTGTCCGGCGACGTCCAGGACGGCCAGCGGCGGGCGCCGCTCGCCGTCGGCGCCCCCGTCCGCCCCGTCTCCTCCGCCGTTCCCGCCGTCGCCGCCCTTCCGGGAGCCGGCGGACTCCTCCTCGTCCCCGATGCGGGGGCAGACCACATACGCCTGGTGCCCGGCCGCCGCCTCCTCGCGCACCCGCTCCCAGGCGCGCGCCAGGAAGTGGGGTTTCTCCGCGGCGGGCACCACATGGCTGGCGATGGGCGAGCGCCCGGCCGGGAGCTGGTCCAGCACGGAGGTCTCCAGATCCCCGAAGACCGTCATCGCCACCGTGCGGGGGATCGGGGTCGCGGTCATCACCAGCAGGTGCGGGGGCTGCCTCCCCTTGGAGCGCAGCGCGTCGCGCTGTTCGACGCCGAAGCGGTGCTGCTCGTCCACCACGACCAGGCCCAGGTCGTGGAACCGCACCTTGTCCTCGATCAGGGCGTGGGTGCCGATGACGATGCCGGCCTCGCCGGTGGTCAGGTCCAGCAGCGCCCGCCGCCGGGCGGCGGTGCCCATCGAGCCGGTGAGCAGCACCACCTTGGTGCCCTGGTCGCTGCCGCCGAGCATGCCGCCCTCGGCCAGCTCGCCCATCATCTCGGTGACCGAGCGGTGGTGCTGCTGGGCCAGCACCTCGGTCGGGGCGAGCAGCGCGGCCTGCCCGCCCGCGTCGACGACGGCGAGCATGGCCCGCAGCGCCACCAGCGTCTTGCCGGAGCCGACCTCGCCCTGGAGCAGCCGGTGCATGGGGTGCTCGGCGGCCAGGTCGTCGAAGATCTCCCGGCTGACCGCCAGCTGCCCCTCGGTGAGGGTGAACGGCAGCCGGGCGTCGAAGGCGTCCAGCAGCCCGCCCTCGCGGGGCTTGCGCGGCACGGCGGGCAGCTGGCCCTCGGCGAGACGGCGGCGGGCCAGGGCGACCTGGAGGACGAACGCCTCGTCCCACTTCAGTCTCGTCCGCGCCTGCTCCAGATCCGCCCTGTGCCGCGGCCGGTGGACCTTCTCCAGCGCCTCCGGCAGGGCGGGCAGCCCGTACTGCTCGCGCAGCGCGGGCGGCAGCGGGTCGGCGACGCCCGCCCAGCCGGTGGCGCCCAGCGAGTCCAGGACGGTGGTGACGGCCTTGGCGAGCTTCCAGGACTCCAGTTGCCTGCAGGCCGGGTAGAGGGGGATCAGCCGCCCGGCGAAGGCGTCCACCGCGTCCGGGTCGCTGCCGGCGCCCAGCAGCTCGTAGGCGGGGTGGGAGAGCTGGAGCCTCCGGTTGAAGACCCCCACCTTGCCCGCGAACATCCCGCGCCGGCCGGGCAGCAGCTCCCGGTGGTGATGGTGGACGGAACGGCCGAAGAAGACCAGCTGCAGCCGGCCGCTGCCGTCGGTGACGGTGACCTCCAGCCGCTTGCCGCGCCCCTGGTTGAACGTGTGCACCCGGGCGTCGGCGACCTGGGCGACGACGGTGACGTGCTCGTCCGGCGGCAGGTCTGAGAGCCTCGTCAGCTCGCCGCGCTCAGCGTACCGCCGCGGGTAGTGGTGGAGCAGGTCGCCGACGGTGTGCAGGCCGAGGTGCTCGGCCATCACCTTCGCGGTGGTGCCGCCGAGCGTTCTGCGCAGCGGTTCCGCCAGGGGGTCGGTCCCGGTCTCCCCCTGCTGCTTCGGTTCGGTCTCTCGCGCGGGCACGCCCCCTATTGCACACCACGGCACCGACAGCCCCGGTACGCGACCCGGTTCCGGGTCCGGCCGCGGGCGGTCCGGGCGGCGCCGCGGTCGGCGGTCACTCCACGCCGATCAGCAGCGGCCCGCTCTGCCGCCCCTCGTAGACGACGGTGTCCACGGCCAGGTGTGCCCGCCGTACGTGCCGCTCCAGGCGTCCCGCCAGGCCCTCGGGCGCGTCCGCGCCGACCACCAGCGTCACCAGTTCGCCGCCCGCCGAGAGCATCCGGTCCAGCACCGCGGCGGCCACCCGCTCCGGTTCCGTGCCGATCAGCGCCACGTCCCCGTCGATGAGCCCGAGCACGTCCCCGGCCTGGCAGACCCCCGCGGTGGTCCACGACTGCCGCTCGGCGACGCACAGTTCGCCGTACCGGGTGGCCCCGGCGGCCGAGGTCATGGCGACGACGTCCTCGTCGAAGCGGCGGGCGGGCTCGTGCACGGCGAGCGCTGCCAGGCCCTGCACCGGGGAACGGGTGGGGATGATGGCGACCCGCAGCCCCTCGGCACGGGCCTGCTCGGCCGCAGCGGCGGCGGTGTGCCGCAGCTCCGGGTCGTTGGGCAGCAGGACCACCTCGCCGGCCCCCGCCCGCCGCAGCGCCTGTGCCAGTTCGCCGCTGGCGGGCGGCTCACCGGGCCGTACGGTCACGGCCGCCGCGCCCGCCGCCGCGCACAGGGCGGCCAGCCCGTCGCCGGGCACCACCGCCACCACGGCACGGGACACGGCGCCGTCGGCGGCCCGGTCGCGGCCGCGGTGGGCCGGCCGGCCGCCGCCGAAGTGTGTGATCCGGATGCGGAACGGGCGGCCCGCCTCGATGCCGGCCTCCACCGCGGCGCCGGGGTCGTCCACATGGACGTGGACGTTCCACAGCCCGTCGCCGCCGACCACCACCAGGGAGTCGCCGAGGGCGTCGAGCCGGGACCGCAGGGCGGCGACGGCCTCGTCACCGGCCTCCAGCAGGTAGATGACCTCGTAGGCCGGGCCGCCGTCCGGCGCCGGCCCGTCCGTCTCCGGACCGGCTCCGGTGTCCGCCCCGGCACCGGTGCCCTCTTCGGTCCCGTCGGTCCCGGCCGCCGGGCCGCAGCCGGCCGGTTCGGCCACCGGGTCCGCCGGGCGCTCCCCGGAGAGCGCCCCGACCAGTGCGCCCAGGACCGTGACCAGGCCGTAGCCGCCCGCGTCCACCACACCGGCGCGGGACAGCTCCGCCAGCTGCCGGGGTGTCTCCCGGAGCGCGGCGCGGGCCGCCGACCAGGCGGGCCCCGGCACCGCCGGGCAGGGCCCGGCCGAGACCGGGGCGGCG
>NZ_JAZDCX010000019.1:0-131934 GCF_036323805.1 Streptomyces rubellus
CGCCGGGCGGCCCGTGGGGCGCCCGGCGGTGTCCCGCCCCCCCGGGCCGCCCCACGGCCGGACGTCTTTTCCGTGTCCGCGGCTCCGGGGGCGTTCCGTTCCGCGAACCGGGGTGGGGGTGCTCGCGGGGTCCTTCCGCCGTTCCCCGGCAGGGTCCCGTCCGTTCTCGGGGGTGCCGATTCCCTTGCTGGGCTGGGCGTTTGACAAGCTCCGGGCTTGCCCTTCATGATTCCACTAGTCAACTAGCTAAATAGGTGATGGTGTGGAGTTCCGGATCGACAGACGGAACGGGACTGCCGCCTACCAGCAGATCGTCCAGCAGGTCGGGCAGGCCCTCAGGCTGGGAATCCTCGCCCCGGGCGACCGGCTGCCGACCGCCCGGGAGGTGGCGGAGTCCTGCGCGGTCAACCCGAACACCACGCTCAAGGCGTACCGCGAGCTGGAACGGGAGGGTCTGGTCGAGCCGAGACCGGGCCTGGGCACCTTCGTGCGGCGCTCACTGGCCCGCCCCCAGGCGGCGGCGGACTCCCCGCTGCGGGTGGAACTGGAGGCGTGGACGGACCGGGCACGCGAGGCGGGCCTGGAGCGCGAGGACGCGACCGCCCTGGTCGCGTCGGTGCTGGAGGAGCGGTACACCGCCGGGGCGCGGCCCCGGGGAGCGCCGGACACACCGGGCGCATCGAGCGCATCGAGCGCATCGAGCGCATCGAGCGCATCGAGAGCACGGAGTGAGGAGAACGGATGAGTGACGGCACGGGGCGCGGAGCACGACCCCCCGAGTCCGCGATCGAGGCCCGCGGGCTGGGCAGGAAGTACCGCCGGGGCTGGGCGCTGCGGGACTGCTCCTTCCGGCTGCCCGCGGGCCGGATATGCGGGCTGGTGGGTCCCAACGGCGCCGGCAAGACCACCCTGATGGGCATGGCCGCGGGCCTGCTGGAGCCGAGCACCGGAAGCGTCCGGGTGTTCGGCGCGAAACCGGGCTCGCCGGAGGCCGACCACCGCATCTCCTTCCTCTCCCAGGAGAAGCCGCTGTTCAGGCGCTTCACCGTGGCCGAGACCCTGCGGCTGGGCCGGGAGCTGAACCCGGGCTGGGACCAGCGGGCGGCCGAGGACATCGTCCGGGCCGGCGACATCCCCCTCCACGCGAGGGCGGGCACCCTCTCCGGCGGCCAGCGCACCCGGGTGGCCTTCGCCCTCGCCTTCGGCAAGCGGCCCGGGCTGCTCATGCTCGACGAGCCGATGTCCGACCTCGACCCGCTGGTGCGCCGCGAGCTGATGGGCACCCTGATGGCCGAGGCCACCGAGCACGGCACCACCGTGCTGATGTCCTCCCACATGCTCGCCGAGCTGGAGGAGGTGTGCGACTACCTCCTCGTCGTCGCGGCGGGCGGACTGCGGCTGGCGGGCGAGGTGGACGAGCTGCTCTCCGCCCACACCCTGGTCACCGGGGTCGGCACCGGCGGCGCGCTGCCGCCGGAGCTCGCCTGCCACACTGTCGTCGAGTCCCGCACCACCGGGCGGCAGATCACCGCCCTGATCAGTCCCCACGGCCCGGTCCAGGGCGCCTGGCAGACGGTCGAGCCGAACGTGGAGGAGCTGCTGCTCGCCTATCTGCGCACTCCCGAGGCACCCCCGATGATCAGCCCGAGCGCCCGGCCCGACGGCCCGGGCAGCGACCCGCACCACCTGCGGAGGACCGCGGCATGAGCACCCTGACCCAGCCCCCGGCCGCACCGGCCGACTCCGGGACCTCCGCGTCCCGCCGCGGCCCGCGACTGCGCGGCATGACCTGGCTGGTGTGGCGCCAGCACCGGGCCGCCTTCTGGACCGTTCTCGCCCTCACCGCGGTGGGCGCCGCCTGGATGGTCTACCAGCGCGGACAAATGGTGGACCAGCTCCAGGGCTTCGGCTGGCCCGGCGAGCTCCAGGAGGGGTGGTTCGAGGAGTTCGACGGCGGCCCGCTGAACCAGATGGGCTTCGGGCTCGCCGTCGCCCACCTGCTGACCGGTGTCTTCCTGGGCGCGCCGCTGTTCGCCGGGGACCTGGAGAGCGGCACCGCCAAGCTGGTCCTCTCGCAGTCCGCCGGCCGCACACGCTGGCTGGTGATGAAGCTCGCCATGACCGGGGCCGCGGTCGTGGCGGCGGCCGCGGCGCTCTCGTCCTTGTACGGCTGGTGGCTCTCCCCGGTCGAGAAGGAGTCCACCGTCGTCGACTGGACCTCCCAGATGTACTTCGACAGCAGCGGTCCCGTCCTGGTGGGGCTCACCCTGTTCACGACGGTGACGGGCGCGGCGATCGGCCTGCTGGTGCGCCGTGTCCTGGCGTCGATGGTCGTCACCTTCGGTGCCGGCCTGGCCGTCATGACGGTCTGGAACAGGTACCGGCTCGAGCTGGGCAGTCCGGTGCGGGTCACCACCGAGCAGGGGGTCGGGGAGGACGCGCCCTACCCCGAACTCCCCGAGGGCGCCCACGAACTCGACGTGTCCCACCTCACCGCTTCCGGGGAGACCGTGGGCTGGGGCACCTGCAACCTGGAAACCGAGCAGAAGAGCCAGGCATGTCTGGAGAAGAACGAGGTGGTGGGCTGGGCGATCGACTACCTGCCCCACTCGCAGATGGCGACCGTGCAGTGGACCGGCGCGGCGATCCTGTTCGCGCTGAGCGCGGCCGTGGCGGCGTTCATCGTGATCCGGGGCCGCACGTACGTCCCCTGACCCCACCGTGAACGGGCGGCGCCCGCGGACCTCACCGTCCGCGGGCGCCGCAGTGCCGTCTCACCGCTGCTGTCCGCGGTGCCTGCGGGCGGTGTGCTCCTCCATGGCCTCGCCGACCATCCGCCGCACCGCGTCGCGCATCCCGTGCGCCGGCTGGTGTCGCGGCGGCCCGGCGCCGGGGTCGGTGCGCAGCTCCCGCAGCAGCGCCCAGCACAGCGCGATCATCACCAGCGTGAACGGCAGCGCCACCAGGATCGTCCCGGTCTGCAGGCCCGTCAGCCCGCCGGCCAGCAGCAGGACGGCGGCCACCGCCGCCATCAGCACACCCCAGGTGACGACCAGCCAGCGGCGCGGGTGCAGGGCGCCGCCGGAGGTCAGCGAGCCCATCACCAGGGAGGCGGAGTCGGCGCTGGTGACGAAGTAGGTCATCACCAGGACCATCGCGACCACCGAGGTGACCGTGCCCAGCGGCAGCGCGTCCAGCAGCCCGAACAGGGCCGACTCCACCCCCTCGTCCAGCCGCCCGGCCAGCTCGGCCTCACCGGTGGCGTCCAGCCGCATGGCGCTGCCGCCCATCACGCAGAACCAGACGACCGTCGCCCCGCTGGGCACCAGCAGCACACCGGCGAGGAACTCACGGACGGTGCGGCCCCGGGAGATGCGGGCGATGAAGGTGCCCACGAACGGCGCCCACGACAGCCACCAGGCCCAGTAGAAGATCGTCCAGGTGCCCAGCCACTCCTTGTTCCCGAAGGCGCCGGTCCGCGAGGAGAGCACCACCAGGTCCTGGAGGTAGGCGCCGACCCCGGCCGGGATCGCGTCCAGGACGAACACCGTCGGCCCGAACAGGAAGACGAACAGCATCAGCAGCGCCACGAGCGCGACGTTGGTGTTGCTCAGCCACTTGATGCCCCGGTGCAGACCGGAGAAGGCCGAGAGCACGAAGGCGGCCGACAGCACCGCGATGACCAGCAGCTCCAGCTCCCTGGTGGCCTCCCAGCCCACCGTCAGGTTCAGGCCCCTGGCCACCTGGAGGGCGCCCAGGCCCAGGCTGGTGGCCGTGCCGAAGACGGTGGCGAGGACGGCCAGCAGGTCGATGGCCCGGCCCGGCCGGCCGTTCGCGCGGCGTTCGCCGAGGAGCGGTACGAAGACGGAGCTGATGCGGTTGCCGCGTCCCTTGCGGAAGGTCGCGTACGCCAGCCCCAGCCCGGCCACGCCGTAGATCGCCCAGGGATGCAGCGCCCAGTGGAAGAAGGAGTACTCCAGCGCGGTGCGCTCGGCGGCACCGCTGCCGCTCTCGACGTCCGCGAACGGCGGCGGGTCGGCGTAGTACGTCAGCGGCTCGCCGACCCCGTAGAACATCAGCCCGATGCCCATGCCCGCGCTGAACATCATCGCGATCCACGCCAGGTTGGTGAACTCCGGCTTGTCGGTGTCGGCCCCCAGCCTGATCCGGCCGAAGCGGCTGAGCGCGAACACCGCGCACATCACCAGGAAGAGGTTGGCGGCCAGGGTGAACAGCCAGCCGAAGTTGCCCAGCACCCAGTCGAGCGCCTCGCCGGAGGCGGCGGAGAAGGAGTCCGTGCCGATGGCCGCCCAGCCGACCACGGCCAGCACCATCGCCACACCGACGGCGATCAGGGGGAGGTCCGGTGGCGGGTCCGTACGGGTGGCCTCCGGTTCCGGTTCGGGCTCCGGCCCCCGGGTGGAGGTGGTCACTTCACTGCTCATGCCATCCCACTATGGTGTGATCTTCTCCGGCCCGGTGGCGGCGCGCCGAACGGGCGGGGGAAGTGTCTCCGGTTCCGGTTCCGTTTGCCAAGTGGCGGGCCGCCACGTGACCGGCGCCGGTGCCGCGTCGGACGGGGGCCGCCCCGCCGGGAGCGCGTGGGCATCCCCCCAGTGCCGCGTCGCGTCAGTCGGGTTCGTCCGGTGGCGAGGCGTCCTGGTGCCGGGGCCTCCCCGGGCCCGCAGGGCCGGGGGGACGCGATCGCAAGGCGGCCGGAAGCCGCATGTAGCTGGTCCTGCCCGGGCTTTGGCCAACGCAGCGAGCGTGCGTGCCGGGGCGGCGAGCGGGGCGAACCCCGACCGACGCGGCACTAGAGTGCCGGGTACGGCGCGACAGCCGGTGCGAGGACGAGAGAGACGACGTGGACGGAACACACACCGAGACGGGCCGCGTGCTGATCGCCGCGGACAAGTTCAAAGGCTCCCTCGACGCGGCGGAGGTCGCCGGACATGTCGCGGCCGGCATCCGCCGGGCCCGCCCGGGGACGGCCGTCGAGGCGCTGCCGGTCGCGGACGGCGGCGACGGCACCGTCACCGCCGCGGTCGCGGGCGGCTTCGCGCTCCGCCAGACGGCGGTCACCGGACCGCTCGGCAAGGCGGTCACCGCCTCCTACGCGCTGCGGGACGGCACCGCCGTGGTGGAGCTGGCCGAGGCATCCGGGCTGCGGAAGCTGCCCGCGGGGGTCCTCGCCCCGCTGTCGGCCACCAGCTACGGCACCGGTGAACTACTGCTGGCGGCCATGGACTCCGGCGCCCGCACCGTCGTCCTGGGGGTCGGCGGCTCGGCGACGACCGACGGCGGCGCGGGCATGCTCACCGCGCTGGGCGCCCGCCTCCTCGACCGCGACGGCCGGCCGGTCGGTCCCGGCGGCGGTCCGCTGCGCGAGCTGGCCACGGCCGATCTGACGGGGCTGGACCCACGGCTGCGGGAGACCCGGATCGTCCTCGCCGGCGATGTCGACAACCCGCTCACCGGGGAGGCGGGCGCCGCGGCCGTCTACGGCCCGCAGAAGGGCGCGAGCACCGCCGACGTCGAGCTCCTGGACGCCGCGCTCGCCCACTACGCCCGGGTGCTGGCGGAGTCCCTGGGCCCGCGGGCCGCCGAGGCCGCCCGGTGGCCCGGCGCGGGTGCCGCGGGCGGGGTGGGCTACGGGGCGCTGGCCGCGCTGGACGCGGTCTTCCGGCCCGGCATCGAGGTGCTGCTGGAGGTGCTGGGCTTCGCGGACGCCCTGGAGCGGGCCGATCTGGTGATCACCGGCGAGGGGTCACTGGACTCCCAGACCCTGCGCGGCAAGGCCCCTGCCGGGGTGGCCGCCGCCGCCCGCCGGGCGGGCCGCCCGGTGGTCGCGGTCTGCGGCCGGCTGGCCATCGGCGCCGGGGAGCTGCGGGCCGCCGGGATCGGGGCGGCGTACCCGCTCACCGATCTGGAGCCGGACCCGGCCGTCTGCATGGAGCGGGCCGGCCCGCTGCTGGAGCGGGTCGCCGAACGCCTGGCGGCCGAACACCTCTGAGCCGCGGCTCCGGACCGCCTGCCGGACGCCCGCCGGACCGCCCGGCGGGCCCGGGTGTGGCGTGCGCCGGACGGGGTAGCGGGGCAGGCGGACGAAAGTGTCCGGGGCGCCGGGGAGACCGACTGGTCTCCCCGGCGCCCCGGTTGACGAACCGTCCTTCCGCCGGAAGGCCCCGCCCGCCTACGCCTTCGCCGCCGCCCGCGCCTCGCGCCGGTTGTCGCGGAAGGCGTTGACCCGCCGCGCCGTGGCGAACAGCGGGATCACCGCGCCCAGCACCAGCTGCAGCGCGCAGCCGGTCTGCAGCAGCAGCTCACCGCCCGGGGCGTCGAACGCCCAGGCCGTCAGCAGACCCATGCTCAGCACGATCCAGCCCAGCATCGCCACCGCCAGCAGGCCGCGCGGCTTGGGGTACTCCACCCGGCTCACCATCAGCCAGGCCACTCCGACGATCGCCAGGAGCGTCGGGACGAAGGGCAGTTCCAGCAGCACGATGGAGACGACCGTCAGCGCCCCGAAGGGGCTGGGCATGCCCTGGAACACCCCGTCGGGCAGGGTGACGCAGGAGAACCGGGCGAGCCGCAGCACCACCGCCAGCAGCACCACGATCCCGGCGAGCGCCGAGACCCCCTGGTGCGCGTCGTTGGCGACCATCCCCCACACCAGCACGAAGTACGCGGGCGCCAGCCCGAAGCTGATCAGGTCGGAGAGGTTGTCCAGCTCCGCGCCCATCGCCGAGCTGCGCAGCTTGCGCGCCACCAGCCCGTCGAACAGGTCGAACACCGACGCGAGCAGCATCAGCATCACCGCGGTGGCGGCGCTGTGCCGCGCCATGCCGCCGACCTCACTGCCGGTCAGGTGCGGGATCAGCACGCCGGTGGTGGTGAAGTAGACGGCCAGGAAGCCGCAGGTGGCGTTGCCGAGGGTGAGGGCGTCGGCTATCGACAGCCGCATCGACAGCGGCATGTCGCCCATCTCGTCGTTGTCGTCGGCGATCTCCGCCTCGGGCACCCAGGTACGGCTGCCGGGATCAATCACGGTCAAGGCGAGTCACCCCCGCGGTGGTGGGCTGGCCGACCTCGACGGCGACCTCGACGCCCTCCGGGAGATAGAGGTCCACCCGGGACCCGAAGCGGATCAGGCCGATCCGCTCGCCCTGCTCGACCTTCGCGCCCTGCTCGACGTAGGGCACGATCCGCCGCGCCACGGCGCCGGCGATCTGGACCATCTCGATGTCGCCCAGCTCGGTGTCGAAGTGCCAGACGACCCGCTCGTTGTTCTCGCTCTCCTTGTTGAAGGCGGGAACGAAACCACCGGGGACGTGCTCGACCGACGTCACCGTGCCCGCCAGCGGGGCCCGGTTGACGTGGACGTTCAGCGGGCTCATGAAGATCGCGACGCGGGTGCGTCCGTCCTTCCACGGCATGATGCTCTGCACCACGCCGTCGGCCGGGGAGATGACACGGCCCTGGGCGGTCTCGCGCTCGGGATCGCGGAAGAACCACAGCATGCCCGCCGCGAGGGCGGTGACGGGCACGGCGGCCACCGCCGCGCCTCTCGAACGCCTGGCGCGGGCCAGGGTGAGGGCGGCGGTGGCCACGGTCGGGAGGAGCCACGGCGATGCTCCGCGCGCGAGACGGATTCGGCCGCGTGGTGCAGAGGATGGGCTGTGGGGCATGGAAGACCTTCGTAGCGGAGGGTGCCGCGTATACACGGGGGACGGCGGCTTTCCCGGGATGCTATCGGTTACCGGTGGCAACTGGGCAAGCCAGCGAGCCGGTCCGGATCGGGAGCTCCCGGAAGGCTCCCTGCCGGGGTGGTGTCCCCTTTGTGGAAAAACACCCCGAAGAAGGAACCTTACCCCTGGAGGCGGTATTCCTCCAGAAGCCGACGTCCCACGATCATCTTCTGGATCTCGGCGGTGCCCTCACCGATCAGGAGCATCGGGGCCTCCCGGTAGAGCCGTTCGATCTCGTACTCCTTGGAGAAACCGTAACCGCCGTGGATCCGGAACGCGTCCTCCACCACCTCCTTGCAGTACTCCGAGGCGAGGTATTTGGCCATGCCGGCCTCCAGGTCGTTGCGCTGCCCGGAGTCCTTCTTCCGCGCGGCACCGACCATCAGGGCGTGCGCGGCCTCCACCTTGGTGGCCATTTCGGCCAGTTTGAACTGGATCGCCTGGTGCTGGGCGATCGGCTTCCCGAAGGTGTGCCGCTGCTGGGCGTAGGCGATGCCCAGCTCGAAGGCGCGCTGGGCGACGCCGCAGCCGCGCGCGGCCACGTTCACCCGGCCGACCTCGACGCCGTCCATCATCTGGTAGAAGCCGCGGCCGGTGGTGCCGCCGAGCACCCGGTCGGCCGGGACGCGCAGGCCGTCCAGGATCATCTCGGTGGTGTCGACGCCCTTGTAGCCCATCTTGTCGATCCTGCCGGGGATCGTCAGACCCGGCTTGACCTCCCCGAAGCCCGGCTCCTTCTCGACCAGGAAGGTGGTCATCGACCGGTGCGGCGGGGCGTCGGCCGGGTGGCCCTCGTCGGTCCGGCACAACACCGCGACCAGCGAGGACGTACCGCCGTTGGTCAGCCACATCTTCTGGCCGGTGAGCACGTACCCGTCGCCGTCGCGCACCCCCTTGGTGGTGATCGCCGACACGTCCGAGCCCAGGCCCGGCTCGGACATCGAGAAGGCGCCGCGGATCTCGCCGGCCGCCATCCGGGGCAGGAAGTGCTCCTTCTGCTCGTCGGTGCCGTGCTGCTTGATCATGTACGCGACGATGAAGTGGGTGTTGATGATGCCGGAGACGCTCATCCAGCCGCGGGCGATCTCCTCGACGCACAACGCGTAGGTGAGCAGCGACTCGCCCAGGCCGCCGTACTCCTCGGGGATCATCAGGCCGAACAGGCCCAGCTCCGTCAGGCCCTCCACGATCCGCGTCGGGTACTCGTCCCGGTGCTCCAGCTCGGTGGCGACCGGGAGGATCTCCTTGTCGACGAAGTCGCGGACGGTGGAGACGATCTCCCGCTGGATGTCCGTCAGCCCCTCGGTCTGTGCCAGACGCCCCATGTCACTCGCCCTTTCCCTCGGTCCTGGCCCCGCCGGACCTCCGCTCCGGCTCGCGGAGCTCGGGGCGGCCGGGCTGCTCCCCTCCGCGCGCCTCGGTGTACTCGGCGGTGGGCACCATCACCTTGCGGCGGAAGACGCACACCAGCGTGCCGTCCTGCTTGTAGCCCTTCGTCTCGACGTGGACGATGCCGCGGTCGGACTTGGAGCGGGACGGTGTCTTGTCCAGGACGGTGGTCTCGCCGTAGACCGTGTCGCCGTGGAAGGTGGGTGCCACGTGCCGCAACGACTCGATCTCCAGGTTGGCGATCGCCTTGCCGGAGACGTCCGGCACGGACATGCCCAGCAGCAGCGAGTAGACGTAGTTGCCGACCACCACGTTGCGGCCGAAGTCGGTCGTCCGCTCGGCGTAGTTCGCGTCCAGGTGGAGCGGGTGGTGGTTCATGGTCAGCAGGCAGAAGAGGTGGTCGTCGTACTCGGTGACCGTCTTGCCGGGCCAGTGCTTGTAGACGGCACCGACCTCGAACTCCTCGTAGGTGCGGCCGAACTGCATGGTGTGACTCTCCGGTGATTCGCGGCCCTGCGGGCCGGGTGGAGTTGGCCCTGCGGGCCGGTGGTGGTGGGCTGTGGCGCGGTCCGGTACGCGCCCCGCCGGGCCGGCGGGGTCGGCGGCCGTCCCGGCGGGTGGTACGGCTGCCTGCCCGGCGCGGCCGGGCCCGTGCCGGGGCGCCCGGCGCGTCCGGGACCGGCGGCGCCGGAGGCGCTCAGCCGGCCGGCGGCTCGAACTTCGAGGTCCGCTCCAGGCCGGCGGCCCGGCCCTTGCCCGCGATGACCAGTGCCATCTTGCGGCTGGCCTCGTCGATCATCTCGTCGCCGAGCATGGCCGAGCCCTTCTTCCCGCCCGCCTCGGAGGTGAAGTACTCGTACGCGTCGAGGATCAGCTCGGCGTGGTCGTAGTCCTCCTGGGAGGGGGAGAAGAGCTCGTTGGCGGCCTCGACCTGGCCCGGGTGCAGCACCCACTTGCCGTCGAAGCCCAGCGCCGCGGCCCGCCCGGCGACGGCGCGGAAGCCGTCCACGTTCCTGATCTGCAGGTAGGGGCCGTCGATGGCCTGGAGGTTGTGGGTCCGGGCGGCCATCAGGATGCGCATCAGGATGTAGTGGTAGGCGTCGGCCGGGTAACCGGGCGGCTGCTCGCCCACGACCAGGGACTTCATGTTGATGGAGGCCATGAAGTCGGCCGGGCCGAAGATGATGGTCTCCACCCGGGGCGAGGCCGCCGCGATCGCGTCGACGTTCACCAGCCCCCTGGCGTTCTCGATCTGCGCCTCGATGCCGATGCGGCCGACCTCGAAGCCCATCGTCTTCTCGATCTGGGTCAGCAGCAGGTCCAGCGCGGTGATCTGGGCGGCGTCCTGCACCTTCGGCAGCATGATGCAGTCCAGGTTGGGCCCCGCGCCCTCGACGACCGTGACCACGTCGCGGTAGGTCCAGTGGGTGGTCCAGTCGTTCACCCGCACGACCCGCGTCTTGCCCGTCCAGTCGCCCTCGTTGAGGAACTTCACGATCGTGTGCCGGGCCTCGGGCTTGGCCAGCGGCGCGCAGGCGTCCTCCAGGTCCAGGAAGACCTGGTCGGCCGGCAGGCCCTGGGCCTTCTCCAGGAAGCGCGGATTGCTGCCGGGCACGGCCAGGCAGGAACGGCGCGGCCGCAGCCGGTTCACGGGGGCGGGGGCGCTGTCGGACGCGCTGCCGGGGGTGCTGCCGGGGGTGGTCATGCGGGGACCTCCAGGGGGTCGAGCTTGTTGGCGGTGCGGATCTCGTCGACGATACGGCCGATGATCTCCGTGATGCCGAAGTCCTTCGGGGTGAAGACCGCGGCCACTCCGGCGGCGCGCAGCGCCTCGGCGTCGGCGCGCGGGATGATGCCGCCGACGACGACCGGGACGTCGCCGGCGCCCGCGCGGCGCAGCCGGTCCAGTACGTCGGGCACCAACTCGGCGTGCGAGCCGGAGAGGACCGACAGCCCCACGCAGTGCACGTCCTCGGCGACGGCCGCCGCGACGATCTGCTCCGGGGTCAGCCGGATGCCCTGGTAGACCACCTCGAAGCCCGCGTCGCGGGCCCGTACGGCGATCTGCTCGGCGCCGTTGCTGTGTCCGTCCAGACCGGGTTTGCCCACCAGCAGCCGCAGTCTGCCCGTCCCCAGGCCGGCGGCGGTGGCGGACACCTTGGCGCGTACCGCGGCCAGCGCGGAGCCCGCCTCGGCGGGGGTGGCCAGGGGGGCCGAGCTCACCCCGGTGGGGGCCCGGTACTCGCCGAAGACCTCCCGCAGCGCCCCGGCCCACTCCCCGGTGGTCACCCCGGCCCGGGCGCACTCCAGGGTGGCCGGCATCAGGTTGCCGTCCCCGGCGGCGGTCCGCTTCAGCCCGTCGAGCGCCTGCCGGGCCCGGTCCTCGTCCCGGGCCGCGCGCCAGCGCCGGAGGGCGGCGGTGACGTTCCGCTCCACGGCCGGGTCCACGGTCAGGACGGCGGTGTCCAGATCGGCGGTGAGCGGGCTGGGCTCGGTGGACTCGAAGCAGTTGACGCCGACGATCTTCTCCTCGCCGGACTCGATCCGGGCCCGCCGCTCGGCGTGCGCGGCCACCAGCCGCGCCTTGAGGTAGCCCGACTCCACGGCGGCCATGGCGCCGCCCATCTCCTGGATGCGGCCGATCTCGGTCCAGGCGGCCTCGGCCAGCTCGGCGGTCCTGGCCTCCACCACGTGCGACCCGGCGAACAGGTCGTCGTACTCCAGCAGGTCGGACTCGTGGGCGAGGACCTGCTGGATGCGCAGCGACCACTGCTGGTCCCAGGGGCGGGGCAGGCCGAGCGCCTCGTTCCAGGCGGGCAGCTGCACCGCGCGGGCGCGGGCGTCCTTGGAGAGCGTGACGGCCAGCATCTCCAGCACGATCCGCTGGACGTTGTTCTCCGGCTGTGCCTCGGTCAGCCCCAGGGAGTTCACCTGGACGCCGTACCGGAAGCGCCGGTGCCGGGGGTCTTCGATGCCGTAGCGCTCGCGGGTGATCCGGTCCCAGATGCGGGTGAAGGCCCGCATCTTGCACATCTCCTCGACGAAGCGGACACCCGCGTTGACGAAGAACGAGATCCGCCCGACGACGTCGCCCATCCGCTCGGCCGGCACCTGCCCGGAGTCGCGTACCGCGTCCAGGACCGCGACGGCCGTGGACATGGCGTACGCGATCTCCTGCACCGGGGTGGCACCGGCCTCCTGCAGGTGGTAGCTGCAGATGTTGATCGGGTTCCACCTCGGCAGGTGGGCCACGGTGTAGGCGATCACGTCGGTGGTCAGCCGCAGGGAGGGGCCCGGCGGGAAGACGTGCGTCCCGCGCGAGAGGTACTCCTTGACGATGTCGTTCTGCGTCGTCCCCGACAGCCGGGAGACGGCCTCCCGGTCGAGACCCTGCTCCTCGGCGACCACCTGGTACAGCGCCAGCAGCCACATGGCGGTGGCGTTGATGGTCATCGAGGTGTTCGTGCGCTCCAGGGGGATGTCCTGGAACAGCCGCCGCATGTCACCCAGGTGGCTGACCGGGACCCCGACCCGGCCTACCTCGCCGCGGGCGAGGACGTGGTCGGGGTCGTAGCCGGTCTGGGTGGGCAGGTCGAAGGCGACCGACAACCCGGTCTGGCCCTTGGCGAGGTTGCGCCGGTACAGCTCGTTGGACGCCTCGGCGGTGGAGTGCCCGGCGTACGTCCGCATCAGCCACGGACGGTCCTTCTGACGCTCGGCCATGAGACGACCTCAGACGTTCCGGAAGCGGTTGATGGCGGGGAGGTGCTTCTCGCGCAGCTCCGCGTCGCGCACGCCCAGGCCCTCCCGCGGCGACAGGCACAGCACGCCGACCTTGCCCTGGTGGGCGTTGCGGTGCACGTCGTGGGCGGCCTGGCCGGTCTCCTCCAGGGAGTACGTCCTCGACAGCGTGGGGTGGATCTTTCCCTTGGCGATCAGCCGGTTGGCCTCCCACGCCTCGCGGTAGTTGGCGAAGTGGGAGCCGATGATGCGCTTCAGCGACATCCACAGGTAGCGGTTGTCGTAGCTGTGCATGTAGCCGGAGGTGGAGGCGCAGGTGACGATGGTGCCGCCCTTGCGGGTGACGTAGACGGAGGCGCCGAAGGTCTCCCGGCCGGGGTGCTCGAAGACGATGTCCACGTCCTCCCCGCCGGTCAGCTCGCGGATGCGCTTGCCGAAGCGCTTCCACTCCTTCGGGTCCTGGGTGTGCTCGTCCCGCCAGAACCGGTAGTCCTCGGTGGTGCGGTCGATGATGGCCTCGGCGCCCATGGCGCGGCAGATCTCGGCCTTCTGCGGGGAGGAGACCACGCAGACGGGGTTGGCGCCGCCGGCCAGCGCGAACTGGGTGGCGTAGGAGCCCAGGCCGCCGCTCGCGCCCCAGATCAGCACGTTGTCGCCCTGCTTCATCCCGGCGCCGTTGCGGGAGACCAGCTGCCGGTAGGCGGTGGAGTTCACCAGGCCCGGGGCGGCGGCCTCCTCCCAGGACAGGTGCTTCGGCTTGGGCATCAGCTGGTTGGACTTCACCAGGGCGATCTCGGCCAGGCCGCCGAAGTTGGTCTCGAAGCCCCAGATGCGCTGCTCGGGGTCGAGCATGGTGTCGTTGTGGCCGTCGGCGCTCTCCAGCTCCACCGACAGGCAGTGCGCGACGACCTCGTCGCCCGGCTGCCAGGCGCCCACGCCGGGGCCGGTGCGCAGCACCACGCCCGCCAGGTCGGAGCCGATGATGTGGTACGGCAGGTCGTGCCGTTTGGCGAGCTCGGAGGTGCGTCCGTACCGCTCCAGGAAGCCGAAGGTCGGCAGCGGCTCGAAGATCGAGGTCCACACCGAGTTGTAGTTCACCGAGGAGGCCATGACGGCCACCAGGGCCTCGCCGGGGCCGAGTTCGGGCACGGGCACCTCGTCCACGTGCAGTGACTTGCGCGGGTCCTTCTCGTGGGTGGGCAGACCGGCGAACATCTCGACCTCGTCCTTGTGCACGGTCACCGCGCGGTAGGACTCGGGCAGGGCGAGGTTGGCGAAGTCCGCCGACGTGCTGTCCGACGCGAGGATCGCGTCCAGGATTTCCTTCATGGGAGCCTCCGGCGAGCGTCGTGGACGCTGAGGGTCGCTGGGGTCTGGATCGGTTGTCGTGAGCTGCTGTGCCGTCGGTCCGGCGGTGGTGCTGCGGCTCGGCGCGGTAGCGCTGAAGGCCTGTGACGCAGGCGTCCGGACGCGCGGAAGTGACCGCGGGGACAGTGCCCGGACACCCCTCACGGTATGGCACTGCGTGCCAGCCAGCAAGACACCGCGTGCCAAAAACTTCTCTCACCTGTCGCGGCCGGCGCACGGATGAGCGCCTGTGGCCGTCTCCCGGGGGAGACGGCCACAGGCGCTCGTCGTGTTCTTCCGCGCGGTGTGCCGCGGGGCGGGGTCAGTCCTGGCGCAGGGCCTGCTCGATCGTGCGCATGACCTGCTCCAGCGGGGCGTCGGTGCGGGCCACCGCCACCAGCACGGCGTTCCCGGCGTTCCCCGCCCGGACCACCGCGGAGGGCTCCCGGCCGGCCGCGGCCCGGTCGGCGACGAAGCCGGTGCCGAAGGTCCGCCGCACG
This sequence comes from Streptomyces rubellus, assembly GCF_036323805.1. Classification (NCBI taxonomy): domain Bacteria; kingdom Bacillati; phylum Actinomycetota; class Actinomycetes; order Kitasatosporales; family Streptomycetaceae; genus Streptomyces; species Streptomyces rubellus. The sequence continues at coordinate 14,726 of NZ_JAZDCX010000019.1, forward strand.
ACCGCGAAGGCCCGGTCGAGCTGCACCTCCACATCGCCCCGGCCGCCCGCGCGCAGCCAGCGCCGCAGCACGTGGTTGTGCGCGGTGACCACCGCCGAGGCGGCGACCTCGGCGAGCAGCGGCTCGTCCAGTCCCTCGTCGAGGCCCTCGTCCCCGTCCCGGTGGCCCGCGGACTCGTCGAAGTGGCCCAGCAGATAGCGCGTGAACAGCCGCTCGTAGCGGGCCACGGAGGCGATCTCCCGCTCCCGCAGGGTCGGCACCTCACGGGTGAGCCGGTAGCGCTCCACCGAGACCGCCGGGGAGGCCGCGTACATCTTCAGGACCTCCTTGATGCCCCGGCACACGGTGTCCAGCGGGTTCTCGTGGGCGGGCGCCGCGTCCAGCACCGCCCTGGCCCGCTCCAGGGTGTCGTCGTGGTCCGGGAAGATCGCCTCCTCCTTGGAGCGGAAGTGCCGGAAGAAGGTGCGCCGGGCCACCCCCGCCGCCGCGGCGATCTCGTCGACGGTGGTCTCCTCGTAGCCCTTGGTGGCGAAGAGCTCCATCGCCGCGGCGGCCAGCTCGCGGCGCATCTTCAGCCGCTGGTTGGGCAGGTTGGGACGGGCTGGTTTCACCGACTGGGACATGTGGGGAACGTTACACGCCGCGCCGCTTCCCGCGGGCGAGCCGCGGGGTTCCAGCAGCCCGCCCCACCCGGAGCCGGCGTGGGGCGGGAACGCCGGGGGCGCGGGGATCACCGCCGCGTGTACTCGCGGAAGCCGCGCCCGGTCTTGCGGCCCAGGCAGCCCGCCGCCACGAGGTGCTCCAGCAGCGGCGCGGGCGCCAGGCCAGGCTCGCGGAACTCCTGGTGCAGCACCCGCTCGATCGCCAGCGACACGTCCAGCCCGACCACGTCCAGCAGCTCGAACGGGCCCATCGGGTAGCCGCCGCCGAGCTTCATGGCCGCGTCGACGGCGTCCATGTCGGCGTAGTGCTCCTCCACCATCCTGACCGCGTTGTTCAGGTACGGGAACAGCAGCGCGTTGACGATGAAGCCCGCCCGGTCCCCGCAGTCCACCGGGTGCTTGCGGACGGCGGCGCACACCTCGCGCACGGTGGCGTGGACGTCGTCGGCGGTCAGCACGGTGCGCACCACCTCGACCAGCTTCATCGCCGGCGCCGGGTTGAAGAAGTGCATCCCGATCACGTCCTGCGGACGCGAGGTGGCGCGGGCGCAGGCGACGACGGGCAGCGAGGAGGTGGTGGTGGCCAGCACCGCGCCCGGCCTGCACACCTCGTCCAGCGCCGCGAACAGGTCCTTCTTGACCTGGAGGTCCTCGGCCACCGCCTCGACGGCCAGATCGACCTCGGCCAGCGCCGACGGCGAACCGGCCGGGGTGATCCGGGCCAGCGTCTCCCGGCGGGCCTCCTCGGTCATCCGGCCCTTCTTCACCGACCGGGCCAGCGAGGCGGCGACGGCCTCCTTGGCCTTCCCGGCCTTCCCGTCGCTGCGGGCGGCGAGCACCACCGGGTAACCGGCCCTGGCGAACACCTCGGCGATGCCGCTCGCCATCGTGCCCGAGCCCGCCACCCCCACGGAGCGCACCGCGCGCGGCTCGGCGGCCCGCTCGTCCGCGCGGGGCGTCAGGGCGTCCGGCACGACCGCCGCCGAGCCCGGCGCCTCGTAGGTGTAGAAGCCGCGCCCCGCCTTGCGGCCCGTCAGGCCGGCCGCGGTGAGCTGCCCCAGGATCGGCGCGGGGGCGTGCAGCCGGTCCCGGGACTCGGCGTACATCGCCTCCAGCACGGTGCGCGCGGTGTCGACGCCGATCAGGTCCAGCAGGGCGAGCGGGCCCATCGGCAGACCGCAGCCCAGCCGCATCGCGGCGTCGATGTCCTCCCGGGTGGCGTACCGCGACTCGTACATCGCCGCGGCCTGGTTGAGGTAGCCGAACAGCAGCCCGTCGGCGACGAAACCGGGCCGGTCGCCGACCGCGATCGGTTCCTTGCCCAGCTCGCGGGCGAGACCGGTGACCGCGGCCACGGCCTCGGGAGAGGTCAGCACGCTGGAGACGACCTCGATCAGTCGCATCGCGGGCGCGGGGTTGAAGAAGTGCATGCCCAGCACCCGTTCGGGGTGCGCGGAGTCGGCGGCGAGCCGGGTGACCGACAGGGCGTTGGTCCCGGTGGCCACGATCGCCGACGGCTTGAGGACGCCGTCCAGCTCACCGATCACCCGGTGCTTGAGCGCGTAGTCCTCCGGCACGACCTCGATGGCCAGATCGGCCTCGGCGGCCGCCTGGAGATCGCCGTAGGTGCGGAAGCGGGCGAGGACGTCCCGCCGCTCCCGCTCGGTGAGGCGCTCGCGCTCCACGGCGCGGGCGGTGGACGCCTCCAGGGCCGCGACGGCCCGGCGGGCGGCCTCGGGGTCGGGGTCGATGCCGATGACCTCGCGCCCGGCACGGGCCAGGACCTCGGCGATGCCGGTGCCCATGGTGCCGAGGCCGACCACGGCGACGGTGGAGAGGGTGGGACGGTCCATCACGGGACTCCAGACGGAGAAGGGACGGTGACGACTGGGGGATGACCGCGGGGCGCCGCGGAAGGCACGGCGCGGGGGAGGTGGGGCGGGTGTGCCCGGCGGTACCGGCCCGCGCCGTACGCGGGCGCGCAGGCGGAGGGTTGGGATGAACCGAACGGCCCTGTCCCGGGGCCGTGTCCGGCATGTGTACGAGCGCTGAACCGACAGCGGCTCGGGGCGGCCGCGTCACCAGGCCGCCTGAGCGGGGGTGCCGCTCCTATGAGCAGGCTAACTTCCGGGTAGCACGAACACCAGAGGGTAAAACGCCCCAAGGGGTGTGGTGCGGGCCACACGAAGGGAGCAGGCGGTGGAGATCTCAAGGGCCCCGAACACAGTGGGCGCGGAACGGACGGCCGGCACGGAGAGCGGCTCGCGCACGGCGCGCGCCTCGCGCACACCGGAGACGGTGGACTACGAACTGGCGCGGCGGCTGCGCGTCGAGGCGGATCCCCCCGAGTACCGGCGGCTGATGGCGCTGGCCCGCCAGAACACCCCGGCGGCGCGCGACGCGCTCGTCGCCGAACTCACCGCCCCCGGCCGCCCGCTGTGGGCCCGGGAACTGGCCGCCTGCACCCTGGGCCGGGCCGGCGACCCCAGGGCCTTCGAGACCCTGGTGTTCCTGCTCAACCACCGCGACCCGCCCCGCGGTTCGGCCGCCGCCCGGGCCCTGCTCCGGCTGAACGACCCGCGTACCGCCCGCGCCGCGGCGGCACTGGCCGACAACGAGCTGCGCACCGCGTACGCCCTCCACCCGGTCCGGCTGCTGACGGCGCTGCGCGCGCCCGAGTCGGCACCGACCCTGATCCGCGTCCTGGACCGGATCCTGGCCAGCCCCGCCCCCCACTGGCAGGTGGCCCGGGCCTGTGTGGAGGGGCTGGGAGTGCTCGGCGACTCCCGGGCCCGGCTGGTGCTGATCGCCGCCCGGGAGCACGAGAAGCTCCGCCCCGCGGCGCAGGAGGCGCTCCGCCTGCTGTGAGGCCGGTGCCCGCCTGTCTCCTGGTCCCGTGATCCCGGGGCGAGTCCGGGGTGATCCCGGCGCGGCTCCCGGGAGAGCGCGGGAGGTGTCACCGCGTCAGGTCGCGCACGGCCTCGCCCAGAGCGGCCACCGCCGCGCCGATCTCTCCCGGCGTGCGGGCGGCGTAGCCCAGCACCAGCCCGGGCGGCCCCGGCCGCAGCCGGTGCCAGGACAGCGGATGCGTCTTCACGCCCCGGGCCAGGGCCGCCGCCGCCAGGGCCGTGTCGTCGTCGGCGGCGGAACCGGCACCGGGCGGGGACTCCAGGACGACCGTCAGATGCAGACCCGCCGCCGCGCCGTGCACCACCGCCCCCGGCAGGTACTCCCCGACCGCCGCCACCATGGCGTCCCGGCGGCGCCGGTGGTGCCCGCGCAGCAGCCGCAGATGGCGCTCCAGCGCGCCCGACTCCATCAGCCGCGCCAGCGTGAGCTGCGGCAGCGCGGCGTTGCCCAGGTCGGCGTACCGCTTGGCATCGGCCATCGACTCCCGGTACCGGGACGGTGCCAGCACCCAGCCCACCCGCAGCGCGGGCGCCAGGAGCTTGGAGACGCTGCCCGCGTACAGCACCCGTTCCGGGAGCATCGCTCGCAGGGCCGGTACGGGCGGACGGTCGTAGCGGTGCTCGGCGTCGTAGTCGTCCTCGAGGACCAGCCCGCCGCCGGCGGCCCACCGCATCAGCTCCCGCCGCCGGTCGCCGCCGAGCACCACCCCGGTGGGGAACTGGTGCGCGGGGGTGAGCAGGACGACCGGGGCGCCGCAGGCGCGCAGGGCGTCCACCCGGACGCCCTCGGCGTCCACCGGCACCGGGGGAGTGGCCAGCCCGCGGGCGTTCAGATGCTGACGGGCGCCGAGCGACCCGGGGTCCTCCACCGCCATCTCCCGCACCCCCTCCTCCCGGAGGAGCTGGGCGAACAGGGTCAGTGACTGGGCGGTGCCCGCGGTGATCAGCACCTCGCCGGGCTCCACCCGCACCCCGCGGTTGCGGGCCAGCCAGCGTGCGACGGCCAGCCGCAGCGCGGGGGCGCCGCGCGGGTCCCCGTACCCCAGGTCGGCCGCGGCCAGCGAACCGAGCACTGCCCGCTCGGCCCGCTGCCAGGCCGCCCGGGGGAAGGCCGCCAGATCCGGGGTGCCGGGCGTCAGATCGAACCGTGCGGGCACTGAGCGCAGCCGGTCGAAGACATCCGGGCCGGGCGTGGCGGCGAAGACCTCCTCCGGGGACGGCGGAACGGCGGGCGCCGGGGGCGGCGGGGCGCTCGCCCGGACGGGTGCGGCGACGACGACCGTGCCGCCCCGGCCCCGTCCGGCGACATGTCCGTCCTCGCCCAGCCGCCGGTAGGCGTCGGTCACCACGCCCCGGGAGACGCGCAGTTCGGCGGCGAGGACGCGGGAGGCGGGCAGCCTGCTGCCCACCGGCAGCCGTCCGTCGCGGATCGCCAGCCGCAGCCGGTCGGCCAGCCAGTCGGCCAGCCCGCCCGGCGGGGCCTGACCGGTGTCGAGCTGGAGGAAGTCCGCCCCGGGGGCCGGCGGCACGGGGGACCGGACGGTTCTGGACCGGTCGGAACCATCGTCTTTGGCACTGCCCACCGGGCCATTGTGGGACCAGGGTGGGGGACGCGCACCCGATGCGCCCCACCCACGGAAGCGAGGCAACGGCTGATGGCGGTCGACTACGTACACGGCTACTCCGAGCGGGAGAGCCGCCGCCTGGACGACCAGGCCGGCACCCTGGCGGCGCTGCTGCACCGGGGCACCTCGTACCCGGCGGGCAGCCGGGTGCTGGAGGTGGGCTGCGGGGTCGGTGCCCAGACGGTGCACCTGGTGGGCAGCAGTCCCGGGGCGCGCATCACCGCGGTCGACGTCTCGGCGGAGTCGCTGGCCCTGGCCCGCGAGAAGGTTGCGGTCCGTCATCCCGGGGCCGAGGTGGACTGGTGCCACGCTGACCTGTTCGACCTGCCCTTCCCCGAGGCGTCCTTCGACCACCTCTTCGTCTGCTTCGTCCTGGAGCATCTGCCCGATCCCGCGCGGGCGCTGGGCATCCTGCGCCGCCTGCTGCGCCCCGGCGGCACGGTCACCGTGATCGAGGGGGATCACGGCTCGGTGCTCCTCCACCCCGACAGCGCCCACGCCCGCGCGGCGGTCGACTGCCTGGTCCGTCTCCAGGCGGCGGCCGGCGGCGACGCCCTGCTCGGCCGCCGCCTGGAGCCGCTGCTGACCGGGGCCGGGTACACCGGCGTGGCAGTGCGCCCGCGGACGGTCTACGCCGACCGGACGGTGCCGGACCTGGTGAAGGGCTTCACCCGCGACACCTTCACCGCGATGGTGGAGTCGGTGCGGGAGGAGGCGCTGGCCGCCGGCCTGACCACCGGGGCCGACTGGGACCGGGGCATCGCCGGCCTGCACCGCACGGCGGAGGACGGCGGCACCTTCCTCTACACGTTCTTCAAGGCCGTCGCCGTCAACCCGCCTGGGGGCGGTGCGGCGCCGGCGTGAGCGGACGGGCCGTGCGGGACGCCCCGCCCCGCCGGGCCCGGGCCCGTCACCCCGGGGGGTCGGCGCGCGGTGGTTCGTCGCCGGTGCCGCGGCGGAGCACGCGCACCGGCCGCCCCGGCCGCCAGGTGCGCAGCACCAGATCGTCGCCCTCCACCGTCACACGCACCACCTCGGTGAGGTCGGCGCGGAACAGGTGGAACGGCTCCGGGGCTCCGGCCTCCTCGGCGAAGCGGGCGAGCACCGCCGGGTCGGTCACCTCCACGGCCCGCCCGCCGATCCGGGCGTCGCCGTCGGGCATGGTCTCGTCCGGGCCGGGGTTGGCGTACAGCGCGAACCGGGGATCACGCCGCAGGTCCAGCGCCTTGCGGGAGTTCGGCATCATGCCGAGCCACGGTCCGCCGGCGCGGAAGGTCACCTCCAGCCCGGTCAGCCGCGGCGCCCCGTCGGCGCGGACGGTGCCCAGGACATGGTGCCGGTACCGCTCGAATCGTGCCCGGACCGCCGAGGCGAGCGCGGGCTCGGCCGTCTCGAAGTCCGCCCAACTGGTCGTCATGCGGCCATGGTCGCGGTGATACCGGACACCCACTGTCGGGTTTCGCGCGGTGTTCGCCAGGGAGTGCGGATGTTCGCCCGGACGGCGGCGGAGGCCCCGAAGTTGACGTGCGCGGGTCATTGACGCGGTGTGCGGGTGCCTCTATTAAGTCTGAGAGCGCTCTCAGAACCTTCGGGCAGCGCCTCCCGCACCCGCCCGCCCGGCGGTGCGGGCCGCTCCGCGCTGTCCTCCCCCAGCAGGAGGTGTTCCGCTTGAGCACATACGGCACCACCCCGTCCGTGCCCCGGCACAGACCCGGCCGCCGGCCGGGGCCCGCCCTGGCGGTCCTGGCCACCGTCGTCCTCGCACTGTTCGCCTCCGGACTGCTGGCGCCGCCCGCCGCGCGCGGTGCCGTGCCGTCCCCGGCGGGCTGGACCCCGGTGTGGAGCGACGACTTCGACGGCCCGGCCCGCTCGCTGCCCTCCGCCGCGAACTGGCAGATCGACACCGGGCACGGATATCCCGGCGGACCCGCCAACTGGGGCACCGGCGAGGTGCAGCGCTACACCGACTCGCCCGACAACGTCTCCCTCGACGGCAGCGGCAACCTGCGCATCACCCCGCTCCGGGACGGCGCGGGCAACTGGACCTCCGGCCGCATCGAGACCCGCCGCGCCGACTTCAAGGCGCCGGCCGGCGGAGTGCTGCGCATCGAGAGCCGGCTGCGGATGCCGGACGTCACCGGGGAGGCCGCCCTCGGCTACTGGCCCGCCTTCTGGGCGCTGGGCTCCCCCTACCGGGGCAACTACTGGAACTGGCCCGCCATCGGCGAGTTCGACGTCATGGAGAACGTCAACGGCCTCAACACCGTCTGGGGCGTGCTGCACTGCGGCGTCAACCCCGGCGGCGACTGCAACGAGACCGAGGGCCTGGGCGCCAGCCGCACCTGCCCGGGCGCGAGCTGCCAGTCGGCCTTCCACACCTACCGCTTCGAGTGGGACCGCGCCACGACGCCCAACGAGCTGCGCTGGTACGTGGACGACCAGCTCTACCACCGGCTCACCCAGGACCGGTTCTCCGCGACCACCTGGGCGGACATGACCGGGCACGCGGGATACTTCCTCCTGCTGAACGTGGCCATGGGAGGGGCCTTCCCCGACGGGGTCGCCGGGTTCGCCACCCCCACCTCCGCCACCGTCCCCGGCCGCTCGATGCTGGTGGACTACGTCGCCGTGTGGACCCGTGGCGGCACCGGGCCCACCGACCCGCCGACGTCGAACACCCTCCACCTGCGCTCCGGCGGCACCCTCGGCTCCCCGGGTACGGCGGGCACCGCCACCCTCGCGTCGGCGGACGGCGCCAACCACGACGGGACGCCGCACCGGCCGCAGACCTTCACCGTCTCGGGGGTCAGCGGCAGGTACGACGGGGGCGCCACCCGCTTCGACCTCCAGGTGGACGCGGGATCGACGGTCGGCAACGGCCAGCAGGTGCGCGTCTCCTACGACCGCACCGGCGACGGCAGCTGGGAGCGGGTGGAGACGTACCACTACTTCGCCACCGACCCGGTGCCCGGCTTCGAGCGCTACACCGAGGCGCGCGGGCTGAGGTCCGCCACCGGCACGCTGGGCGACATGTCCGGGGGCACGGTCCGCGTCGAGGTCTGGAACGCCATCGGGCGGGGGCCCAGCACTCTCGGGACCGGCGACCGGTCCGTGGTGCGCATCCCGTTCGGCTGACCGGAGGCACCGGCCGCCCCGCCCGGAGGAGAGCGGGGCGGCCGGCGCTGACCGGAACCTCCCCCGACGTAAGAGGCGAAAGCATCCGCCGGGCTGTGATTCGCAGGCGGACGGCCGGTGACGCCATGCGATCCGCGGCGTGTGCGGCCCCCGGACGGTGCTCGGGAGGAACCACCCGTCGGGAACGCGCCCGGCGGCCCGGGGGCCGGGCGCGAAGGCGCACCCGTCAGTAGCTCCACCAGCGGCCCTCGGCGGGCTGCGGAATCCAGGTGTAGATGCCGCTCTCGGCGGGGCCGCGGCGGTAGACGGCCCGCACGGCCTCGGCCGGGTACTCCTCCAGACAGTCCCAGACTCCCAGGGAGTCGGTGTCCTCGATGACGATCTGGCCGTCGGCGGTCCGTCCGGCCCGCCCGGCCTCCACCAGCCTCTCCCGGCCATCTTTGAGGTGCAGCTTGAAGACGGCCATCACGCGCCTTTCTGCCGGCGGTCCCGGTGCGGCTCGACGGCTCGGCGGGACCGGAATCCTGTGGGTCCGTGCTCGTTCTCAGGGGGCCACCCCCGAGGCGCCGGACGACGACGGAGCGGTGGCCCCGGAGGTGGCGTGGAAGCAGGCCGGCCACGGGCCGGCGAGCAGGCCCACTCTAACGCAGGGGAAGAATTACGGGCCCTTCCCGGCCCGGCGGAGGCGTCCGAACGGGGTATGAGGGGGCGTCGGCGCGCGGCCGGGGAGCCCGTACGGGTGTGGGGGAGTCGGGCGGCGGTGCCGTCGGCGTCCCGGGGCCGGCGGAGTCAGAGCAGCGTCAACTGGGTGGGGCCCGGGTCGGGTTCGGGCGAGCAGCGCGGGGCGCCCCCGGCGTCCACCGCGCCCCGGTGCGCGCCGGGCCGGGAGGGGCCGATGCCGTACTCCTCGGCCAGTTCGTGCACCTGCCGGGTGATGCGGCGCTGGTACCACTTCGGGGCGTAGGCCCCGTCGGCGTACAGCGCCTCGTAGTGGCGCACCAGGCCCGGGTGGTGCCGGGCGAGCCAGGCCATGAACCACTCGCGGGCGCCCGGCCGCAGGTGCAGGGCGAGGGGGGTGACGGAGGTGGCGCCGGCCGCGGCGACCGCCCGTACGGTCGCGCGCAGTTGCGCCGGGCCGTCGGAGAGGAAGGGGATGACCGGGGCCATCAGCACCCCGCAGCCGATGCCGTGTCCGGTGAGGGCGCGCACCACCTCCAGGCGCCGTTCGGGCGCGGGGGCGCCGGGCTCGACGGTGCGCCACAACTCCTCGTCGAGGAAGGCGATCGACACCGATATCCCGACGTCCGTCACGGCGCAGGCCGAACGGAGCAGTTCCAGGTCGCGCAGGATCAGCGTGCCCTTGGTGAGGAGGGAGAACGGGTTGGCGAAGTCGCGCAGGGCCGACAGGATGCCGGGCATCAGCCGGTAGCGGCCCTCGGCGCGCTGGTAGCAGTCGACGTTGGTGCCCATCGCGATGTGCTGGCCGCCCCAGCGGGGAGAGGCCAGTTCGCGGCGGAGCAGCCGGTCGGCGTTGACCTTCACCACGATCTGGGTGTCGAAGCCCGTCCCGGTGTCCAGGTCCAGATAGCCGTGGCTGCGGCGGGCGAAGCAGTAGACGCAGGCGTGCGAGCAGCCCCGGTAGGGGTTGACGGTCCACTCGAACGGCAGCCGGGAGGCGCCCGGCACCCGGTTGACGATCGACCTCGCCCGCACCTCGTGGAAGGTGATGCCCCGGAACTCGGGGGTGTCGAACGTGCGGCTCACCACGTCCGGGCCGAAGAGGGCGGCCGTGGTGCCGCTCGCGTCCGGTCCGTCGTGGCTCAGGCTGTCCCAGCGCATGCGGCCTCCTCGTGCTGCCCGTCAAGAATAGAACACCTGTTCCCGTCGTGGGGTGTCAATCCCGTATCGGCCGGGCCCGGCACGCGCCGGCGCGGACGACCGGGCCGGGAGCACCGCGGCGGACAACAGGCACGAACCGCGCGGAACGGGGTAGGAGGGCTGTCCCGGTGGCCGCGCCCGCGGCCCGCGACAGGGGGAGGTAGTCAGACCCGTGAACGCCACGCTCCGAGACGGCGACGCCTGGGAAGGCATCTGGAGCACCGATCCAGCGATCACGGCCGCCGTCCACCTGCCCATCTTCGAGAAGCACCTGGACCCCGGGCTGCCGCTGGTCGACGTGGACTGCGGCAACGGCGCCCGGACGGTCTTCCTGGCCGGCCGCTTCCGCCCCTGTGTCGGGATCGACCGGTCGGCCGGGGCCCTGGAGCACGCCCGGACGGTCGTGGGGGAGGGCAGCGGCGGCCGTGCCGCCCCCGACTTCCGGCAGCTCGACATCACCGACCCCGGCGCGATACGGCGCCTCCACGAGGAGCTGGGGGACGCCAACGCCTATCTGCGCGGCGTCCTCCAGCGCAGCGAGCCCCACCACCGCCCGAGGGTCGCCGAGTCCGTCGCCGCCCTCGTCGGCGACCTCGGCCGCGCCTTCGTGGTGGAGGCCGCCCAGACGGCCCGCGACGCGCTGTCCCGGGGCGCGGAGGCGGCCGACGCCAGCCAGCTCCCCGGGCCGCTGGACTCGCCCGGACTGTCGGACCTGCCGCACCTGGCCCATCCCTCCGGCCCGTCCGGCGAGAGCCTGGCGGACCTGACGGCGCTGTTCGACGCGGCCGGACTCCGGGTGTGCGCCAGCGGCTCCCTGCCGCTGTCCACGACGGAGTTCGAACCGGACGGCTCCCGGCTGGAGTTGCCGGCGAACTGGCTGGTGGTGGGGCGCCCCCGCTGACCCCGGCCGGGTCCCGCGGTGCGGGGAGGGCGGCGCGGACCGCGGCCCGGCGGCACCCCGGCCGGGTCTTTGACCTCGCCCGGGCGGCGCGTAACGTGGCCTGTCGTGACGAAGATCCTGATCAGTGCCGACATGGAGGGCGCCACGGGGGTGACCTGGCCCGCCGACGTCCTGCCGGGCACCCCGCAGTGGGAGCGCTGCCGGGTGCTGTTCACCTCCGACGTCGACGCGGCGGTCACCGGGTTCCTCGCCGGAGGCGCGGACGAGGTGCTGGTCAACGAGGCGCACTGGACCATGCGCAACCTGCTGCTGGAGCGGCTGGACGAGCGGGCGCGGCTGCTCACCGGCCGCCACAAGGCGCTCAGCATGGTCGAGGGCGTCCAGCACGGCGACGTGGACGGCGTCGCCTTCGTCGGCTACCACACCGGCGCGGGCGACGAGGGCGTCCTGGCCCATACCTACCTCGCCAACTCGATCACCGGGGTGTGGCTGGACGGCGAACGGGCGAGCGAGGGACGGCTGAACGCCGCGGTGGCCGCCGAGTACGGCACCCCCGTGGTGCTCGTCACCGGCGACGACCGCACCTGCGCCGACGCCCGCGGCTGGGCCCCCGGCGCGCTCGCGGTCGCCGTCAAGGACCACGTGTCTCGCTACGCCGCCGTCTGCCGCACCCCCGCCCGCACCGCCGCCGACATCCGCGCCGCGGCGGAGAAGGCGGCGGCACTGGCCGTCCGGCACGCACCGGCCGTGCCGCGGCCCCGCACCGTGGAGCTGGAGTTCGACGCCGAGCACCTGGCCGGCGCGGCGACCGTCGTGCCCGGCGTGGAGCGGACGGGTGAGCGCCGGGTGGCGTACACATCGCCGACGATGTACGAGGGCATCCGCTGCTTCAAGGCGGTGACCACAGTCGTCTCGGCCGCAGTGGAGGAGCAGTATGGCTGAGGGAACCGGAACCACCGGCACCACCACCGACATCACCGATACCACCGGTCCCGCCGCCGGCACCGCCGGCGCGCACCGGATCGACGGACGGGCCCTGGAGGAGGCGGTCGCCTTCACCTCCGAGCTGATCCGCATCGACTCCGTCAACCTCGGCAACGGGGACGGCACGGAGCGCCGCGCCGCCGAGTACGTCGCCGAGCGCCTGGCCGAGGCCGGGATCGAGCCGGTGCTGCTGGAGAAGGTCCGCGGCCGCACCAACGTCGTCGCCCGTATCGAGGGCACCGACCCGGACGCCGACGCGCTGCTCGTCCACGGCCATCTGGACGTGGTGCCCGCCGAGCCCGCCGACTGGACCGTGCACCCCTTCTCCGGGGAGGTCCGCGACGGCGTGGTCTGGGGGCGCGGAGCGGTCGACATGAAGAACGCCGACGCGATGGTCCTGGCCACCGTCCGGGCCTGGGCACGGGCCGGGGCACGTCCCCGCCGCGACATCGTGCTCGCCTTCACCGCCGACGAGGAGGACACCGGCCAGTTCGGCTCCGACTTCCTCGCCGGGGAGCACCCCGAGCTGTTCGAGGGCTGCACCGAGGGCATAAGCGAGTCCGGCGCCTACACCTTCCACGCCGGCGGCGGCCTGCGGCTGTACCCGGTGGCGGCGGGCGAGCGCGGCACCGCCTGGATGGAGCTGACGGCCACCGGCCGCGCCGGACACGGCTCCAAGGTCAACCGCGCCAACGCGGTCAGCCGGCTGGCCGCCGCCGTGCACCGCATCGGCGAGCACACCTGGCCGGTACGGCTGTCGGAGACGGTGCGGGCCGCCCTCACCGAGCTGTCCCGGCTCAACGGACTGGACGACCCCGACTTCGAGGACCCCGGGTTCGACGTGGACGCCCTGCTGGCCAAGCTCGGCCCGTCCGCCAAGCTGGTCGAGGCGACCGTCCGCAACAGCGCCAACCCCACCGGCCTCAAGGCCGGTTACAAGATCAACGTCATTCCCGGCACCGCCGTGGCGCACGTGGACGGCCGGATACTGCCGGGCACCGAGGAGGAGTTCACCGCCACCATCGAGGAGCTGACCGGCCCGGACGTGGAGTGGGAGTTCTACCACCGCGGCCCGGCCCTCCAGGCGCCGGTCGGCTCGCGCACCTTCGCCGTGCTGCGCGAGTCCCTGGAGCACTTCGACCCCGGCGCCCATGTCGTCCCGTTCTGCATGACCGGCGGCACCGACGCCAAGCAGTTCGCCCGGCTGGGCATCGCGGGCTACGGCTTCTCGCCGCTGCGGCTCCCCGAAGGCCTCAACTACCAGGCGATGTTCCACGGCGTCGACGAGCGGGTCCCGGTGGACGCGCTGCACTTCGGCGTACGGGTCCTGGACCGCGCGCTGTTCAGCCTCTGAGGACGCCGTCCGCCGAGGACGCCCCCCGGACCTTCCGCAGCCCCCGAACCGCGAGGAGCCGCCCCGATGACCCCCGCCGCCGCTCCCTGTGGCACCTGGCCCTCCCCGGTCGGCGCCCGCCTGGTCGCCGCGCACGACGGCCGTCCGGAGTACCCGGACACCGTGGGGCAGGAGGTGTGGTGGACCGAGCCCCGCCCCGCCGAGGGCGGACGCCGGGCGCTGCTGCGGCTGCGGGCGGGCGCCGCGGAGCCGGAGGCCGTGCTGCCCGCGCCGTGGGACGTCCGCAGCCGGGTGATCGAGTACGGCGGGCGGCCCTGGGCCGGGGCGGAGCGTCCGGCGGGCGGGCCGCTGGTCGTCTTCGTCCACCACGCCGACCAGCGGATGTACGCCCTGGAGCCGGACGTCCCCGGTGCCGTGCCGTACCCGCTCACTCCGCTCCCGCCGGCCGGTGGACGGCCGCGCTGGGCCGATCCGGTGGTGCTCGTGGCGCGCGGCGAGGTGTGGTGCGTGCTGGAGGAGCCCACCGGCCCCGCGCCCACCGACGTGCGCCGGGTGCTCGCGGCCGTCCCGCTGGACGGCTCGGCCGCCGCCGACCGCTCCCGGGTGCGCGAACTGACCGGCGGCACCGACCGGTTCGTCACCGGCCCCCGGCTCTCCCCGGACGGGCGGCACGCGGCGTGGCTGGCCTGGGACCACCCCCGGATGCCCTGGGACGGCACCGTGCTCCGCCTCGCCGGCGTCACCGCGGACGGCACCCTGGCGGACGCGCGGGCCGTGGCCGGGGGCGAGGCGGAGTCGGTGGCCCAGGCCGACTGGAGCGCGGACGGCGCGCTGCTGTTCAGCGGCGACGCGAGCGGCTGGTGGAACCTGTACCGCCTCGACGATCCCGCCACCGGCGCGGCCACCGCCCTGTGCCCGCGCGAGGAGGAGTTCGGCGGGCCGCTGTGGAAGCTCGGCCACCGGTGGTTCGCGCCGCTGGCCGACGGCACCGTCGCCGTCCTGCACGGCCGCGGCCCGCTGCGGCTGGGCGTCCTGGACCCGGTCACCGGCCGGCTCGCCGACGTCCCCGGCCCCTGGACCGAGTGGGCCCCCGCCCTGGCCGCCGTCGGCACCCGCGTCACCGGCGTCGCCGCGGGACCGCGCCGCGGGTACGAGGTGGTGGAGCTGGACACCGCCACCGGCCACGCCCGGGCCGTCGGCGCCGCGCACCCCGGCCCGGTGGACCCGGCGTACCTGCCCGAGCCCGCCGAACGCGTCTTCCGCGGCCCCGGCGGGCGCGAGGTCCACGCCCTGCTGTACCCGCCGCGCAACCCGGAGCGCACCGTGCCCGAGGGCGAGCTGCCGCCGTACGTCGTCCGGGCCCACGGCGGCCCCACCGGGCGGGCGGCGGCCGCGGCGGACCTGGAGACCGCCTACTTCACCTCGCGCGGCATCGGCGTGGTGGAGGTGAACTACGGCGGCTCCACCGGCTACGGCCGCGCCTACCGCGAACGGCTGCGCGGGCGCTGGGGCGTGGTCGACGTCGAGGACTGCGCGGCCGTCGCCCGCACCCTGGCCGCCGAGGGCACCGCCGACCCCGCGCGGCTGGCCGTGCGCGGCGGCAGCGCGGGCGGCTGGACCGCCGCCTGCTCCCTCGTCTCGCCCGCCGCCGCGGGCCTGTACGCCTGCGCGGTCATCGCCTACCCCGTCCTGGACCCGGAGGACTGGGCGGCCGGCGGGACCCACGACTTCGAGTCGCGGTACCTGGAGGGGCTGCTGGGCTCCCCGGCCGAACACCCCGAACGCTACCGGGAGCGCTCGCCCCTGCGCCGCGCCGACCGGATCACGGTGCCGTTCCTGCTGCTCCAGGGGCTGGACGACCCGGTCTGCCCGCCCGCCCAGTGCGACCGCCTGCTGGCGGCGGTCGCCGGGCGCGGGGTGCCGCACGCCTACCTCGCCTTCGAGGGCGAGGGCCACGGCTTCCGGCGGGCGGAGACCGTCATACGGGCCGTCGAGGCCGAACTCGCCCTGTACGCACGGGTCTTCGGCTTCGAACGCGAGGACGTGCCGGAACTGGAGCTGACCGAGTGACCCCGCAGCCCCCGTACGCGCCCCCGCCCGTGCCGCCCGTACGGCCCCGGCGGCTGCGCCCCGGCGACCGGGTGGCGGTCGTGGCGCCCAGCGGGCGGGTCTCGGGCGAGCGGCTGGCGGCCGGGCTGGAGGTGCTGCGCGGCTGGGGCCTGGACCCGGTGGCCATGCCGCACGTCCTGGACGTCCACCCGCGCCTGCCCTACCTCGCGGGCACCGACGCCGACCGCGCCCGCGACCTGACCGACGCCTGGTGCGACCCGTCCGTCGCCGCGGTCCTGGCGGCGCGCGGCGGCTACGGCACCCAGCGCATGGTGGACCTGCTGGACTGGACGGCGCTGCGGGCGGCCGGCCCGAAGGTCTTCGTCGGCTACAGCGACCTGACCGTGCTGCACGAGGCGCTCGCCGCCCGGCTGGGCCTGGCCACCGTGCACGGTCCGATGCCCGCCACCGCCCCCTTCCTGGCGGACCCCGCGAGCCGGGAGCACCTGCGCCGCACCCTCCTGGAACCGGAGACGGTCACCGAACTCACCTCGCCCACCGCCCGCACCCTGGTGCCCGGCCGCGCCTTCGGCACCACCTTCGGCGGCTGCCTGTCGATGCTGGCCACCGAGGCCGGGGTGCTGGGCCGGGCGGGCGTCTGCCCGCCCGGCGGCGGAATCCTGCTGCTGGAGGACGTCGGGGAGGAGCCGTACCGCATCGACCGCTGGCTCACCCAGCTGCTCCGCTCCGGGGTGCCGGCGGGCGTGACGGGCATCGCCCTGGGCTCCTGGCACGGCTGCGGCCCCTACGAGGACCTCCGCCCCCTGCTGCTGGACCGGCTCGCCCCGCTCGGCGTGCCGGTGGTGGAGGAGCTGGGCTTCGGCCACGGCCCCACGACCCTGACCGTCCCGCTCGGCGTCCCCGCCACCCTGGACGCCGACGCGTGCGTCCTGACCCTGAAGGAGCCCGCCCTGGCATGAGGCGGTGCCGGGCCTGCGGCCGGGCCGGCAACCGGGCCTACAGCCCCGCCAGGTCCGCCAGGACCCGCACCTGGCGCAGCAGCGCGGCGCCACCGGCCGGGTCCCCCGTCACATCCGCCCGCCACAGGGCCTCCTCCACGCGCCGCGCCACCGCCCACGCCTGGAGGCGTGCCACGTCCGCGCCGAGCACGCCGGCGACCAGCGCGCACCGCGCGGCGACCACCGGGCGCGGGTCGGGGCGGGCGAAGGGGTCGTCGATCTGCTCGATCAGCGGCCAGGGGTCGTACAGCGGATCGCCCACCATCGGTTTGGCGTCGATGGCCAGCCAGCCCCGCCGCGCGGCCAGCACGTTGCCGGGGTTGAAGTCGCCGTGCACCACCACCTCACGGTCGGCCGTGGCGGGCAGCTCGCGCAGCAGCCGGACGCCCAGCGCCACCAGCGCCGGGTCGAAGCCGGGCGGCGACAGCCGCGCCATCCGCTCCTCGGCCGTCCCCGCCCACTCGGCGGTCACGTCCGCCACCCGCTCCAGCCCCGTGCCGGACGGTACGGGCGCCTCCCACAGCCCGCGCAGCGCCCTGGCCCCGAGCACCAGCCGCTCCTCGGCGGGCAGTTCGCCGGCGTCCCGCAGCTCGGTGCCGGGCTCGCAGCGCTCCAGCAGCAGGGCGTACCGCTCCGGGTCGTGCTCGTACAGCCGTACGGCGCCCCGGCCGTCCCACAGCCGCAGCGCCTCGCCCTCCCCGGCCGCCTCCCGGTGCGGCCAGCCGATCTTGAGGACCGCCGCGGAGCCGTCCACCCGCCGCACCGGCGCCACCCAGGAGCAGCTGCCGCCGGTGAACGGCTCTCCGGGCTCCAGCTCCCAGCGCACGGTGAGCTCCCCGATCAGGCCGGGCAGCCGGTCCAGCCACACCCGGCCGCCCGGATAGCCGCGGACGGTGCGGACGACGGGCAGGGCGGGCGGCACCAGTTCGGCGGAGGACACGGCCCCGAGCGTAGGGAGCCGCGCGGTGTCCCGTCGAACGCGAGGTCCGAATGCCGCCGGACCTCGCGGGCGCGGCACACGAGGATCGAGTCATGTCCACGAACACGACAGACATCGACGGCATGACCGATACGACCGACACGAACGACCTGTACGGCAAAGTGGCCCTGGTGACCGGCGGCAGCCGGGGCATCGGGGCGGCGGTGGCACTCCGCCTCGCCCGGGACGGCGCCGATGTGGCGATCACCCACCGGGACTCCGCCGAGAGCGCCGAGCGGGTGGTGGAGCAGATCAGGGCGATCGGCCGCCGCGCCCGCGCACTGCGCGCCGACAACGCCGACCCGGCCGCCGTACGCGCCGCCGTGGCGGACACGGTGGCGGAGTTCGGGCGGCTGGACATCCTGGTCAACAACGCCGGGGCCGGTGTCATGGGGCCGATCGGAGAGCTGACCGAGGAGGACGTCGACCGGGTGCTGCACGTCAACGTCCGCGGCACCTACCTCGCCTGCCGGGCCGCCGCGGCCCAGCTGGGCGAGGGCGGGCGGATCATCACCATCGGGAGCTGCATGGCCGAGCACGTCGCCTTCCCCGGCGGCACCCTCTACGCCACCGGCAAGGCCGCCCTGACCGGTCTGACCAAGGCCCTGGCCCGGGAGCTCGGCCCGCGCGGCATCACCGCCAACCTCCTCCACCCCGGCCCGATCGACACCGAAATGAACCCGGCGGACGGACCCGGCGCCGAGGCCCAGCGGGTCCTGACGGCACTCGGCCGCTACGGGCGTCCGGAGGAGATCGCCGCGACGGTGGCGCATCTGGCCGGGGCCCAGGGCGGCTACCTCACCGGCGCGGCCATCGCGGTGGACGGCGGCTTCGCCGCCTGATCCGGGGTCCGCACGCGGCGGGGCCCGGCGCGGGTACGTCCGCCGGGTGTACCTCCATTCTCGTGGCTCCGGGCCCCGCCGTCACCACTCCCCGGAACGATCCTTCTGCCGTCCCCGGCGGCTACGGTCGGCACCGGACGGAAGTGCCGTACGGACACGGAGGGCGGGAGCGTGACGGAGCCGGCGGAACTGGCCGGACTGGCGGCGGAACTGCGCGCGATGGGGGAGGAGCAGACCCGTGCGGCGCCGCTGGCGCACAGCGAGGACTTCGCCGAGCAACTGGTCTGGCGGCGGCTGACCGCCGAGCACGGCGACCGGCTGGACCGGATCATGGAAGAGCACGGCTGGCCGACCGCCGCCGCGGTCGGTGCGGCGGCCGCCACCGCCGCCTGGCGCGTCGCCCAGCACGCCGACCGCCAACTCGGCGTCCAGCGCCGCGCCCTGCGGCTGCTGGGGGAGGCGGTGGAGCGGGGCGAGGCGGACCGGCGTCAGTTGGCCTTCCTCACCGACCGGGTCCTGGTCAACGAGGGCCGCCCGCAGCTCCACGGCACCCAGATCGCGGGGGTGCGCGACGGCGCCCCCGTGCCCTGGCCGTGCGCCGACCCTGACCCGGAACGGGTGGACGCCCTGCGTGCCCGGGTCGGCATCGCGCCGTTCGCCGAGCACACGGCCCGCCACGCGCCTGGCGCCCGGTAGCCCGGAGACCCCGCGGGCCCGGTTCCCCCGCGCGCAGCGCGCGGGGGAACCGGGCCCGGACGGCGGCGTCCGCCCGCCTACTTGAGGTAGACGAGGCCGTCGGTGGTGATGGTGGGCCGGCCGCCGGTGCCGACGACCACGATCCTCACTGTGTGCTTCCCGCTGCCCGCCCAGGACCTGGTCCAGATCGCCTGGCGGTACTTGGTGGTGGACGACCTCAGGTCCACCGTCTTGGCCTTGACGCCGTCGACGTAGACGTACGCCTGGCCGGAGGAGGCGGCGCGGGAGGCCACCCAGGCCGGCTCGGTGCCGCCGCGCCCGGCGCCGGGCTCGCCCTGCCCGCTGTCGCCGTCCAGCGCCAGCCAGCCGGACCACTTCCCGCTCCCGGCGGCGCGGGTCCGTGCCTCGACCGTGCCGTCCACGCGGGCTTCGGGGTCGGTCCAGGTCACCCCCAGCATGCTGAACGGCTCGACGTCCCGCTTGCCCGACTCTGCGATCCGGCCGTCACCGGCCACCTTCAGCGCGGCCGAGCGGACTTAGGCGCGGACCGGCTTCCCCGGTCCGCCGTCTCCGCCGCCCCTGCCGTCGTCGCCGGGGCTCCCCACGGGAGCGCCGATCACTCCCTGGAACAGCAGCACCCCCGAAACCCCCGCCGCCACCGCGGCGCCCGTGCCCCATATCCGACGCGATCTCATACCGCACCCTGTTTTCCGCTGTTCTGGCCGCATCCGAGCGGCCAACCACCCCGTCGAGGCGGCACAGTAGCGGATGGATGGGCCATACATCGATGCCGGGGAAGGGAATGGCCTACCGGTCCGCCGGGAGTGCGGCGGAAAACGCCTGGCCGCCCGTGCGGCGCCCGTGTCACGATCGCCCCATGGCAGCCGACCCCGGAACCGACCCCGAGCCCTGGATGATCGACGAGTCGGCGTACGCCGGGCCCGAGCATCTGGACGCCGCCTTCGTCGCGGGCTTCGACCGCAAGCAGGGGCACCCCGATCCCGGGCCGGACCTCGCCGCACTGCGCCGGCACGGCGTGGGGGAGGACGCCACCGTGGTGGACCTGGGCGCGGGCACCGGCCGGTTCGCACTGGCGGCGGCCCGGGAGTTCGCCCGGGTGGTGGCCGTGGACGTCTCGCCCGCCATGCTGGCGCACCTGCGGGAGCGGGCCGCCGCGGCGCGCGCGGGGAACGTCGAGTGTGTACGGGCCGGGTTCCTCACCTACCGGCACCCCGGGCCGCCCGCCGACGCCGTGCACACCCGGCACGCCCTGCACCAGTTGCCCGACCTCTTCAAGGCGGTGGCCCTGGCCCGGATCGCCGCCCTGCTGCGGCCCGGCGGAGTGCTCCGGCTGCGCGATCTGGTCCTGGACTGCCCTCCCGCCGGGACCGGCGCCGTCGTGGCGCGGTGGCTGGCGGGCGCGGCGGACGACCCGGAGCGCGGTTACACCCGCGCGGACTACACCGAGCACCTGCGCACGGAGTACAGCACCTTCCGCTGGCTGCTGGAGCCGATGCTGGATCAGGCCGGGTTCGAGATAGTGGAGGCGGAGTACGAGGGGCGCCTGTTCGGCACCTACACCTGCCTGCGGCGCCCCTGACACCCGCACACCGCGCACCGTCCCGCCCGATCCGTCCGCCCCGTGGAGGAAAGCGTTGAAGCTGCACGTACTGCGGGTGTCCGAGCACGCGGACGCGGCGCGCGACGGCGCGGTCCTGTCCGAGGAGGAGCGGGCCCGCGCCGCGTCGTTCGTGCGCCGGGCCGACCGCGACCGCTACCGCGTCGCGCACACCGCCCTGCGGCACGAGCTCGCCGCGTATCTCGGCACCGGGGCCGCCGACGTGCCCTTCGTCCGGGAGCCGTGCCCGCTGTGTGCCCGGCCGCACGGCCGGCCGGCCGTGCCCGGCAACCCGGTGCACTTCTCGCTGTCGCACGCGGGCGACCTGGTACTGCTGGCCTTCGACGACGCGCCGGTGGGGGCGGACGTGGAGGAGTACCCCTCGGCCCGCACCGTCGCCGAGACGGCCGGCGCCCTCCATCCGCGCGAGCGCGCCGAGATCGGCCGGCTGCCGGCCGCCGGCCGCCCGGCCGCCTTCGCCCGCTGCTGGACCAGGAAGGAGGCGTACCTCAAGGGCACCGGCGCCGGGCTGGGCGAGGCCCCGGACATCACCTATGTCGGCACCCTCGCGGTGCCCGCCGGGGTGCCGGGCTGGTCCCTGGCCGACGTCGCGGTCCCCGAGGGGTACGCGGCGGCCGTCGCGGTGGCCGTCCCCCGTCCGGCCGATCCGGGCACCCCGTAGGGGGGTTCACCGGGCGGTCCGCGTCCCGTGCCCCCAGGCTGGAGCCATGACGCACAGCAGGAGAGGCGGCGGACGGGACGCGGACGGCGGCGGCGGGCGCGGCTTCGTGACGCCCGGCAGGCTGGCGGTGCTGCTCCTGACCGCCCTCGCCCTGGTCTTCGTCTTCCAGAACACCGGGCAGACCCGGATCCGGCTGCTGGTCCCGGTGGTCACCATGCCGCTGTGGGTGGCGCTGCTGATCCCGGGCGTGGTCGGGGTGCTGGCCGGGATGTACCTCGTCCGCCGCAGATAGCGGACGGCCGCATCCGGTTCCGGCCGGCCGGGAAGGCGTACGGGGCAGAGGACGAAATGATCATCGCGGCCACGGCATTGGACTGAGCATGAAGGCAATCGCACTGAACAACTACGGCGGCCCCGACGACCTGGAGCTCATGGAGCTGCCCGAGCCCAAGGTCGGCCCGGACTCGGTGCTGGTGCGGGTGAAGGCGGCCGGGGTCAACCCGGTCGACTGGAAGATCGGCGCCGGGTACCTGGACCAGATCATCGACGCGCACTTCCCGCTGGTCCCCGGCTGGGACGTGGCGGGCGTCGTGGAGCGGACCGGGCCCGACGCGACGGAGTTCGCCCCCGGCGACGAGGTGATCGGCTACGTCCGCAAGGACTGGGCCCAGCACGGCACCTGTGCCGAGCTGGTGGCCGCGCCGGTGCGGACCCTGGCCCGCAAGCCCGCGGCGCTGGACTGGAAGCAGGCGGCGGGGGTGCCGCTGGCCGGGCTGACCGCGTACCAGTCGCTGGACCGGCTCGGCGTCGGCGAGGGCGACACGGTGCTGGTCCATGCCGCCTCCGGCGGGGTCGGCTCGTTCGCCGTGCAACTCGCCGCCGCCCGCGGTGCCCGGGTCATCGGCACCGCCGGTCAGCGCAACCACGGCTATCTGCGGGAGCTGGGCGCCGAGCCGGTGGTCTACGGCGACGGGCTGGCGGACCGGGTCCGCGAGCTGGCGCCCGACGGTGCGGACGCGGCCTTCGACTTCGTCGGCGGCGATGCCATCGACGTCTCGCAGCAGGTGCTGAAGGACCGGTCGAAGGTGCTGTCGGTCATCGACCCGGGAGTGCTGCAGAAGGGCGGGCGCTACCTGTTCGTCCGGCCGGACCGGGACGGCCTCACCGCGCTGGCCGACCTCGTGGACGCCGGGAAGCTCACGGTCGCCGTCGACCGGGCGGTGCCGCTGGAGCAGGCCGCCGAGGCGTGGCGGCACAGCCAGTCCGGCCACACCCGGGGGAAGGTCGTCATCGAGGTCTCCTGACCCGGCTCGACCCGCCCCGCCCCTCGCCCTCCGGCGCGGTCCCGGAGGAGAGCCCGTCACGCCTCCCGGCGGTCGACGTACTCGAAGACCGAACCGTCGGGGTGGCGGGCCACCAGATTCCGGCCGATCGGGCTCTGGGTCGGCCCGGCGATGATCTCGGCGCCCACCGCCTTGAGGGTGTCCGCGGCCTCGTCCACGCTGGACACCGCCAGGGTGGCGGCCACCTTGCGCAGCACCTCCATCGGTCCGGGCGGGCCGCTCATCAGCAGGAAGGGGCCGACCGCCGCCGCCGACACGGGCCCCTGCGCGAACCGCATGGCCTCGGCGCCGGTGAGCCGCTCGTACACCCCCACCGCCGCGT
Organism: Streptomyces rubellus; assembly: GCF_036323805.1. Taxonomy (NCBI): domain Bacteria; kingdom Bacillati; phylum Actinomycetota; class Actinomycetes; order Kitasatosporales; family Streptomycetaceae; genus Streptomyces; species Streptomyces rubellus. The sequence continues at coordinate 37,724 of NZ_JAZDCX010000019.1, forward strand.
CGAGATCGTCGACACACACCCGCAGCGAAGTCCCCAGAATCTCCATGCGGACGAGCCTAGTTGGGGGCGCGTGCGGTGTCAGGCGCGCCCCGCCCGGCCGGGACACGCGGCCGGGCGCGGCGGGCCCGTCACACCCGGCACAGGATCTCCCCGTGCGGTACGGAGAACCAGCCGTCCGGGTGCGCGCCCCACTCGTGCCAGGCGGCGGCCACGCGCTCCAGTCCGGCCCGGTCCGTGTGCCCGCCCCCGACGGCGAGGGAGGCGTAGGAGGAGGCGACCGTGCGCTCCGCCCACAGCCCGCTCCACCAGGCCCGGTCGGTCTCGCCGGCGAAGCACCAGACGCCCGCGGAGGCGGTGACGCCGGTGAGGTCCGCGCGGCGGGCCCAGGACAGCAGCCGGCGGCCCGCGTCCGGCTCACCGCCGGCGTCCCGGGCCACCCGCCGGTACAGCTCCCGCCACTCCGACAGACCGGGCACCTCCGGATACCAGGACATCGCCCCGTAGTCGGAGTCCCGGGCCGCGACCACCCCGCCCGGGCGGCACACCCGGCGCATCTCCCGCAGCGCCCCCACCGGGTCGGCCAGGTGCTGGAGGACCTGGTGGGCGTGGACCACGTCGAAGGAGCCGGCGGGGAAGCCCAGGGCCATGACGTCGGCCCGCAGGAAGCGGACGTTCGTCAGGCCCCGGGCGGCGACGGTGGCGCGCGCCTCGTCCAGGACGCCCTCGGCGGCGTCCACCGCCGTCACCGTGCCGGGGGCCACCAGGGCGGCCAGACCGGCGGTGATGGTGCCCGGCCCGCAGCCCACGTCCAGCACCGACCGGCCCGGGGCCAGCGAGTCGAGGAGGTAGGCGGCGGAGTTGGCGGTGGTACGCCACCGGTGGGAGCGCAGTACGGACTCGTGGTGGCCGTGGGTGTACACGGCGTCGGATCCCGGCATGCGCCCAAGGTATCTTCTTGTCTCGTTATCCGAGCAGACTTGTCTTGCTATGTGGAATCAGAATGTGCCGGACATGCTAGGCCGCCGGCGCCGAACCCCCTGCCGAGCCCTCCGCCGGCGGGCCGCCGTACGGCCAGCGCAGCAGCGCGCCGAGCCCGCCCACGGGCAGCCCCTCGGGGGTGTCCGGCTCGTCGGCGAGCGGCGCGACGGAGATCACCTCGGCGCCGGTCGCCACCGCCGCGCGCAGCAGCGCGTCGTCGGCACGGGCGCTGACGGGGTCATCGCCGCCCAGGGCCGTCAGGTCGCCGCGCCGCGCCGCCACCTGGTCCGGGTTCCGGCCCACCCACACCTCCCGGTGCAGATCGGGGCCGTCGGGTCGGACCAGCAGCGCGGCGATCCGGTGCTCGCGGGCCGCGTCGACGAGCGCGGGCACCCCCTCGGCGGCACCCACCTTCCCGTCGTCGGTCGGCACCCGCGCGGCCTGGAACCGCTCCATGACCTCGGCGGTGCGGCGGCGCAGCTCCTCGGCCCGGACCGCCTCCACCTCCGCCACCAGCTTCCGCTCGCCCGCCGCCTCGTTGCGGCCCGGCGCGCGGACCCCGTGCCCGGCGATGACGGACGCGCCCTGCAACTGGGGGGCGAGCCGGTCCTGCACGGCGTGGCACTCGCGGTCGTCCCCGGCCAGCACCACCAGCTCGGCGCCGGTCTCGGCGCGGCGCTTGCGCAGTTCCTCCGCGATGAGCCCGGCGTTGTGCTCCCAGGTGTTCTCCACCGAGTTCTGGTGGTGCCGCTCGTTCCAGGAATCGGCCGGGGTCCTGTGCAGGGGGCGGTCCTCGCCCTGGACCTGGCCCACCTCCCGGGAGCCGAACGGACCGCGCAGCTCCAGGTCCGCCCCGGTGCGGTCCAGGCGTGCCACCAGGGCGGTCGGCGCCGTGTCCAGCAGTCGCAGCAGGGGGCCGGTGTGGGGGAGCAGGCCCCAGGTGGCCTCCGCGCCCCCCGGCGGCGGCGCGGCCAGCTCCGTGTTCAGCACCACCTCGCCCCCGGTGGCGAACAGCGCCCTCCCGGCCGGCCGGGAGGTGCGGGGCAGTGCCAGGAGCGCGTCGCGGACCGCCCGGCAGGTGTGCTCGTCGGCACCCTGGCTCCTCAGGCGGTCGCAGGTCTCGCGGACGCCGAGTTCATGGCGGGCGGCCGAGTCCTCGGTGGCGGTCGGGGTGGCGAAGTAGACCGAGGCCCACGGGCCGGGCCGTTCGAAGACCGGGCTCAGGAATCCGAGTTCCATATCTCCCTCCTCGTTGGGTGGCGGGATCTCGGATCAGGTACCCGAAGTGGTGCAAAAGACACTGAGTGACCAATGCGGATCGCGGGGAACGCGTCTGGACAAAGACACCGAAGGAAAGACCCCCGACGACACCGAAGCGAGGTCACGGGCCATGGGAATCGATCCGGAGAAGCTGTCCGACAGCCAGCTGCTGGAGGAGTTGCAGTCCCTGCACCGCACCCGGCACGACACCCTGCTGCACGGCTCCTCCGACGCCTTGGAGGCGCACACCAGGCGCACCGCCGAGCTGGAGGCCGAGTACCTGCGGCGGCATCCGGACCGCGAGGTCTCGGCGGGCCGCACCCGGGAGGGGGCCCGGGCGCGGGACCAGTGAGAGGGCGGCGGGTCCCGCCGGGGCGCCGCGGGGAGACGCCGGGAGCGCGCCGGAAAAGCCGACAGGAGTCGACGAAAGCCGGGAAAGGGAGGGTTTGCCCCACAAGGGCGGGGGCACCCGGACCGCGGCCGAGCGAGCGGCCCTGTGGGGGAATGAGAGGGCTCCGGGCACGGAGGTCAGGGACCGTGCCCGGAGCCGCTCCGCGTCCGGGGCCGGCTCGTGTCCGGGACCGTACGGGCGGCCGTTAGCGGTGGACCGGCCCGGGTACGCGGGCCGTATGAGTGACAGGAACCCCGACAGGAAACCGGACCGGCAGGGAGACGAGACCGACAGGGACGGCCCGCGTGTCTCCCCCGCGGACCTCGTCCCCGGCGAGGCCCCCGAGCAGCCCGCGACTCCGCCGAAGGTCCCGCCGGCGGGACCGGTCGGACGGGTCCGGAAGCGGCCCGGAGACGAGGACTCCGGGCACGCCGAGGACCCCGGGAGCACCGAGGACCCGGAGGGCGGGGGAGCGCGGTAATGGTGCTCCGGTCACCGCGGCCCGGGGGGCCCGGGGAGTCCGGGGACGCGACGGGTACCGAAAACCCCGTGCGCGTCCCCGAGCGCACGGGGAAGGATGGGTCCATGAGCCGAACCTCCCCGGCGGACACGACCGTCCTGGCACCGGGCGACGAGGTGACCGTCGTCCTGCTCAAGTCCCATGACCGACAGGTGCGTTACCCCGCGACGGTGGAACGCGACGACGGTGTCCACGCGGTGGTCCGGGCCCCCTGGTCCGGGCCGCCGGTACGGGACTTCGGGTTCGTCCGCTTCGAGCAGGGCGACGTCTTCACCGAGCACTACTGGCGCGACCGCTGGTTCTCGGTGAAGGAGGTGCGCGCCCCGGACGGCGGCCTCAAGGGCTGGTACTGCGACATCACCCGGCCCGTCACCGTCTCCGGCACCACGCTGACCAGCCGGGACCTGGAACTGGACCTGTGGGTGTCGGGCGACCGGACCGCGGTGCTGCGCCTGGACGAGGACGAGTTCGAGGCCAGTGGGCTGCCCGAGCACGACCCGGAGGCCGCCCAGCACGCCCGCCGGGCCCTGAAGGAGCTGGAGAGCCTGGCCAACGGCGTCGGGCTCAGCGGTCTGCTGTTCTGAGAGCCCCGGGACCGGGCCCGGCCGGGCGGCCGCGGCGCGGCGGGGCGGGGCGTGAAGGAACGCGGAAACGCGAGAACCGCGAGAACCGCGAGAACGTTGAAACACAGAAAAAGAGGGGGTGTGGAGAGCCGCACCCTCTCCACACCCCCCGTCTCGGGCGGCGTGGGCCGTCCCGCCCGGACGGCCCGCGCCGGTCGGCCCGGTCAGCCGTCGCGCTGCGAGCCGCCGCCTCCCGGCAGGAACTCCTGGGCCTTCGTCTTCACCCCCTGCGCGATCATCGAGAAGCGGTCGGAGTCGCCCTTGAGGATCGACGTGAGCGTCGCCTCCATCTGGTCCCAGGTGGCGTGCGGCGGAATCGGCGGCATCGCCGGGTCGGTCAGGAACTCCACGACCGCCGGGCCGTCGGCCGCCAGCGCCTCCCGCCAGCCGCGCTCGACGTCCTCCGGCTTCTCCACCCGGATGCCGGTCAGACCCAGCGAGGTGGCGAAGCGCGCGTAGGACACGTCGGGGATGTGCTGGGAGGGCAGGAACTGCGGCGAACCGCTCATCGCCCGCATCTCCCAGGTGACCTGGTTGAGGTCCTGGTTGTTCCACACCGCCACCACCAGCCGCGGGTCGCTCCACTCGGAGCGGTACTTGGCCATGGTGATCAGCTCGGCCATCCCGTTCATCTGCATGGCGCCGTCGCCCACCAGCGCGATCACCGGGCGGTCCGGATGGGCGTACTTCGCGCCGATGGCGTACGGCACGCCGCAGCCCATGGTGGCCAGCGTCCCCGACAGCGAACCGCGCATCTCGCCGCGCATCCGGATGTGGCGGGCGTACCAGTTGGTGGCCGAGCCCGAGTCGGCGGCCAGGATCGTGTTCTCGGGCAGCAGCGGATCCAGGCAGTGGGCCACGTACTGCGGGTTGATCGGGTCGGAGGACACCTGTGCCTGCCGCTCCATCACCTGCCACCAGCGTTCCACCTCGGAGACGATCCCCTCCTGCCAGGAGCGGTCCGTCTTGCGCTCCAGCATCGGCAGCAGCCGCCGGAGCGTGGTGCGGGCGTCGCCGACGAGGTTCACCTCGTACGGGTAGCGCAGCCCGACCATGTGCGGATCGATGTCGATCTGCACCGCGCGGGCCTGTCCGAACTCCGGCATGAACTGGGTGTAGGGGAAGTTCGAACCGATCGTCAGCAGGGTGTCGCAGTCGCGCATCAGCTCGTAGCTGGGCCGGGTGCCCAGCAGGCCGATGGCGCCGGTGACGTACGGCAGAGTGTCGGGCAGCGAATCCTTGCCCAGCAGCGCCTTGGCGACCCCGGCGCCGAGCAGGTCGGCGACCTGCTCCACCTCGGCGCGCGCCCCCCGGGCGCCCTGGCCGATCAGCAGGGCGACCTTCTCGCCCGCGTTGAGGACCTCCGCGGCGCGCCGGAGCGCCTCGTCGGACGGGGCGGTCGAGTAGTCGCTCATCCCCAGGCTGGAGGGCACCATCTTGAACTCGTGCGAGGGCGGCTCGTAGTCCAGCTCCTGCACGTCCGCCGGGATGATCACGGCGGTGGGGCAGCGGCGGGAGTACGCGGTGCGGATCGCCCGGTCCAGCACGTTCGGCAGCTGCTGGGGGACGTTGACGGTCTCCACGAACGGGGAGGCCACGTCCTTGAAGAGGGACTGGAGGTCGACCTCCTGCTGGTAGGAGCCGCCCATGGCGCTGCGGTTGGTCTGGCCGACGATCGCCACCACCGGGACGTGGTCCAGCTTGGCGTCGTACAGGCCGTTGAGCAGATGGATCGCCCCGGGGCCGGAGGTGGCGGCGCACACCGCGACCCGGCCGCTGAACTTGGCGTAGCCCACGGCCTCGAAGGCGGACATCTCCTCGTGCCGGGACTGGATGAAACGGGGCCGGTCCCCGGCCCTTTCCCAGGCGGCGAGCAGACCGTTGATGCCGTCCCCGGGATAGCCGAAGACGTACTCCACTCCCCACTCGCGCAGCCGGGAGAGTATGCGGTCGGACACCTTCTCGCTCATACAGTGGGCTCCTCTCCTCCGCCGCGGCCGACCGGTCACCCGGTCAGCCGCGGCAGTACCTCGGTTCGGTAGAAGTCGAAGAATCCGCGCAGGTCGGGACCGATCTGGTTGACGTACACCACGTCGAACCCGGCGTCGGCGAACTCCTTCAGGGCCTTCGCGTGCTCCTCCGGGTCGTCGCCGAGCGGCAGTCCGGCCTGTGCCACCCGCTCCCGCGTCACCAGCTGCGACGCCTGCTCGAAGTGGGCGGGGGTGGGCAGGACCTGCCCCAGCTCGCCGGGCAGGAACATGTTCGGCCAGCGGTGGTGGACGGTGCGCAGGGCCTCGTCCCGGTCGGTGCCGTAGCAGACCTTCGTCCCGGCGAAGGCGGGCCTGCCCCCGCCGCCCTCCGGGCCGCCCTCCGGGCCGTCCTCCCGGCCGGCCGCGCGGAAGCGGGCCAGGCCCTCGGCGTCCGGCATCGTCGTGATGAAGCCGTCGGCGATCCGCCCGGCCAGCTCGATCGCGGCCGGGCCGAAGCCGGAGACGTCGATGGGGACCGGCTCCCCGGGCACGTCGTACAGCCGGGCGTTCTCCACCGTGTAGTGCCTGCCCCGGTGACTGACCTCCTCGCCGGTCAGCAGCCGCCGGATGATCCCGACGGCCTCCTCCAGCATCTCCAGCCGCACCGCGGCCCGCGGCCAGGGATCCCCCAGGATGTGCTCGTTCAGCGCCTCGCCGCTGCCCACGCCCAGCCGGAAGCGGCCGTCCAGCAGCAGGGCGCTGGTGGCGGCCGCCTGGGCGACCACCGCCGGATGGGTGCGCACGGTCGGGCAGGTGACCGCGGTCTGCACCGGGAGTGACACCTCCCGGGAGATCGCGCCGATGACGGACCAGACGAACGGGCTGTGGCCCTGGACGCCGGTCCAGGGGTGGTAGTGGTCGGAGATCCACAGGGCGTCGAATCCGGCCTCCTCGGCCATCCGGGCCTGCTCGGCCAGCGCCTTCGGTCCGTGGTCCTCACTGGCCAGAAAGTAGCCGTACCGGGTCATCGAGGGGGTCCTTCCGCCGCCGGGCACCGCGGGGACCGGGTAACCGGGTGCCGGTATGAAAAACATCGTTTGAAGGGGTGGGGTCCGGGCATCCGAACCCTCGTGCTTCGGACCGCAGGCACATCCGCGGGAGCGGCCTGATCGGCGCGATCAGCGCGTTTCTCCGCCCCGGGGCCCACGCCTCGGCCCGGGCTGTGCGTGTTCCCGGCCTGTTCCCGCGGTATCCCCCACCGCCACGTCCACAGTTCGGGAGAACCGCACATGACCCCCGTACGAGCACGAGCCAAGCACGCGCGGCACCCACACGACGACGCCCCTGACACCACCGCCGAGTTCCGGCGCATCGCCGAACTCCCCGACGGCCCCGAACGCGACGAGCTCCGGCAGCGGGTCGTGCGGGCCTGGATGCCCATGGCCGAGCGGCTGGCCCGGCACTTCCGCAACCGCGGCGAGTCCCTGGAGGACCTGGAGCAGGTGGCCGCCCTCGGCCTGGTGAAGGCGGTCACCCGGTACGATCCCGCGCGCGGCAGCGCGTTCGAGAGCTTCGCCGTGCCGACCATCGTCGGCGAGATCAAGCGGCACTTCCGCGACCACATGTGGGGTCTGCACGTGCCGCGCCGGGTGCAGGAGCTGCGCAACCGCGTGCGCGCCTCCTCCCGGCAGCTCAGCCACTCGCTCGACGGCCGCACCCCCGGCGTCAAGGAGATAGCGGAACACAGCGGGCTGACGGAGGAGGAGGTCCGCATCGGCTCCGAGGCCCTGGAGAGCTACAGCACCCTGTCCCTGGACGCCGAACTGCCCGGCGCCGACGACGGCTACGCGCTGGTCGACACCCTCGGCAGCGCCGAACCCGGCTTCGACCTCGTCGTCTACCGCGAGTCCCTCAAGCCCCGGCTGCGCAACCTGCCCGAGCGCGAGCGCCGGATCCTCTACCTGCGGTTCTTCTGCGACATGACGCAGAGCAGGATCGCCGAGCAGCTCGGCATCTCCCAGATGCACGTCTCCCGGCTGATCAGCCGCACCTGCCACCGGCTCCAGGCGGAGGTCGAGGCCGATCAGGAGCAGCGGGAGCAGGAGCGGGTCTACGCCGGCTCGCAGGCCGCGTAGCCCGAAGGGCCCGCCCGCGTACCGCACGGGCGGCGCGGTACGCGGCGCGCGCCGGTGGGGGCCGGCCGCGCCGGCGGGAGAAGGTTCGCGGGGTGGGGCCGCCCGGACGGGCGGCCCCACCCCGCACCCGTTCCCGTGACGCACCGCCGGGCGGTACGCACCGCCGTGCGCCCGCGCCCGTACACGGGCAGCGGGGTCCGTACGGTCCGTGCCCTCCCCGGACACCGCGACCCGGCGCGGTGCCGCACACGGGCGGAGCACCCGGGGGCGGCGTCCGTCCCGGAGCGGTTCGCGCGGCAGGGGCACGGCTGCCGGTGGACGTGCCGCCGGGCCTATCCGGGCGTGGCGGGACCCCGCGTGCCCGGCCCGGTGGGCGGATGAGCCGTTCCGGTGACGCCGGACGGGGACCGAGGTGACCGGACACCCGGACGCGGGCCGCCCGGGGACCGGGCTCCGCCGGACAGGTGCCGCCCGGCCCGCGGTTCACAGGCCGCGCAGCGCCAGGGCGACATGCCGGGCGATCCGGTCCACGGCGGCGGCCTCCGCCAGCTCGAACGCCCGGTGCCCGCCGGTGCGCAGCAGCGTCAGCACCCCGAGCGCCGGGCCGCCCGCGCCGTCGGACAGCGGCACGCACAGCAGGGAACCGGCCCGGGCCCCGGCCAGTACGGGCGCTCCGGCGGCGTCCCGGCCCAGGACCCCGGGGTCGTCGAGGTGCGGTCGCAGGGTGCCGCCGTGCCGCAGCGTGTCCACCACCAGCGGGCACGAGGCCGGGTCCTGCCCGGCGACCGCGTCCCGTGCCCGCCCGGCCGGGGCGAGCACGGCCGCCCGCCGCAGCCCGCCGCCGGGCACCGCGACATCGACCACCACCCAGTCCGCGAACCGCCCGTAGAGCACCTCGGCCGCCCGCTGCGGCACCTCCTTGGGGGAGTCCGACAGGATCAGCGCCGCCGCCGACTCGTCCAGCAGATCCATCAGCTCGGCGCCGCGGGTGGCCTCGGCCAGATCCGGATGCGGTACGGCGGGCACCGCCGGTACGGCCGCCGCCGCGGCCGGCTGGAAGACGGCGAGCACGACCGCGCGCGGTTCGCGCGGCGGGCGCAGCGCGGTCAGGGTGGCCCGCAGCTCACCGCCGTCCGGCCGTCCCGGGTCCGGCGGGCGCAGCGGACGGACCAGCACACTGCGGTCGCCCTCGCCGCGGGCGACGGCCGCCACCTGGGAGCGGAGGACCGCCCGGGAGCCGTGGGCCAGCCAGCCGGTCAGCGCCCGCCCGGTGGCGTACCCGGCGCGTACTCCGAACAGCAGGGTCGCGGCGGCGTTGAACCGCCGTACCACCCCGTCCCGGTCCAGCAGGACCACCGCGACCGGCAGCCGCTGGAACAGCGCGCGCAGCAACTGGTGCTCGTGGTGCTCCTCCCGGCCGCCCCGGTGCCGCTCGGCGGCGGCGAGCTCCTCGTAACGGGGCCACAGCGCCTCGGCCACGTGCCGGAGTTCGAGGAGTGCGGTGTCCAGGACGGGCAGCGGGTCGGCGCCCGGCAGCGCGCGGGCCGACCGCAGCTCCTCCACCCGCCGGCGGAAGTCCGCCAGCTCGGCTCCAAACTCCTCCACCTGCGCCATCAGTCTCCTAGCGAGGGGACCGCCGGCTTCAGCCGGCGGTGGGGACGCCCCCGGGTGTTCTCCCCCGGGCGGGGCCCGGGGGATCGCCTTCCCGGTCCGTGGTGCTCTCCGCCCGTCCCGGAGGGGGTCGGTTCGGTCCGGACAGCGGCCTTCGGATCGGAAGCCCGTTCCTCCGGGCGGAGGAGCGGGGGCCATGGACAACAACGTAACCCGCGGACGGCCGCCGGTCCCGTCGGCCGTGGGGAAAACGCCGCCGGCCGCTGCCCGCCACCCGGGCGGCGGGCAGCGGCCGGCGGCGTTTTCCCAGCCGGTGGCCGGGGCAGCCGCTCCTCAGGGCCGTACGGGCCGGGCGGCACCGATCGGGCCGGGCGGCCCCGGGTCCGAGCCACGGAAAGGACCGAGCACCGCCATGCCGGACGAATGCGAAGCGATCTTCCTGGGGCCCGCCCCGGCCCGGCCCGAACCGGTCCTCGACGCGGCTTTGTCCGCCCAGAGTCCTGCCCGGAGCCTCGCCCGGCTGGCCGAGCGGGTCGTCCGGCACACTCCCGGCTGCTGCGGTGCCGCCGCGACCGCCCACAGCGGCGAGGAGGCGGACGAGGCGCCCACCGCGGTCACCCACCCGGACCTGTCCGCGCTGCTGGCCGTCCAGTGGGAGACCGGGGAGGGCCCCGTCCTCCAGGCCCTGCGCACGGGGCACCCGGCCGGCGCAGACGACCTGCTGCTGGAGGAGCGCTGGCCGTGCTACCGGGCCCGGGCCCTGGACATGGGACTGCGTTCCAGCGCCACCCTGCCCTACCGCCGCGACGGGCTCACGCTCGCCGTCACCGTCTTCGGCTTCCGGCCCCGGCCCCTGGCGGACACCGTCGACTGCCCGGCGGCGCTGCTGGGCGAGCTGGCCGCCACCGGACTGGCCCGGGACCTGCGGTTCCGCGAGGCGCTGGCGGAGGTGGAGCAGCTGGAGGGCGCGCTGCGCAGCAGGCCCGTCGTCGACCAGGCGTGCGGCATCGTGATGTACGTGCTCGGCTGCGACGCCGAGGAGGCGTTCGCCCTGCTGCGCAGGATCTCCCAGCACACCAACCGCAAGCTCGCCGAGCTGGCCGGGGCCCTGGTCCGCACCCGGGGGCACGGGATAGAGCGTGAACTCCGGCGGTTCCGGCCGGGAATCCGGGAGCCCGGGGAGTCCCGGGAATCCCGAGACCCCCGGAAACCCCGGGAACCCGGCGAGGGCTGAGGGGACGCGGAAACCCCGGGGCGGGGGAGCACGCGGGACAGGTCACGGCCACCAGGACAGCGGCGGAGGTACGGATGCGGCAGACCCGACCGGACACCCACACCCACCGGCACCCCCACCGCACCCGCCGTCCGGACGGCCCGCCGGACGTGGCGGGGGCGGCGGGCGCGACGGACCCCGTGTCCGGGGCCGCCTGCGGCTACTGGCGGCGGCGCGGGCTGCCCACCGCGCCCGACCAGGTCGTCGCCGCGCCCACCGCCGCCCTGCTGCTCCTGGCGCTGCTAGCCGCCTGCGAGGGCGGGGACGGAACCGGCTGCGGGGTGGTGCTGCCCCGGCCCGGCCCCGAGTGGCACGCCGCACAGGCCCGGCTGCTGGGCCGCCCCCTGCACCGCGTCCCGGTGTCGGCCGAGTGCGGCGGGGTGCCCGACTCCTTCGCGCTGCTGGAGACCGTGAGCCGGGCCCGCGCCGCCGGCGGGAGCCCGCGGCTGCTGCTGCTGTCCGTGGCCGACGACGTCACCGGGACCGCCGCCCCGCCCGAACTGCTGCACGAGGCGTGCGAGGCGGCCGCCCAGGAGGGGCTGCTGGTCGTCGGCGACGAGAGCCTGCGGAACGCCTTCCACGACCCGCACGGCACGGTCCCGGTCAGCCCCGCCGAGATCCTCCACGGCACCGGCACCGGCACCGGCACCGGGCCGGACGGAGGCACGGACGGCGGCGGTGTCCGCCCGGGCCCGGCCGCCGAGTCCACCGTGGTGCTCGTCGACCTCGGCGCCGACCCGGACCCCGGGCCGTGCCCCGGCAGCCGGGCGGGTGTCGCCCGCCTCCCGGCCACCGCGGCCGGCCGGGAGCTGGCCGAACGGACCCGCACCGTCCTGGCCGCCCTGGGCGCCGCCCTGTCCGGCCCGGCGGCCGCGGCCGCCGCCGGGATCCTGGCCGAACCGGAGCCGCTGCGCGAACACCGCGCCGCCGCCAACCGCGCGCACGGCACGCTCGCCGCCGCTCTCCACCGCACCCTCACCAGGGCGGGCGCGGTCTGCCGTCCCCCGCAGGCCGGGCGGCACCTGTACCCCGACTTCGAGGCGCTCCGCCCCGGCCTGGCCGCCCGCGGCGTCACCGACGCACTCCGGCTGGAGGCGGAGCTGGTGCGGCGGCTGGGCCCGTACGCCCTGGGCGGCCACCGTTTCGGGGACGATCCGCACGCCCTGCGGGTGCGGCTGTCAACCGATGTGCTCACCCGCGGCGTCTCCCCTGCCGTCACCGCTTCCGCCGCTCCCACCGCCGCCCGGTCCTCCTCCGCCTCGGCCCGGGGCCCCGCGGAACAGCCCGGTCCCGCGGGGGCGCTGGCCCGGGTGGCGGCGGCCCTGGCCGGGCTGGCCACCGGGTGACCGGCCGGCCGCGCACCTCCGTGAAGACCCCGCACACCGGATCCCGCACACCGCACAGTTGGGAGTCCCGCATGACGGAACAGACCGAGCAGACCGCCTCCCTCGGCACTCGCGACACCCCCGACGCCCCCGACACCCCCGGCACCCGCAGGGCCCGCGGTGCCTGCGGCGTCCTCAGAGCTGCTCCCGGCGCCCCCGGCGCCTCCGCCGTCCGCACGGCTCCCGACGTCGCGGCTTCCGCCACCCCGTCGGCCGCCCCGGCCACGTCCCCGGCGCCGTCCTCCGTGCTCCGCCCGGTGGGCGAGCGCCGCACCTGGCCGCGCTCCTTCGCCGACCGGCTCACCGAACCGCTGCCCGGGCTGCGCTCCGTGGCGCGGGTGGCCCGCGAGGGCAGTACGCGTCCCGACCCGGAGTCGCTGCGCGAGGTGTCCGCCCTGCCCTACGAGCCCGCCCCCCTGCCGCGTGTCGACGCCGGCACCGTCGCCGTCACCTGGGCCGGACACGCCAGCTGGGTGGTGCGCATAGGCGGCCTGACGGTGCTGACCGACCCCGTCTGGTCCCGGAAGATCCTCGGCACCCCCGCCCGGGTGACCCCCGTCGGCGTCTCCTGGGACGACCTGCCGCCCGTGGACGCCGTGGTGATCTCGCACAACCACTACGACCACCTCGACTGGCCCACCCTGAAGCGGCTGCCGCGCGACACCCCGCTGTTCGTGCCCGCCGGGCTGGGCGCCTGGTGCAGGCGCCGCCGCTTCACCCGCGTCACCGAACTGGACTGGTGGGAGGCCGCCGAGCTGCCCTCGCCGGGCGGCGGCACCGTCCGCTTCGACTTCGTCCCCGCCCACCACTGGTCCCGGCGCACCCTGACCGACACCTGCCGCTCCCTGTGGGGCGGCTGGGTGCTCACCGACCGCCGCGGACAGCGCGTGTACTTCGCCGGCGACACCGGATACGGCCACTGGTTCGCCGAGATCGGCCGCCGCCACCCCGGCATCGACCTCGCCCTGCTGCCGATCGGCGCCTACGCGCCGCGCTGGATGCTCCGCCCCGTGCACACCGACCCCGAGGAGGCCGTCGCCGCCTGCCGGGACCTGGGCGCCAGGCGCATGGCCCCCATGCACTGGGCCACCTTCCTGCTCTCCGCCGAACCGCCGCTGGAGCCGCTGGCCCGGGTACGGGCGGCCTGGGCGGCGGCCGGCCTGCCGGCCGAGGACCTGTGGGACCTGCCGGTGGGGGCCTCCGCGGTGCTGGAGTGAACACCGCACGGGGCCGGCTCCCGGGCCGCGGGAGCCGGCCTCAGGCGGGCCGCAGCCGCTGCCACACCGAGGGCACCGCGCCGACCAGCAGCGTCAGCGCGACGGCCGCGGCCACGCCCTGCCACGGCTCGGGGAACAGCGCCCCGCCCAGCACCCCGATCAGCTGGTAGGTCACCGCCCACGCCAGGGCCGCCGGGGCGGCACCGCGCATGAAACGGCCCATCGGCATCCTCGACACCAGACAGGCCACCATCACCGGGATCCGCCCCGCGGGCACCAGCCGGGAGAGCACCAGCACCGTCACACCGTGCTCGTCCAGCTTCCGGCGGGCGGCCACCAGCCGGTCCGGCGCGGCCCGGGAACGCAGCCACCCCAGCCAGCGGGCGCCGATCTCCGACCGCTCCCCGCGCAGGCCCAGCCAGTACAGCGTCAGATCGCCGAGGAACGCCGCCAGCGAGGCCAGCGCGAACACCAGCAGCAGCGGCAGCGCCGGCGGACTGCTGTGAAAGGCCACCGCCGCCGCCCCGCTGACCACCGCCCCCGTCGGCACCACCGGCACCAGCGAACCGAACACCACCAGCAGGAACAGCGAGGGGTAGCCCGCCTCCCCGGGCACCACCTGGGCCGGGAGCTCCCGCACCGCGGCGAGCAGCCCCTCGATCACCCCACCGCCCCCAGCCCCAGCCGTATGCTCTCGCCGTGTCCCAGCCGGTGCACCGCCGAGGCGGGCGCCGTCCGGGCCGCCAGCCGCGCGAACTCGTCGCCGGGGGAGTGGAACTCGTGCGGCCGCACCGCGTCCAGCCCGATCGGCCAGTACGTGCCGTAGTGCACCGGCACCGCGCAGGCCGCCGACAGCCGGGCCAGCGCCTCCGCCGCCCGGCCCGCGTCCAGATGCCCCTCGCCCAGGTACGGGCCCCAGCCGCCGACCGGCAGCAGCGCCACGTCGACCGCGCCGACCTCCTCCGCCATGGCGTCGAACAGGCCCGTGTCCCCGGCGAAGTACGTCCGGGCCTCACCCTCGATCACATAGCCCAGCGCGGGTGCCCGGTGCCGCGCCACCGGCAGCCGGCGTCCGTCGTGCGCCGCGGGCACCGCGCGGACGGTCAGCTCCCCGACGCGCACCCGGTCGCCGACCCCGACCTCCTCGACCCGCAGCCTGCCGCGCAGCCGCCGCAGCCCGGCCACCGCGGCGAGCGCGCCGCGCGGCACCAGCACCCGGGTGCCGGGGGCCAGCCGCGCCAGAGAGCGCGGATGCAGATGGTCGGCGTGCAGATGCGAGACCACCACCGCGTCCACCTCGGCCACCGAGTCGGGCGGCAGCTCCCCGCGCCGTCTGCGCAGATGGGCCAGCCGCCGCGCGAACAGCGGATCGGTCAGCAGGGTGACCCCGGAGTCCCGGACCGTCGCCGTGGCATGGCCCCACCAGGTGATCTCCACCGACATCCCGCTCCTCCTTCCGTCGCCCGTCCGCCCCGCACCGATCCTCTCATTCTCCCCGTGTCCGGCACCGGTCCGCGGGGCGCCCCGGAGCGGTGCCGGACGGGTGCTCCGCTGTGGAAGAGTGGAACGTACCGCGCTGAGCAGCGGGATCCCCAGGGGGACCGCCGGGCCGGCACCCGGAGTCCGGCCCGGACGGGGAAGGCCGGGAAAGGACGGGGAGCACAGGCGGCAGGACGGAGAGGCGGGACGGCATGCGGATGGCGGCCTGGCGCAGGGCGGGCGGCGCGGTGCTGCGCGTCCTGGTGGTGTGGGCGGTGAGCACTCTCACCATGCTGGTGCTGGCCGGCGTGCTGCCCGACTTCCGGCTCCAGTCCCCCGACGGCGACACCGCCACCCGCATCGCGGTCACCGCCGCGCTGGGGGCCGGCGCCTTCGGCCTGCTCGGCGCCCTGGTGTGGCCCCTGCTGGTACGGGCGTTGCTGCTGGTGCCCGCCCTGGTACTGGGCCTGCTGGTGTTCTTCCTCAACGGGTCGCTGCTGTGGCTCGCCCTCGGCCTCATCCCCGAGGGCCGCGGCGAGACCGATCCGCAGACCGCCGTGGTGGTCGCCGCGGTGATGTCCGCCTCCTCCTCGGCGGCCAGCACCTTCCTGGCCGTCCGCGACGACGGCGCCTACCGGCGGCGGCTGGCCCGGCTCGCCGACCGCCGCTGGCGCCGCACCGGACGCCGGGTGGTGCCCACCGCCCCCGGCACCGTCTTCCTCCAGCTCGACGGTCTCGGCCACGACGTGCTGCGCGACGCGATCCGGCCCCCCGCGGACCGCCCGGACGGCGAACCGCTGATGCCCGCCGTCGCCGCCATGTGCCGCGACACCCACCGCCTCACCCAGTGGCACACCGACTGGTCCAGCCAGACCGGTGCCAGCCAGCTCGCCATCCTGCACGGCACCAACGAGGACGTCCCCGCCTTCCGCTGGTACGAGAAGGAGACCGGCGAGGTCATGGTCAGCAACCGCCCCAGCAGCGCCGCCGAGCTCCAGCGCCGCGCCGTCGCCCGCACCGGCGACCCCGGACTCCTCGCCCGCGACGGCGCCAGCCGCGGCAACCTCTTCAGCGGCGGCGCCGCCCAGGCCGCCCTGGTGCTGTCCGTCTCCGCCCGGCGCGGCCGGCACAACCGCTCCCGGGCCGGCTACTTCGCCTACTTCTCCGACCCGGCCAACGCCACCCGCACCGCAGTCTCCTTCACCGCCGAGGTCGTCCGGGAGATCCTCCAGGGCCTCCGGTCCCGGCTGCGCGGCGAGCGGCCCCGGGTCTCCCGCGGCGGGCTCTACCCCTTCATCCGGGCCTTCGCCACCGTCGTCGAGCGGGACGTGGTGGTCGCCGCCGTCCTCGGCGACATCCTCAGCGGCCGCACCGCCGTCTACGCCGACCTGGTCGCCTACGACGAGGTGGCCCACCACTCCGGCCCCCGCGGCCGGGACACCCACCAGGTGCTGCGGCAACTGGACCGGGCCGTGGCGCTGATCGCCCAGGCCGCCGAGCGGGCCCCCCGCCCCTACCGCCTGGTACTGCTCTCCGACCACGGGCAGAGCCCCGGCGAGCCCTTCGCCGCGCGCTACGGGCTCACCCTGGAGGACCTGGTGCGCGTCGGATGCGGGCTGCCCGTCTCCCGGCGGGCCCGCCGCTCGGCCACCGGCGCAGAGGCCCGCACCACCGCCCGCGCCGCCCTGCACCGCCCCGAGGACGGACCCGGCGCCGAACCCCACCACGTCACCGGCCCCGGACCGGTGGTGCTCGGCTCGGGCAACCTGGGCCTGATCTCCTTCCCCGGCATCCCCGGACGGGCCGCCCGCGAGGAGATCGACCGCCGCCACCCCGCCCTGCTGCGCACCCTCGCCGACCACCCCGGCATCGGCTTCCTGCTCCTCCACAGCGAGACCCACGGCCCGGTGGTGCTCGGCCCGGACGGCGGGGAGCGCCGGCTGGACACCGGGGAGATCACCGGAAAGGACCCCCTGGCGCCCTACGGCCCCCTGGCCGCCGACGCCGTGCGGCGCACCGCCGGATTCCCGCACGCCGCCGACATCATGGTCAACTCGGCCCTGGACCCGGCCACCGGAGCCGTCCACGCCTTCGAGGAGCAGATCGGCTCCCACGGCGGCCTCGGCGGCGAGCAGTCCCGGGCGTTCCTGCTCTCCCCGCTGCTGCTGTCCCCGCCGGACGAGGGCGGTGAACTGGTCGGCGCCGAGCAGGTCCACCGGGTGCTGCGCCGCTGGCTGCGCGAGGCGGAGACGGCCCCGGCCGTGACCGCCCCCTTCTTCCCGGACCGCGTGCCGCTGCGCTGAGCCGCGCCGCCGTCCGGCCGCCCGGTCGAGGGAGAGGGCAGCCGGGCGGCAACGGAAAGAAAAGTGTGCCAAGCGGCCCCGAACAGCCAGACGGAAAGCGACCCGACGGCGAACGGCCGACGGCGGCCCGCCGTTCCTCCCGGTCGATTACCCCGGCGGTAATCGACCGGAGGACCAGGCCCCGGCAGGCTGGGGGAACCGGGGTCCGGCCGGCGCACTCCGGCCGGAAACCGGCTTCCGACCAGCGTTTCCCACCGGTGCGCCCGCGCCGGTGCGCCCATCACCGGGAAGGCCGACACCACCATGTCCGCGATGTCCTCACCGTCCTCCGGCGCCCTCGACGCCGCCCGTCCCGCCGTCCGCCCCGGGGTCGCCGGTCCGTTGCGCAGGCTGCGCGGGCTGCTCGCCCTGGACGCGGCCGCCACCGGTGTCAACGCGCTGGCCTACCTCGCCCTGGCCGGTCCCCTCGGCAGACTGCTCGGGGTGGGCACGGGGCTGCTCGCGGGACTCGGCGCCTTCCTGCTGCTGTACGGCGCGGCGGTCGGCCTGCTGGCGAGCCGTCCCGTGCCGCCCGCCCTCGGGGTGCGCGCGGTGGTCGAGGCGAACGCGCTCTGGGCGCTGGCCAGTGGCGCCGTCCTGGCCCTCGGCCTGCTGGAGCCGACGGCCGCCGGGCTGGTGTGGATTCCCCTCCAGGCGGTGGTGGTGGCCGTGCTCGCGGTGGCCCAGCACCTGGCGCTGCGCGCGGTGCTGCGGTCCGGCGGACGGTGACCCGGCCCCTGGTCACGGCGGTCCCGCCGGGACCGCCGGTCCGTCACGGGGCGCCCGCCGGCCCGTCCCGCTGCCCGTCCTCCTGCCGGGGGACGAGGACGGGCAGCAGGGTGGCCGTGTCCGCGTCGGCCGGGACGAAGGTCTCGATGGCCAGCTCGGAGACCGTCACGTCCATCGGGGTGTTGAAGGTGGTGGTCGTGGAGAAGAACGACAGCGTCCGCCCCTGGTGCTCGATCACCATGGGCAGCGCGAAGGGGCCGTCGAGCCCGCGCCGCTCGGTGCTGCCCTCCGGCAGCGGATAGACGGAGACCTCCTCGTACAGCTCGCGCAGCGGCGCCGACCGCAGCAGCGCGAGCTGTCGCCGCATCTGCTCCAGCAGGTGCTCGCGCCACTCGCGGAAGTTGCGGATGCGCGGGGCCAGGCCCTCGGGGTGGAGGGTGACGCGCATGGCGTTCAGCGGGGGCCGCAGCAGATGCCCGGCCACGCCCTCCAGCACGAGGGTGATGCCGCGGTTGGCGGCCAGCACCTCCCAGCGGCCGTTGACCACCAGGGCGGGGTAGGGCTCGTAGGCCGTCACCATCCGCTCCAGACTGCCGCGCAGGGCGGCCAGCGCGGCGTCGTCGACGGGGGTCTCCGGGTAGTGCGGCGCGTGGCCCGCGGCCGTCAGCAGCGCGTTGCGCTCCCGGACGGGGACGGCCAGTTGCCCGGCCAGCCGCAGCACCATCTCCCGGCTTGGCCGGGAGCGCCCGGTCTCGACGAAGCTGATGTGCCGGGCCGAGGAGCCGGCGCGCAGGGCCAGCTCCAGCTGGCTGAGTCCGGCGCGTTCCCGCCAGTGGCGCAGCAGGGGGCCCACTCCGGTGGACGTGTCGGCTGTCGCGGAACCCATGCGGCGACCCTAGGCTGGTGCGGGTCGTCCACGGAAGGGGATCGTCGCCATGTCGCCCAGACCGCTGACCCCGGAGGAGATCGACGGTGCGCTGGCGGAGCTGCCGGGCTGGCGGCTGGCCGGGGACCGGCTGGAGCGCACCTACTCCTTCGCCCGGCACCTCCAGGCCGCGGTGATGGTCGTCCATGTGGCGCGGCTCCAGGACGAGCTGGACCACCACGCGGACCTGCTGCTCGGCTACAACACGCTGGGGGTGTCGGTGAACACGCACAGCGTGGGCGGGAAGGTCACCGGGCTGGACGTGCGGCTGGCCCGCCGGATCGAGGAGATCGCCCCGGCGCACGGGGCGGAGGCAGGGGTCCCGGCGCACGGGGCGGAGGCAGGGGTCCCGGCGCACGGGACGGAATGAGGCGGCCCCGGCGCGCGGGGGCGGTGAGGCACCGCCCCCGCGCGCCGGGGCGGGGGAGGGGGCCCGCGCGGCCCGGAGGCGTGCGGGTCAGCCGGTGACGAGGGTCAGGCCGTACTCCTCCAGGATCGGGTTGACCGGCTGGAAGTAGGTGGTGCCGCCGATGCTGCAGTTGCCCGAGCCGCCGGAGGTCACGCCCTGCGCCTGGTCGCCGGAGACGTAGGGGCCGCCGGAGTCGCCGGGCTCGGCGCACACGGTGGTCCTGGTCAGGCCGGTCACGTCGCCCTGCCCGTACTGGACGGTGACGTCGTACTGCTCGACGGTGCCGCAGTGCCAGCCGGTGGTGGAGCCGGAGCGGCAGACGGTCGAGCCGACGGGCGCCTCCTCGGAGCCTGTGACGGTCACGTCGCCGTTCTCGCCCTTGACGAAGGGGGTGGCGGTCCAGTTGCTGTTGGTGGCGACCCAGCCGTAGTCGTTGCCGGGGAAGGACGAGCCCTCGAAGCTGCCCTGGTCGGCCCGGTCGTGACCGGCGGTGGGGTCGCCGGGGACGCCGCAGTGGCCGGCGGTGACGAAGCCCTGCCGGTCGCCGTCGGTGACCGGGAAGCCGACCGAGCAGCGGCTGCTCTGGTTGATGTAGTAGGCGTCGCCGCCGCGCAGGTCGGCGTACGGGCGCGGCTGCTCCGCGGAGCGCACGACCTTCACCAGGTCGCTGTCGACGCCGCCGGCCTCGACGAGGGAGCGCGCCTTCGCGGGGTCGGCGGCGTGGACGACGACGCTGTTGCTGCGGACGTCGACGTACCACAGCGGCGCGGTCGTGGGGGAGAGCTGCCGCGCGGCCCGGTCCAGGTCCTTCTTGGCGGCCTCCAGTTCGGCCATGCTGTGTTCGACGATCTTCGCCTTCGCGCCGGCGGCGGTGACGGCGTCGGCCTCGGCGCGGTCGGTGGTGGCGACGACCAGGGTGGCGTCGGCGCCGCTGACCCAGGCTCCGGCCCAGTCGGCGGCGAGGTCCTTGCGGATGGCGGGGACGGTCTTGGCGGCGCGGTACTCGCCCGCGACGCGTTCTCTCGCCTCGCCGGCGGTCAGGCCCAGGTCGCGCCGCATGGCTCGCAGTGCTTCGGCGGGAAGCGCCTCGGCCGCCCGCTCGGCCTCGGTGTCGAGGGTGTCGGCACGGGTCTCGGTACGGCTGTCGGCGGCGGTTCCGGCGGGGGTCTCGGCCGTGACCGCCCCGGCTATGGAGGGCAGGACCGTCAGTGCCAGGGCGCCGACCGCGAGGGCCGATACGGCTGTCACACCACGGGAGTGGCGCATGTGTGCTCCTCGGGAGTGTCGTGGGGGGATGCGCGCCGGCGCGGTGGTCGCCGCCGGTGCGCGTAACTGGAAGTTATCCGCCGCCGATCGCGATGGAACCGTGCGGCGGACCCCTTCACCGAAGAGCCACGTCCTTTGGAGGAACGTCACAGCGGGCGGCCTTTTTCCGGTTCTCGGCGTCCGGATTCCGGGTGCCCGAGCAGCCGTACGCCGCCCCGCGGAGACGGGGCGGCGTACGGTGCGGCGGTGGCGCCGTCGGCGCCGTCGGGGCGTGCCGGGCCGCTCAGTTCATGGTGTCCGGGTCGGCGCCGAGCCGGTTGCCGCTGTCCAGTCCGGCCAACTGCCGCATGTCGTCCTCGTCCAGGGTGAAGTCGAAGACGTCGATGTTCTCGTCGATCCGGGAGGGGGTGACGGACTTGGGGATCACCAGGTGCTCCATCTGGAGGTGCCAGCGCAGCACCACCTGGGCGGGGGTGCGGCCGTGCTTGCGGGCGAGCGTGCCGATCACAGGGTCGTCCAGCAGCCCCTTGCCCTGGCCGAGCGGCGACCACGCCTCGGTGGCGATGCCGTGCTCGGCGTGGAAGGCGCGCGCCTCGGCCTGCTGGAACCGGGGGTGGAGCTCGATCTGGTTGACGGCCGGGACGATCTCGGTCTCCTCCATCAGCCGCCGCAGGTGGGTGGGCTTGAAGTTGGAGACCCCGATGGCCTTGGCCCGGCCGTCGGCGTACAGCTTCTCGAAGGCCTTCCAGGTCTCGACGTACCTGTCCAGCGCCGGTGCCGGCCAGTGGATGAGGTAGAGGTCCACGTAGTCCAGGCCCAGCCGCTCCAGGGAGGCGTCGAAGGTGCGCAGGGTGGAGTCGTAGCCCTGCTGGTGGTTCCAGATCTTGGTGGTGACGAAGACGTCCTCGCGGGGCAGGCCGGACTCGGTGATCGCCTTCCCGGTGCCCCGCTCGTTGTGGTAGGCGGCGGCGGTGTCGATGCTGCGGTAGCCCGCGGCGAGCGCGTGCCCGACGACGGAGGTGGCCTCCTCGTCCGCCACCTGCCACACGCCGAGGCCGAGCTGCGGCATCCGGACACCGTTGTTGAGGATGATGTTGGGGACGTTGCTCACGGGCGATCGGTCCTTACTGGGTCGGTTGGCGACACATGTACCCGGCCGCTCAACGATCATGGCCGAAGCGGTATTCCGGTGCGGCCCCCCGGGGCCGTTCCGGGCCGGCCCTGAGCCGTTCCGGCCGGTCAGCCCCGGTAGAGTGCCTCGATCTCGACCGCGTACGCCTTCTCGACGGCCTTGCGCCGCACCTTCAGGGAAGGGGTCAGCAGCCCCTCCTCCTCGGTGAAGGACGAGCCCAGGATCCGGAAGGTGCGGATCGCCTCGGCCTGGGAGACCAGGGTGTTGGCGGCCACCACCGACCGTCTGACCTCCGCCTCCAGATCGGGGTCGCGGACCAGCTCGGCGGGGCTCGGCAGCGGTCTGTCCCGCATGGCCAGCCAGTGCCGCACGGCCTCGTGGTCGAGGGTGACCAGCGCGGCGACGTACGGCCGGTCGTTGCCGACGACGACGCAGTGCGCCACCAGCGGATGCGCCCGCACCCGGTCCTCCAGGACCGTCGGCGACACGCTCTTGCCGCTGGAGGTCACCAGGATCTCCTTCTTCCGCCCGGTGATCGTCAGACAGCCGTCCTCGTCCAGGGAGCCGAGATCGCCGGTGGCCAGCCAGCCGTCGCGCAGGACCTCCGCGGTGGCCCGGGGGTCGTTCAGATAGCCGGCGAAGACCTGGCCGCCGCGCAGCCACACCTCGCCGTCGTCCGCGATGTGCACCGTGGTGCCCGGCAGGGGGAGGCCGACGGTGCCGAAGCGGGTCCGCTCGGGCGGGTTGACGACGGCCGCGGCGGTGGTCTCGGTCAGCCCGTACCCCTCCAGGATCCGGACGCCGGCGCCGTCGTAGAACAGCCCCAGCCGCCGCTCCATCGCCGAGCCGCCGGACACCGCGTACCGGCAGCGGCCGCCGAGCGCGGCGCGCAGCCGGGCGTAGACGGCCCGGTCGAAGAACTGGTGCCGCATCCGCAGGACCGTACTCGGGCCGGGGCCGGTGCCGAACGCCCTGTGCTCCGTCGCCTCGGCGTAGCGGACCGCGACGTCCACGGCCTTGTCGAAGGCACCCAGCCTGCCCTCGGACTCGGCCCGGCGCCGGGCGGCCTGGAAGATCCGCTCGAAGACGTAGGGCACCGCCAGGACGAAGGTCGGGCGGAAGGAGGCCAGGTCGGGCAGGAGCGCGGCGGCGGTCAGGTCGGGCTGGTGGCCGAGCCGTACCCCGGCGCGGACCGCCCCGACCTCGATCATCCGGCCGAAGACATGGGCCAGGGGGAGGAAGAGCAGGGTGGAGGCCTGGGCGCCGGGCCCGGTGGGGAAGACGGCCTCGTAGCGCTCGATGATGTTGTCGCACTCGGCCATGAAGTTGCCGTGGGTGAGCACGCAGCCCTTGGGGCGTCCGGTGGTGCCGGAGGTGTAGATGACGGTGGCCGGGGTGTCGGGGGTGACCGCGGACCGGTGCCGGTGCACCGTCTCGGAGGGTATGTGCGCCCCGGCGGCGGACAGTTCCCGCTCGGCGCCGGCGTCGAGCTGCCACAGCCGGCGCAGCCGCGGCAGCCGGTCGACGACCGAGCCGACGGTCATCGCGTGGTCCTCGTGCTCGACGACGGCGGCCGACACCTCGGCGTCGTGCAGTATCCAGTGGACCTGCTCGGCCGAGGAGGTGGGGTAGACCGGCACCGGCTGGGCGCCGAGGGACCACAGGGCGAAGTCGAACAGGGTCCACTCGTAGCGGGTGCGGGACATGATCGCGACCCGGTCGCCGAACCGCACCCCCTCGGCGAGCAGTCCCTTAGCCAGGGCCAGCACCTGGTCGCGGAACTCGCCCGCGGTCACGTCGCGCCAGCGGCCCGAGGCGTCCTTGCGGGCCAGCATCACCTGGTACGGGTCCCGTTCGGCGCGCTCGTGGACGGCGTCGGCCAGTCCTCCGGTCCGGGGGGCCGTCGCCAGAGCGGGGACGGTGATCTCGCGCAATTGCCGCTCCTTGCCGTGCCGTGCCGCGGCGGGGGTGTCACAGCGGGGCGACCGTATCCGATCGGCGGCGTGCCCGGAAGGGCAGTGATGACTGCCCGCGGGGCCGGAGGCGGTCACGCCGAGGCATCCGCGGTACCCGTACGGTCACCGCGGGTGCCCGGCGGCTAGCGGGAATCCCCGTGCGGGACCGGCTCGGCGCGCTCCAGCGCGACGCGGTGCCCGCCGGCGTAGACGTTCATCGAGGTGCCCCGCAGGAAGCCCACCAGGGTGAGCCCGGTCTCGGCGGCCAGGTCCACGGCCAGGGAGGACGGCGCCGATACGGCGGCCAGCACCGGCACGCCCGCCATCACGGCCTTCTGCGCCAGCTCGAACGACGCCCGTCCCGACACCAGCAGCACCGTTCCCGACAGGGGGAGCCGGCCCTGGGTCAGGGCGCGGCCGACCAGCTTGTCGACGGCGTTGTGGCGGCCGACGTCCTCGCACAGGTCCAGCAGCTCTCCGGTGGGGGAGAACAGCCCGGCCGCGTGCAGGCCCCCGGTCCGGTCGAACACCCGCTGGGCGGCGCGGAGCCGGTCGGGCAGCCCGGCCAGCACGCCGGGCGCGACGCGCAGCGCGCCGTCGCCGAGCGGCCAGCGGGCCGTGGTGCGGACCGCGTCCAGGCTGGCCTTGCCGCACAGGCCGCACGAGGAGGTGGTGTAGACGTTCCGCTCCAGGGTGATGTCGGGCACCGGGACACCGGGGGCGAGGCGGACGTCGACGACGTTGTAGCTGTTGCGGGTGGTGCCGTCGGCCTGCTCGGTGGCCCCGGCGCAGTAGACGATGGTGGCCAGCTCATCGGGGCGGGCCAGTACGCCCTCGCTGACCAGGAAGCCCGCCGCCAGCGCGAAGTCGTCGCCGGGGGTGCGCATCGTGACGGCCAGCGGCCGGCCGTTCAGCCGGATCTCCAGCGGCTCCTCGGCCACCAGGGTGTCGGCGCGCTCGCTCACCGCGCCGTCGCGGAGGCGGACGACGCGGCGGCGCTCGGTGACTCGGCCCATCAGATCCGTCCTGCCTCGCTCGGTGCTTCCGGTGCGTACGCCCCCGGGCCGCGGTTCCCGCGCCGCGGCCCGTCCATTGTGCGTTCCCGCTGCGCGTACGGGTACGCCCGGCCCGGCACCACCGGTGCGGCCCCGCGCACGGGATGCCTCCGCGGCCGTACGGCCCCGGCCCCGGCTTCGGTACCCGCCCCGGTATCCGTCCGGCACCCCGCCGGACCACGGCTTATGCGGGTGAGAGGCACTCCGGGGACTTGGTATGGTGGACCCCGTCGCCGCGGCCCCCGGGTCGCGGTCGCGCACCGGTCCGGGTGGCGGAATGGCAGACGCGCTAGCTTGAGGTGCTAGTGCCCTTTATCGGGCGTGGGGGTTCAAGTCCCCCCTCGGACACAGACCATTCACCAACGGAGTGCGGGTCGGGAGCGATCTCGACCCGCACTGTGCGTTGTCCGGGCTCGTAGGACATGCGCAGCCCGAGCTTGCGGTACAGGCGGTTCTTCTGCCGCTCGTCGGCGCCGCGGAGCGCCTCCGCGACATCCCGTACCGCGTCGACGGCCTGGGCGATCCGTTCGCGTGAGAGCGCGGCCCGTCGGCCCGGCGGGCCTCGGTCTCGGCGATCCAGTGGGCGACGGTCTCGGAGGCGGCGGCTCCGGAGTCGACCAGGCTCCGGTACCGGGCGAGCTTCTGCTCGCAGTCCCGGACGACGGCCGCCGCTTCGGTGGAGGTGTCGGGCCTCTCGGCGTGGAGGGTGCGGGCCTGGTGCATCCGGTCGGTGGCGAGTTGTCCGGATTCACGGCCCGCCCGTACCGGGCAGGCCGAACAAGGCCGGCGGCTCGGGGCGCGAGTGACTGACGGAAGTCTCCTGGATGGCGTCCAGGAGGCCCGGCGGGAAACCGCTGTCGCTGTGTGCTCAAACGTGTCTGTTGCCACATCGTCATCGGTCTCAGCGGGGTGCTTTGTGGCGTGGTGACCGTTTGATTCTCCTGGTTGTGCGGCTGCGGGACCTCTACGTTGTGTCCGTCGCGCATCACAGGATCTTCGCACTCTGCTCCGGGGGGTTCAGGGGATGTTTCGGCGTGCTCGTGCACGGGGGTTGGGTGTCGTGGTGCTGGGCGCCGCGCTGGCCGTGGGTTTGCTGCCCGGCGTGGACTGGGAGCGGGCGGTCGCACGGCCTGCGGAGGCTGTTCGGGGGGAGGGCGCGGAGGCGCGGGCGTCGGCCGAGAGCAAGGCGCTGATGGAGGCGAAACGTTCCGGCGAACCGGTGGAGATCACCTCCTTACGCGGGGAGACCAGCGAGGTCCATGCCACCCCGGACGGGGACCTGGAGGCGGTCGAGTACCTGAGGCCCGTACGTGCCCGGGTGGCGGGCGAGTGGAAGCCGGTCGACACGGGGCTGGCCCGGACCGGTGAGGGCACCGTCGCGCCCGGGGCCACCACGGTGGCCCTGGAGTTCTCCGGCGGCGGTGACGGGCCGCTGGTCCGCATGACGAAGGCGGGCCGGGAACTGTCCCTGACCTGGCCGCAGGAACTTCCCACGCCTGAACTCGACGGTGACACGGCTGTCTACCGGGAGGTCCTCCCCGGTGTGGACCTGCGTATGGGGGCCCAGGCCGACGGCTTCACCCAGTTGCTGGTGGTGAAGACGTCCGAGGCCGCGAACAGCGCTGCGTTGAACGAGCTGCGGCTGCGGCTGGGCACCGGCGGGGTGCGGGTGCGTGAGACCGCGGACGGCGGGCTGGAGGCGGTCGACGACGGGGCCGGGGGCGCGGTCTTCGAGGCTCCGACGCCCCTGATGTGGGATTCCAGCGGCGGCGCGGAGACCGGGGAGGCGGCGGTGCGGAGTTCCGCCCTGTCCGGCACCGGTGGGGGCGAGCCGGGTGCGGGGGAGTCGGGGAAGCTTGCGCCGGTGGGGGTGGAGGTGCCCGTCGGCGGCGGTGAGCTGGTGCTGAGCCCGGACAAGGGGGTGCTCAGGGGCGAGGACACGGTCTACCCGGTGTTCATCGACCCGCAGTGGTACTCGCCGCGGGCATCGGCGTGGACGATGGCGTCGCAGTACTGGGCCTCCTCACCGCAGTGGAAGTTCAACGGCGACCCGGACGCGGGGCTGGGCTACTGCGGCTGGGACTACTGCCGGCCGCACGACACCAAGCGGCTCTTCTACCGCATCCCCACCAAGCGGTTCGAGGGCCGGACGGTCCTGTCGGCGGAGTTCGTGGTGCGCAACGTGTGGTCCGCCTCGTGTTCGGCACGCGAGGTGCAGCTGTGGCGCACCAGGGGCATCTCGTCGTCGACGACGTGGAACACCCAGAACGCGGACGGCTTCTGGGTGGACCGGCTGCGGACGGCGTCCTTCGCCCATGGTTACGAGGGCTGCGCGGCCAAGGACGCCGAGTTCGACGTGAAGCCGGCGGTGCAGCAGGCCGCGGACGGGCGCTGGGACACCCTCACGTTCGGCCTGCGGGCGAGCAGTGAGACGGACCGGTACGGCTGGAAGCGGTTCTCGGACAAGGCCCACCTGCGGGTGCGGTACAACCGCCCGCCTCCCCAGATCCGGATGTCGCAGCTGGTCCAGGACCCGGGAGGGACCTGCGCGAGGCCGGGCGCGGCCAAACGGGTGCGCACCCTGCCCAAGGTGCGGGCGAACAACGTCACCGACCCGGACGGGGACAACGTGGCGGTCCAGTTCCAGCTCTCCTGGGACACCGGCGACGGCAAGGGCTTCACCGGGCGGTGGACCTCGTCCCGCACGACGTACAAGGCCTCGGGGTCGGACTTCGTCATCACACTGCCGGGCAGCACACCGAAGAACAGGACGGTGGGCTGGCACGTGCGCTCCCACGACGGCGCCCAGTGGTCACCGTGGTCCTGGGTCGGCTCGGCCACCAGCTGCAACATGGTCTACGACACGACCGTCCCGGCCGGACCGTCGATCGGCTCGGGACAGTACCCGGCCTCCGATCCGGAGGATCCCGACGACCCGTGGCACGACGGAGTGGGCCGCTACGGCGGCTTCACCGTCGACTCCCCCACCTCGGACGTGGTCCGGTACCGGTTCGGGATCAACGGCGACCCCACCGCCGCGAACACCCTGACCACCTCCGGCGGCGGGGCGGAAACGGTGGACTTCATGCCGACCAGGCCGGGGCTGAACTTCGTCACCGCCCAGGCCTTCGACGCCGCCGGGAACGGCAGCGAGATCCGCACCTACCAGTTCCGGGTACGGGCCGGCCAGCCCGAACGCCTGGCCTGGAGCCTGGACGAGCCGGCCGGGGTCGGCGCGGTCGGCGGCGCGGGCGGCACCTGGCAAGCGACCCTGTCCGGTGCCCGGTCCGGCGCCGAGGGGAGGACGGGCGGCGCCCTGAGCTTCGACGGCACCGACGACCACGCCGCGACGGTCTCCCCGGTGCTGCACACCGGCAAGAGCTTCTCGGTGTCGCTGTGGGCCAGGCTGCCCGCGGCCGGACCGGACCGGGAGGTGGTGGCCCTGTCGCAGGAGGGCCGGGGCGGCAGCGGCTTCGAGCTGTCCTACTCCCCGGACTCGGGCGGCTGGGTGTTCTCCCGGCACCGGAGCGACAGCGCCGGTGCGGCGGTCGCACGGGCGGCGCAGCCCGCGTGCCCGCAGGGGGACACCGCCTGTACGGCCGGGCGGCTGGAGACCTGGACCCATGTCGCCGGGGTCTTCGACAACCCGGCCGGACGGCTGCGGCTCTACGTCGACGGGCGGCAGGTGGCCGACGCCCCGTTCACCGGCCCGTGGGACGCCCGCGGCCGCACCCTGCTGGGCGCGGCCCTGCGCTCCGGGAGCACCGGCGGGTTCTTCGCCGGGGACCTGGACGACGTCCAGCTCTTCGACTACCAGCTCACCGATCCCCAGGTCGCCCTTCTGGGCGAGGGGAAGCCTGTGCACACCTCGCGCCCGGCCAAACTGGTGTGGCCGCTGGACGAGGAGCCGGAGGCCACCGCGGTCACCGGCCGGGCCCAGCAGGTCGAGGCCACCCTGCGCGGCGGCGCCCGGACGGGAGTGCCCGGTACGTCCGGCACCGCACTGCGCCTGGACGGCACCGACGACCACGCGGACACCGACCGGCCGGTCCTGGACACCCACCAGAGCTTCTCGGTGTCGCTGTGGGCCAGGCTGCCCGAGGACAAGGCCGACCGGCCCATGGTGGCCGTCACCCAGGCATCCTCCCAGGCTCAGGGGTTCGAGCTGTCCCACTCCTCGGCCCTGGGCGGCTGGGTGTTCCTGCGCCCCCGCTCCGACGCCTCCGGCACCGGCATCACCCGGGCCGCGCAGCAGGCCTGCCCGGCCGGGACGAACTGCCCGGCCGCCCGGCTGGGCGAGTGGACCCACGTGACAGGGGTCTACGACCACGACGCCCGGCAGCTGCGCCTGTACGTCGACGGAAGCCTGGTGGCCACCGAGCCGTTCACCACCCCCTGGCTGGCCACCGGCCCGGTCACACTCGGCGCCGCCCTGCACGCCGACGGGCCCGGCGGCTTCCTCGAGGGCGACCTGGACGACGTACGCCTGTACGACCGGGCCGTCTCCGGCGACGAGGTGCGGCAACTGGTCAAGCAGCGCCCCCTGGTCAAGGGCCGCTGGATGTTCGAGGAGACGGCCGGCACCGCACCGGTCACCACCCCCGACGACTCCGCCGAGGGCAACCCGATGACCCTCCACGGCGGAGCACGGACCGGCACGGGCTGGATCGACCTCGGCGGCCTGGAACTCGACGGGGTGGACGACCACGCCGCCACCGGCACCGTACCGGTCGACACCGGCGCCAGCTTCACGGTGACGGCCTGGGCCCGGGCCGCCGCGGTTCCCGGGAACGGGCCCGTCACGGTGCTCAGCGCCGAGGGCGGCCGCAACTCCGCCTTCGCGGTGCGCTACCTGCCCGGCGCGGACGGCTCCCCGGCGTCGGGGCACTGGCGGATCACCATGCCGGGTGAGGACGACGAGGCGGCCCCGGCGACCGAGGTGGACCACCACCTCTACGGGGACGTCACCTCCTGGCAGCATCTGGCGCTCGTCTACGACGGCTTCGCCAAACGGCTGAGCCTCTACGTCAACGGCGAGCTGGAGGAGACCGCCTGCGCCGACGCCGAGGGGGACGGGAGCGCGGACGACGCCCAATGTACGGAGCGCGCCTCGTGGGCCGAGAACGCCCTGTCGTTCACCGCGGGCCGGACGCTCCAGGTCGGCCGGGTGAAGACCGCGGGCTCCTGGGGGGAGTACTGGCCCGGCACGGTCGACGACGTGTGGGTGGTCCAGGGGGCGCTGAGCGACGCGCAGGTCGAGTACCTGGCCGGTCAGTGGTTCGAGGTGCCGACCGGGATACCGGGCCCGGACTGATCACGCAACCGGGCACACCGGGGACCGCCACCGGTGCACCCGGCTGCGTACCCGCACGGCATGTGCGGCTGTTTCACGACTTCTTTCTTGACTTCCTGTGTCCGGACGAACCCGCCCGGACGTGATCTTCGGTGAGGGATGGGACAGGGATGACCGGCAGACCGGGGAGACGGACGGGGGCGGGGCTGCGGCGCTGTACGGCGCTGGCGGTGTCGGCCCTGATGGTGGGAACACTGCTGCAGACGTCGGCCGTGCCCGTGGTGGCGGCCGACGGGGGACGGGGCCGCCCCGCACTGCCCGCGGCCGAGAAGCCGGTCGCCGGCGCCGAGAACGTCAGGGTCAAATCCCGCAGGGCGTACCGGGGACCGAAGACTCCGCAGCAGGCGCCCGAGGCGGCCTGGCCGAAGGCCGGCGAAGACGTGGTGGAACTCCCCGAACCGGAAGCCGGGAGCCCGGCCGTCCCCGCACCGGAGAAGGCCGCGGGGATGCCCATCGCACTCGGCGTACCGGCCGCGGCAGGGACCGAGAACCCCCGGGCCCGCACCAGGGCGACCGGACCGGCGGCGAGCGGTGAGGTCGAAACCCGGGTCCTGGGCAGGAAGCAGACGGCCGAGGCGGGTGTGGACGGTCTGCTGTTCACCCTTGCCCTGGAGGACGGCGACGCGGGGAAGACCGGTGTGACGGTCGACTACTCCTCCTTCGCACAGTCCTACGGCGGTGGCTACGCCTCCCGGCTGACCCTGGTGGAGCTCCCGGAATGCGCGCTGACCACCCCGGAGAAGGAAGCCTGCTCGACACCCCGGCCCATCCCCACGGCCAACGACACCGAGCGGCGGAGACTGACCGCGGGCAGCGTCACCCTCCGCTCCGGCACCCCGACCGTGCTGGCCGCCGTAGCTGACGACAAGGGGATGGAGGGCGACTACAAGGCCACCCAGCTCTCCCCGTCGGCCACCTGGCGCACCGACCTCAACACCGGTGACTTCACCTGGTCCTACGAGATGCCGGTGCCGGAGGTGCCCGGCGGTCTGAAGCCGAACGTCGGCCTGTCCTACTCCTCGGGAGCGATCGACGGCCGCACGGGATCGACCAACACCCAGTCGTCCTGGGCGGGTGACGGCTTCGACCTGTGGCCCGGCTACATCGAGCGCCGCTACAAGCCCTGCGCCGACGACGGGGTGGAGAACGCGGACGGCAACGAGCCCGGTGACCTGTGCTGGGGCTACGACAACGCGTTCATCTCCTTCAACGGCAAGGGCGGTGAGCTGGTCCCGGCCGGGAAGGACACCTGGAAGCTCCGGCAGGACGACGGCACCCGGATCAAGCGCCTGACCTCCGCCGAGCGCGGCAACGGCGACGACGACGGCGAGTACTGGGAGGTCACCACCCCGGACGGAACCCGCTACTACTTCGGCCACAACCGGCTGCCCGGCTGGGCCTCCGGCAAGGAGACCACCGACTCCACCTGGACCGTCCCCGTCTTCGGCGACGACTCCGGCGAACCCTGCCACGCCTCGTCGTTCGCCGGCTCCTGGTGCCGGCAGGCCTGGCGGTGGAACCTGGACTACGTCGTCGACCGGCACGGCAACGCCGTCGCCTACTACTACGACAAGGAGACCAACTCCTACGGCCGCAACCTGAAGAAGACCGACGACACCCGCTACGACCGCGGTGGCCACCTGGACCGCATCGAGTACGGGCTGAGGTCCGCCGACCTGTACGCGGGCAAGCCGCCGGCCAGGGTGGACTTCACCAGTTCCGAGCGCTGCCTGCCCGAGACCGGGGTGACCTGCGCGCCGGACACCATCGACGACAAGGCCTTCCACTGGTACGACACGCCCTGGGACCTCAACTGCGACGCCGGTGAGGACTGCGACCGGCGCCTGTCGCCGACGTTCTGGACCCGCAAGCGGCTGACCGGGGTCAGCACCCATGTCCTCAAGGCCGACGGCACCTACGGCAAGGCCGACTCCTGGACGCTCGGCCACCGCTGGGGCATGGCCGACATCGACTACCAGCTCCTGCTGGACAGCGTGCAGCACACCGGCCACACCGCCACCCCGGCGGTCACCCTGCCGAAGACCACCTTCGCCTACACCCAGCGGGAGAACCGGCTCGACCGGACCGGCGACGGGTACGCGCCGTTCGTCAAGGAGCGCCTGTCGACGGTGGCCGACGAGTCCGGCGGCCGCATCGACGTCAACTACTCCGCCCCGGCCTGCGACGCGGCCTCCCCGCCCACCCCGCGGTCCAACACCACCCGGTGCTTCCCCCAGTACATCGGGGGATCGGCGACGGACGACCCGGAACTGCACTGGTTCAACAAGTACGTCGTCACCTCCGTCACGGCCACCGACCGGACCGGAGGAGCACCGGACCAGGTCACCCGCTACGACTACCTGGGCGGCGCCGCCTGGCACTACGACGATGACGACGGGCTGACCAGGGAGAAGCACAGGACCTGGTCGCAGTGGCGCGGCTACGGGCACGTACGGGTGCGCACCGGCGGCCAGGACGCCGCCACCGTCAGGACGCAGCAGGACCACTACTTCCTGCGCGGCATGCACGGCGACCGCGCCCGGCCCGACGGCGGCGAGAAGACCGTCACCGTCTCCCTCGGGGACGGCGAGGGCGACCCGATCACCGACCACGAGTCGGTGGCCGGCTTCGCCTACAAGACCGTCACCCACTCCGGACCCGGCGGCAAGGTCCTGGCCAAGACGGTCAACCGGCCCTGGCACCACGAGACCGCGAGGAAGGTACGCGACTGGGGCACGGTGACCGCCAACCTCACCGGCACCTCCCACACCAGGGCATGGACCTCCCTGGACGACGGCGCGGGCGACAGATGGCGGGTCACCTCCACGGCGACGAAATACGACACCGTGGCCGGACGCGCCATCGAGGTGGACGACCGGGCGGACGACTCCACCGCCGCGGACGACCAGTGCACCCGCACCACGTACGCGACCAGCACCGACAGGAACATCCTGAACCTGCCGTCGCGGGTGGAGACCGTGGCCAAGTCCTGCGGCACGGCGCCGGACCGCGCCAGGGACGTCATCTCCGACGTCCGCACCGCCTACGACGGCGGAGCGTACGGGGCGGCGCCCACCAGGGGTGACAACACCGCGACCGCCACGCTCGAGGAGCACGACGGCACCAGGGCCGTCTACCTGGAGTCCGGCGCGACCTTCGACTCCTACGGCCGCCCCCTGACCAGCACCGACCTGACCGCGGACGTCACCGTACAGGGCAGCGGAACCCCGGTACGCGCCCCGCGCTCCGACGGCCGCACCACGACCACCGTCTACAGCCCGGCCACCGGCCTCCCGGCGAAGGTGACGGAGACCAGCCCGCCGGCGGCCGAGGGGGACAGCGCCTCTGCGCTGACCACCACCACCGAACTGGAACCGCTGCGCGGCCTGCCGAGCGCGGTCCACGACACCAACGGCGTCACGACGACGTTCGCCTACGACGCACTGGGCCGCACATCGAGGATCTGGCTGGCCGACCGGCCCACCAGCGCGGTCCCCGACCACCAGTTCAGCTACACCGTGGCCGAGAACCGGCCGGTCGCGGTAGCCACCAGGACCCCGAACAACCAGGGCGGCCAGTACACGGCGTACACGATCTACGACGGCTTCCTGCGCGAACGCCAGACACAGGCCCCCGGCCCCGACGGCGGGCGGATCCTCACGGACGTCTTCTACGACGAGCGCGGTCTGACCGCCAGGACACACGCCCCCTACTACGCCGAGGGCGACCCGGGCAGTGGCATCTTCGCCCTCACGGACGCCCTGTCGGTGGAGACCCAGACGCACTACGCCCACGACGGGCTGGGACGGGAGACCGAGGCCCGGCAGATCGCCGGAAACGGCGACGGCGGCACCGTCCTGAACTTCACGAAGACGCTGTACGGCGGGGACCGCACCACCGTCATCCCGCCGGAGGGCGCCACCGCCACCACCACACTCACCGACGCCCGGGGGCGGACCACCGAGCTGCGCCAGCACCACCACCGCGCGGCCGACGCCCCCTACGACGCGATCACCTACCGCCACACCCCCCGGGGCGAACTGGCGAAGGTCACCGACGCGGAGGGCAACACCTGGCAGTACACCTACGACCAGCTCGGCCGGAAGGTCCGCGACGAGGATCCGGACCGGGGCGTCACCAAGAGCACGTACGACGACCGTGGCCTGCTCACGTCCACCGAGGACGCCCGCGGAACCGTCCTCGTCAACCGCTACGACGGCCTGGACCGACGGATCGAGCTGCGCGAGGGCTCGGCCGCGGGCGCGCTGCGCGCCAAGTGGGTCTACGACACCGTCAGCGGAGCCAGAGGACACCTGGCCGAGGCCGTGCGCTACCACGACGGGAACGCGTACACCTCCAAGGTGACGATGTACGACAAGTACTACCGGGCCGTGCGGACCGCCATGGTCATCCCCCCGGCCGAGGGGGAACTGGCGGGCACCTACCAGACCGGCACCGCCTACAAACTCTCCGGCCTGGTCGGCGCCGTCAGCTACTCGGCCGCCGGCTCCCTGCCCGGCGGCGGCGTCACCCACGACTTCGACGACCGCACCCTGTGGGTGACCTCGTCCTTCGGACGGGGCTTCGACGCCGACGTCAGCCACAGCCTGACGGGTAAACCACTGCAGTACGCGCTCGGCTCGTCCGGCAGCAGCCCGAAGGCCTGGGTCACCAACACCTACGAGTGGGGCACCCGGCGCCTGGCCACCTCACGCGTCGACCGGCAGGACGTCAACGGCGTCGACCGGCACAGCACCTACCGCTACGACCCGGCGGGCAACGTCCTGTCCGTCGCCGACGTCTCCCGCTCCGGCACCGACAACCAGTGCTTCGCCTACGACCACCTGCGCCGCCTCACCGAGGCGTGGACACAGCCCACCCGGACCTGCGCCACCGCGCCCGAGGCCGGCGTACTCGGCGGTCCGGCCCCGTACTGGCACTCCTACACCTACGACAAGACCGGCAACCGGCGGACCGAGACCCGGCACGACACGGGCGGTGACCCGGGCAGGGACGTACGGCGGACCTACCAGTACCCGGACCCCGGCAGCCCGCGGCCGCACACCCTGACCTCGGTCACCACCACCGGCCCGACGGGCACCGCCCGGGACGGCTACGGCTACGACGCAACCGGCAACACCGCCACCCGCACCCTCGGCGGCGACACCCAGAAACTGGACTGGGACGCCGAAGGGCACCTGGCCAAGGTGACCGAACCGGTCGAAGGCGGGGCCGACAAGGTCACCGAGTACCTGTACGACGCCGACGGCAACCGGCTCATCGGCCGCACCCCGACCGAGACCACCCTCTACCTCGGCCACACCGAGATCACCCTGGCCAAGGGCGCCACGGAGCCGAAGGCCACCCGGTACGCGGACCTCGGAGGCGGCCACCAGGCCGTCATCGAGGACGACGGCACGGTCTCCTTCACCGTCGCCGACCACCACGGCACCGGCCATCTCGCCATCGAGGCGGGCGACCTGGCGATGACCCAGCGCCGCAGCCTGCCCTTCGGCGGACCGCGCGGCGAGCAGCCGGGGCCTTGGCCCGGCACCAGGGGCTTCGTCGGCGGCACCACCGACACCGCCACCGGCCTGACCCACCTCGGCGCCCGCGAGTACGACCCCGGCACCGGCCGCTTCGTCTCCGTCGACCCGATCATGGACCTGGCCGACCCCCAGCAGATGCACGGCTACAGCTACGCCAACAACAACCCGCTCACCTGGTCCGACCCCACAGGTCTCAAGCCCTCCTGCGGCCGTGCGGGCTGCGCCGGTGGCGCCGGGGGATTCATCGGCGGCGGGCCCATCGGGCACGCGGGCGGCTTCGTGGGCGGCGGACCCGTCGGACACGCGGGCGGGTTTGTCGGTGGGGGGCCCATCGGGAACGTGGGCGCCTCCGCCGGCGGTGGACCGATCAAGGCGCCCGGGCCGGTCCGCGTCAAACTCGGCGGAGTCGAGATCCCCACCGAGAAGGAGATCACCAAGCTCCGCACCTACCGGGAGAACGTCGACTACCAGACCAACGTGGAGATGTGGGCGCGGGTCAAGTGCATCCCCCAGAGCGCCATCACCAGCAGCTTCTGTCAGGCGGCCGGCGGTCTCGGATGGCTGGGCAACTCCCCCGATATCGACTTCCTGGAGGTCATCGGGGCGCGCGACTACTACGACTGTGTGGGCAAGGGCTCGGGCAGCGCATGCAAGTCCGCCCTCCTCGATCTGGGAATCTCGGTCTTCACCGCGGGATCGGGAAAGGTGGTGAAGACCCTCGGCAAGGCGATTCTGAGCGGGTTGAAGCGCGGGGACAGCATCCCCGTCAAGTGCCTTGTGGGCAACAGCTTCGCCCCCGGAACACTGGTCCTGATGGCCGACGGCACGACCAGAGCCATTGAGGATGTCGAGATCGGCGACAAGGTCATGGCCGCCGACCCGGATACGGGCGAACTGTCCGCCAGAACCGTCACCGCGGAGATCACCGGAAACGGCGAGAAGGACCTCGTCGAGGTCACGATCGGGACGGATGACGGTTCTGGGGCTGACCGGTCCGTCATCGTCGCCACCGACGGCCACCCCTTCTGGGTCGACACCACGGGCGAGTGGACCGACGCGGCCGACCTCGTCCCCGGACAGCGGCTGCTGACCGGCACCGGTGACCGGGTCACAATCGCGGCCGTCCGGCACTACACCCGGTCCACTGAGGTCCACAACCTCACCGTCGCCGACCTCCACACGTACCATGTGCTGGCGGGCGAGACGCCGGTACTCGTTCACAACACGGGCGGGAGTGATGATCCAGGCTCCTTCTCCGGCACGGTCTTCCGGGATGGAAAGTACCGGTTTCAGATTTATTCCAACGATCATGGCCCCGCGCATGGGCACCTGATCGGACCGGGAATCAAGGGAGACGGGATACAGATCGGGCAGAACGGCAAGCCACTCGACCCCAAGGTTCAACTGACCAAGGATCAACAGCGCGTCATCGACAACAATCTGCGAGACATCCGCAAGGCCATCAGGAAGAGCATGGCCGCCCATAGATTGGCTGGTGGCAATGGGTGCTAGTTCTTCAGATCCGAGCCCCATCGTCCTGGAAGTCGCCCGCCGCACCGGCAGCGGGACCGTTGACCTCTCCAGTGGGCACGCGCGCTGGGAGGTCTACAGGCGGGCCATGGACTCACCGGCCGAGTGGGATTCGCTGCTGGAGATCGTCGGGCTGGAACCCGATCCGTCGATCGCCATGTCCGTGGTCCTGCGGATGCTGGAGCGGGTTCCCGAGGCCGAAAGGACCGTCTGGGCTGAGCGGATCCCGGTGGAGGAGAAGCGCTCGTCGGCCGTCCTCCGAGTGCGCGAACTGCGGGTCCTGGAGGCTGTGAGCGGTGCGGCGGGAGCGGAGTGCGTTCCGACTTCCGACGAGGTCTCGGGATGGTCCGACTGGCTGCAGCGCCGCGCCTCGGAGGAATCGATCTCGCCGGGGGTTCTGGAGCTGCTGAGTCGGTTCGGACGAACGCGGCGGGTCAGACACCTTGCCTCGGAAAGGCTGCGTGCCCTGCGGCGGAGACAGTGATCGCGGGGATTCCGCCGGGCCCCGGCCTCCGGAGTGGGGCCCGGTGACGGCCCCTGCTCGGGTGCCCGGTCGCTACGGTGACCAGTCCTTGGGCGGGCTTGCCGGTCGCGCCGCCCACCGAGGCGTAGCTGGCACCGGTCTGCGGGGCGAGGGGCGTGCCTCTCCCTCGCCCCACGGACCGCGGCGTTCCGGCGGTACGCGCCTGCTGCCCGGTGAGTCCCGCGGCGGTCACCGTCAGGCGTTGCCATCGAAGGGCCTGTCGCTCCAGCGGAACCACGCACGGTCTCCGTCGATGTGTAGCAGGAACTCCGCAACTGGGCCTGAGGGCGCGGTCAGCGAGATGGTTTTCCGGATGCGGTCGTGGACCTTTTCCCGCTCAGCCCAGTGCTCCTCGTCGTCGGACTCCGTCAGCTCGGCGTCCCGACTTACGCAGTCCGGCCCGGAGAAGCCGATGGCGGCAAGGAACATGAGTCCAGCGCGCAAGGTTCCCGCGGGAACGCTCGTCGGTTATGGCATAGTCAGCGTCAGTTCGGTGGTCAGTGGTGCAATTTGTGGGGTATTAGACAAATTCGCCCCTCGGACACAAACCATTTCCCCACGGTCTCGACGAGACCGTGGGGTTTTCGCGTTCGGGGGGATGTCGGGCTCGGGGCTGATCGTCGCCCGTACGGTCTGCCGGCCGGGGGTGTGGGCGAGCCGGAGACCGAGGCGCCGGTAGAGCTCGGCCTTGTCCTCGGGGTCGGCCTGGCGGACGGCGGCGGCGGGCTCCTTACCTTCTTGTGGTGGGCTCGTCCTGGTCCTTCGTACGATCGGGAGACCCAGGGGCCCGGGTGTGGCTCAAAAAGCTCATGCCGCTCGTGTGGCTTTCAGTGATTGGCCGCCCGGCGCCCCGCGACGACACGGCCGCTCATTGGGATGCGCGAACTTGATCGCTCTGTAAGGACACGTCGGCGAGGTCGTCTGCAGGGCCAACACCGAGACGGCAGGGGAGGCACGATGCCCAAGCTGTGGGCGGGGGTAGACGCGGGCAAGGCCGAGCACCACTGCACGGTGATCGGCACGGATGGCGCGAAGGTGCTGTCGCGGCGGATCGCCAACAGCGAACCCGAGCTGCTGGACCTGATCCGTGACGTGCTGACACTGGCCGGCGGGGAGGAGGTGATCTGGGCGGTCGACCTGAATGCCGGCGGGGCCGCGTTGCTGATCACCCTGCTGCTCGGTCACGGCCAGCGCCTGCTCTACCTTCCCGGCCGCACCGTCCACCACGCCTCGGGCGCCTACCGCGGCGACGGGAAGACGGACGCGAAGGACGCCTTCGTCATCGCCGACCAAGCGAGGATGCGCCGCGACCTGCAGCCGCTGCAGGAGTGGGACGAGATCGCCGTGGACCTGCGGATCCTCACCGCCCGCCGCTACGACCTGACCGCCGACCGCACCCGCACCACCAACCGGCTGCGCGCCCAGCTGCTGGAGTACTTTCCCGCCCTGGAGCGCGCCTTCGACTACGCCATCTCCAAGGCCGCCCTCACCCTGCTGACCGGCTACCAGACCCCGGCCGCCCTGCGCCGCATCGGTCAATCCCGCCTGACCACCTGGTTGAAGAACCGCAAGGTGCGCAACGCCGACGCGGTGGCCGCCACCGCGCTCGAGGCCGCGCACGCCCAGCACACCGCCGTTCCCGGGGAGAGGACGGCCGCCGCCATGGTGCGCATCCTCGCGAAGGAGTTGTTGGCCCTGGGCGAGGAGATCGAGCGGACCGACGCGCTGATCGCGGCCCGCTTCCGCGAGCATCGCCATGCCGAGGTGATCACCAGCATGCCCGGCATCGGCGCCCTGCCCGGCGCCGAGTTCATCGCCTGCACCGGCGGCGACCTGGATGCCTTCGGCACCTTGGGGCGCCTCACCGGGGTCGCCGGCCTGGCCCCGGTCCCCAAGGACTCCGGCCGCATCAGCGGCAACCTGCGCCGGCCCCGCCGCTACCACCGCCGCCTGCCGCGCGTGTTCTACCTCTCCGCCCAGGTCCCCGCCCGCTGCTGCCCGACATCGAAGGCCTTCTACCAGCGCAAACAAGCCGAGGGAAAGACCCACAGGCAGGCTGTCCTGGCCCTCGCCCGACGCCGCCTCGATGTGCTGTGGGCCCTCATTCGCGACCAGCGCACCCTCACCACCGAGCCGCCCCGACGCGACCTCGCGACGGCCTGACCCGCCCCGCCCCGCCCTGCCCGACCAGCGACCTTGACAACCACCATCGGGAATCACTGTCTGGCCGCGATGAGAGGTTGCATGACGTCGCGGACCTGGGCCGCAGTCACACCGGCGACGTCGTCGGCCGGGCCGCACGGCGCCGAGGATCGCGGTCCATGAGGTCCGGCCCGGTTCCAGGGCGGCGATGAACGAGTACGGCCAGCCCGGGATCAGCTGGGCCTGGTTCTTGCCGCGGCCGTAGACGTGACAGAACAACCTGTCGGGGCTGGTGGCGGCGTCCGGGCGCAGCCGGGCGTGACGTCCACGGCCAGGACCAGCCGCCCGCGCACCGCGGTAGCGGCAGCCCTGTGAGGACGCCACGAAGCCGTTCGACCTCGATCCAGCCCTTGTTCAGCGCGTCGTACGACGCGCCGTGCCCGCGCCGGTGCTCGGGCGGCAACGACAACCCGACCAGGGTTCGTACCGGCCCATCAGTACAGAGCACCGCGTCGGTGAGCTCGAACAGCGCGTCGACCCGCGCGGTCAGGCAGGCGTAGAAGTCGGTTCTGAGCTGAGTTTGGCTCCCGTCCATCGCCGACGGACTTTCGTGGGCGTGACTTCGGGCCCAGTTGCGACGGGCCTTGATTCTCGTGCGGGTGTCGAACGGCGCTCCGGAGAGAAGTACCGTGGTACCACCTCCCTCCCGAAGATGACGACCACAGTACGACGAAACAGGACGGAATCGAGCCTAGCGTTCAGGCTATGACGAAACCTGGAAGTCCACTGCGGAGGTTCGGGGCGGTCACCATCGCGCTGGCGACGGCGTTCGCTGTCGTCGCCTGCGGGTCGGACGCCGACAACAGTGCGCCCCCAGCGGCCGGCCCGCACAGCGCGCACGCGGGCGGGTCGTCGGCTCCACCGCAGCCGCTGCGCGCCGGCGAGCGGTTCGTCGACCTGAAGATGGCCGAGGCCTACACGCCCGCGCCGCCGGACGGCGCCGTGGACGAGTACCGGTGCCAGGTGCTCGATCCGGGCCTGACCAAGGAGGCGTTCCTGACCGGGACCCAGGTCATGCCGGAGAACGTCGCCATCGCGCACCACGGCATCGTGTACGCGGTGCCGCCGGGCGGCGCTGCCGCGGTGCGCGAGCAGGACGCGAAGACTCCCGGCCTCGGCTGGCAGTGTTTCGGCGGGACCGGCGTGGACGGCGCCGACGTGGAGGGCGACGACGAGGGCGCCGACCCGGGCGCGGCGTGGGTGGACACCTGGGCGCCGGGCGCCACGGAGACGCT
Source organism: Streptomyces rubellus (assembly GCF_036323805.1). Lineage (NCBI taxonomy): Bacteria > Bacillati > Actinomycetota > Actinomycetes > Kitasatosporales > Streptomycetaceae > Streptomyces > Streptomyces rubellus. The sequence goes on from NZ_JAZDCX010000019.1 coordinate 78,771, forward strand.
GCTCGACCAGGACGCCGGCTTCAAGCTGGAGCCGGGCAGCCTGATCATCCTCCAGATGCACTACAACCTGCTCGCGACCGACGGCAAGCCGGGTGGGTCGGACCGCTCGGCGGTGCGGCTGCGGCTGACGGACGGCACGCCGCAGACCCGGGAACTCGAGACGTGGTCGCTCGACGCGCCGACCGACCTGCCCTGTGCCGCCGACGAGTCGGGTCCGCTCTGTGACCGGGCGGCCTCGATCGCGGACGTGACGAAGCGGTTCGGGCCGGAGGTCGGCGAATTCGCGGACCGTCAGGTGGAGGAGTGCAACGAGGGCGGCGTGCCGAAGCCCGGTGACACCCAGTCCTGCGACCACGAGGTGGAGGAGCCGGTGACGGTGTTCGCCGGTTTCGGTCACATGCACATGCTCGGGCGGTCCATGAAGGTCGAACTCAACCCGGGCACGCCGAAGGCCAAGGTCCTGCTGGACGTGCCGCAGTTCGACTTCGACAACCAGCGGATGGTGAAGCTGCCGTCGCCGGTGGAGGTCGGTCCGGGGGACACGCTGCGGGTGACGTGTACGCACGACGCGGGGCTGCGCAAACAGCTGCCGCAGCTGAAGAAGCTGCCGCCGCGCTACGTTGTGTGGGGCGACGGCACCGGCGACGAGATGTGCATTGGCATCATGACGGTCTCCCCCCGCAAGTCCTGACGAAGCGTCGAACATGTGTGAGCTCACTGAGGTCAACAAGCCGAAAAACACCACTGTTTGCGCTCAGGAGGCATCGTCTTGCCAGATCCAACACGCCGCACGGTTGTCTGCGGCCTGCTAGCCGGTCTGGTCGCACCGGTTTCCCTAGCCGCCTGCTCGTCCGAGACACCCGCCGCCAACCCGCCCGCCGGAGGATCCTCCGGCTCCGGTGGCACGCCGTTGGCCAAGCTGGCCGACGTCCCGGTCGGCAGCGGGGCGATCGTGGACGGACCGTCAGGCAAAGTCCTGATCGTCCGGCCATCGGAGAACGAGGTCAAAGGGCTCGACCCGGCCTGCCCGCACGCGGGCGTCACCGTTTCCCAACCGGCGGGCGGCACCATCACATGCCCCGGCCACGGCAGCGTCTTCGACGCCGCGACCGGCGACATGAAGAAAGGGCCGGCGACCACCGGCCTGACCCCGATCCCGGTGAAGATCAGCGGCGACTCAGTCGTGACCGCCTAGAAAGGTGTCGGCGGCCCGCCGGAACTCGGCGGGCCGTTCGACCCAGGGATAGTGGCCGCACTGGTCGATCAGCACGACATCGCCGTTCGGGAAAAGCCTCGCCAGCGCCTTCACCGGCCGCACACCCGTCAGACAGTCCTGCGCGCCACCGAGCACCAATGTCGGTGCCTTCACCGCAGCGGGCCTTCCGGCCAGGTCTTCCGGTGGCTGCACGCTGAAAAACGCCTGCGCCGCGGCGAGGTCGAACTTCCCCAGTTGTGCGTGCTTCTGTTCGGCTGCCGTCCAGGCGGCGTACCCCATCGGGGCGCACGCCTGCTGCCAGGCATTGAACGCTGTCTCGTCGGACAGATCGGCGCCGCCTTGGAACGCGGCAACAGCTTTGTCGAACACCGGGTCGCCACTTCGTTCACCGATGAGCTCCGCCGCGTCGGCGGGCTCGTCTACCAGATAGGTGGACGGCGGCGTGACGAGAAGGAGTCGGGCGACCCGCTCCGGATACTGCGCCGCGTAGCTGATCGCGAGCCTGGTGCCGGCAGAATGGCCGATGATGGTCAACCGCTCCTGCCTCAGATGCTCGCGCAGCGACTCGACATCACGGGCTTGAGTCCAGTACGCGCCGGTTTCGGCTCGCTCCGGCTTTGGTGACTTGTCGACAGCTCCGAGCTCACACACGTCCGCACTGAACTCACACCCGTGCGGCGTCGTGGCAGTCGGACGGGCGGTGACGTGGGCGGCTGCAGGCGGACCCGGCAGCGGAGCGGTCGATCACGCCGAGCGGATCGGCCCGGAGCGGTGCGGCTGGGAACTACGGTCGCGCCCTCGACGGACGCGCGAGACGAAGCGCTAAATCGGCCGGGTGAGTCTCAGGTCGTAGGCGAGGATGACGGCCTGGATCCGGTCCCGTGCGCCGATCTTGGCGAGGACCCGCCCGACGTGGGTCTTCACCGTCGACTCCGACAGCGTGAACCGTTGCGCGATCTCGCCGTTGGTGAGGCCGTGGCCGATGGCGACGAGGATCTCGCGCTCACGGCCGGTCAGGGAGTCCAGCCGGGGATCCTCCCGCACGGGCCCGCAGAGGTCATCGCCGAGCCGGTCGGCGAACGCGTCGAGCAGTCGCCGAGTCAGCGCCGGCGCGATTACCGCGGCCCCGGCGGCGACGGCCCGGATGCCGGCGAGCAGCTCCTCCGGGCGGATGTCCTTCAGCAGGAAACCGCTCGCCCCGGCCCGCAGCGCGGCGAGCGCGTACCGGTCCACGTCGAACGTCGTCAGCACCAGGATCCGCGAACGCCCACCGGCGGCGACGATGCGCCGGGTGGCCTCGATCCCGTCGACGTCCGGCATGCGGATGTCCATCAGCACCACGTCGGGATGCAGCTTGGTGGTCCACCGAACGGCCTCGGCGCCGTTCTCGGCCTCGCCGACGATCTCGGTGTCGGGGGTGCTCTCCAGCAGCATGCGAACCCCGAAGCGCTGCAGCGGCTGGGCGTCCACCACGAGCACAGAGATCATGAATGGTTGCCTTCAGGGTCGCGTAGACGGTCCAGCCGCCGTCCGATGCGGGGCCGACGCTGACCGTGCCGCCGTAGAGCGCGGCGCGTTCGGCCATGTCGGCGAGGCCGAGACCCGCGTCGCCCGGCGATGCCTACTTCATACCGAGCGAACCTGAGACGACTGTTAAAACGGCGCTCAGGCCGGTTGGCCGCCGGCGCGGGTTCGTCGTCGGGCGGGCCGCTGTCGTGCACGACGATGTGGATCTGGCAGGAGTCGGCCGCCAGGCTCAGGTCGACGGTGGTGCGCGGGCCAGCGTGCTTGAGGGCGTTGGTCAGGGCCTCCTGCACGATGCGGAAGGCGGCCAGTTGCATGCCGAGGTCCAGCCGGTCGGGGCTGCCGGATCGCAATCATTGCAACAGCCGATTTCGCAGCGCTCGGAACTCGTTCTCCAGGGCGACGTTCGACTCCTTGCGGTGCTCGATGATCACGCTTGTCTCGATCGGGGCTGGGAGACACTGAGCGTTTTCCAACCTCATGCTGATGCGGCGAGGTGGAGGGTGAGGACGGCCTGGACCAGGCCGGTGATCCGGGTGGTGGAGCAGCGGAGCTTGCGCAGGAGCCGCCAGGACTTGAGGGCGGCCACCGCCTGCTCGCCCAGGGCACGGATGCGGGCGTGGGAGTGGTTGTGAGCCTGCTGCCCGGCCGAGAGCTTCTCCCAGCGGCCCCCGTAGGGCACCCGTGTGGTGCCGCCGGCGTCTCGGTGGCCTTTATCGGCCCAGCAGACCGCGCCGGCCTCGGCCAGGGCGTCGATGATGCCGTGCGTGCGGGCGGTCCGGAGGTCGTGGACCGCTCCGGGCGGCGCCGGGGAGGCCCAGAGCAGCTTCCCGGACGGGTCGGCCAGGACCTGGATGTTCATGCCGTGCCGCTTGTGCTTGCCCGAGTAGTACGGCCGGTTGGCGGCGATCCGGTCGATCGGCAGCACGGTGCCGTCCAGAATCACAAAGGCCTTGGCGGCGGCCGTCTTCATGGCGTCGGCCAGGCGCGGGGCCAGGGCCGCCAGGATCTCGACGGCCTCACGGATGTAGCGGTGGACGGTGGCAACCCCGATCCGGAAGGCTGCGGCGAGCCGGGTGTTGGGGGTGCCCCCGGCCGAAGGCTGGGGGAGTGTCGCCGCAGCGCAGGTGGGCCAGGGCGGAGTCCTCCAGGTCGGCGAAGACCTGCTCGATGATGGCGTGGCGGCGGTGGGTGGCCTCGGCGTCGACGAGGCCGAGCGCGGTGTCGGTGAACACGGCGTGGAAGCGGTGGGCGGCGAACAGTTCGCCCTGCCCCTGGGGGATGGGGGCCTGGCCGAGCCGCTTGACGCGGCGGACCAGGAGCCGGGCTGTGGTGTGGTACTTCTTCGGCTTGCCGGTGAAGGCGGTGTATGCGGTCTCGGCGACCTCGGCGTCGGAGACCCACCGCTGCCCGTCTTCGTCGAAGACCGCGTCCGGGTACTTGATCGTCGTCCATGCGGTGGCGTCGAGGGCGGCGAGGGTGGTGCGGACCTTCTTGCGCTGGGCGATGGCGAAGGGGAAGCGCACCCCCAGACGGCGGCAGGCGGCCACGGTCTTGCGCGAGCAGAATGCGGAGTCGCCGCGCACGATGATCTGGTTCGGGCGGCGAGTGCAGGAACTTCCGTCCTGGAATGCCTCGCCCCCTGTCCAGCGACCGGCCCACCCTCCGCGACTACACCGTCAACTGCGAAGTGGCCGCCTTCCCGTGCGGAAGTTCTGCAGGGAAAGGGTTCACCAGGGGATGTCGACGCCCTCCCAGAGTGTGAAGGTTCCGGAAGCGCCGTCCGGCCCGAGACGGGCGACTCGGACGATCTCTCTCGCAGCGTCCTGGACCGACTCCGTTCCCTCGAAATTGACGAGAGCGGTGTTTGCGAATCCCGGTGAGACGAGGTTGACCTTGATGCCGGTGGTTTCCTGTTCGATCATCATCGACAGTGTTATCGCGTTGAGCGCGGACTTCGACGCGGCGTAAACCGGTTCGAACGCGGCATGGAACGAAAAGGCCGGATCGGCCATGGTCGTCAGCGATCCCAGGGCGCTCGTGACGTTCACGATGCGCGCATCTGCCGAGTTGCGAAGCAACGGGAGCATCGCCTGGTAGACGGCCAGAGGGCCGAAGACATTGACCTCCCAGACGGCTCGCACCTCATCGAGGGAGACCGTGCTCGGTGCCGACGAGGCGCGCAACTGGGACATGTCACGAATGTCGTTGCGAGTGGTGGAGATCGCCGCGTTGTTGACGAGGAGGTCGAGCCGCCCTGCCGTTTCCCGGATGCGGTCAGCGGCAGAGGAAATCGACGCGGCGTCGGTCACGTCCAATTGCAGTGCGACAGCTCCACCGCCGATCTCCAGGGCTGCTGCCTCACCGCGAGCGAGGTCGCGGGAGCCGACGAATACGGTCACGCCGTCGGAAACCAGTTCCCTCGCCACGTGCTTGCCCATGCCCTGGTTGGCTCCGGTGACAAGAGCGATGCGGTTAATGGGCACGGGAATCTCCTTCTACGGTGCGATTGCGGTGGACGAGCGCTCGTGCTGTCCGGCACATCGCGCTCCTGAACAACTGTCGGGTGCCTCCGGCGGGGCGGGAAGACCTGCTGAGGAGTGGTCCTGGGAGGGCCACCCCGCGCGGTTGGGTCAGGGCGGTTGCAAGTTCCGGGATCGCGTAGATCGTCCCTGCTGAGTGGGGGCTGGCGCGGTAACAGCACAGGCACGAGACCGGTGATCACCAGGGTGTCTACGCCAGCTGATCACATCGAGGTCCCGTGCCTGCCGCTCCGTCCTCCCCGATACCCGACGCCCTGGCGAAACCGGAACTCCTTCACCCGCACGACACCGGCCGCCTGTGCGCTCACCTCCAGCGCGTACCCGATCCGCGTTCGCGCCGCGGCCGGTGGTATCCCCTGGTCGGCCTGCTGCTGATCTGCGCCTGTGCCGTCGTCTCCGGCGCCCGGACCCTCACCGAGATCACCGAGTGGGGACAGCGCGCCACCACCAGGGTGCTGGAACAACTCGGCATCCGCCGCCACCTGCCCGGACGCCGCAGCGCCCCCTCCCATGCCACCTTCACCCGTCTCCTGGCCGCCCTCGACGGCGATTCCCTGGATGCCGCGATCGGCGCCCACCTGGCCGAAGGCAGCCACACCGATCCCGGTGGCACCGGCCCGGTGCCGCGGCCGGCGATCGCGGTGGACGGCAAGGCGCTGTCCGGCTCCGCGCACCGGGGCCGGCGCCACCGGCACCTGCTGCCCGCGGTGACCCACGCCTGCGCCCTCACCCTGGCCCAGCGAGAGGCGGGGGCCAAGACAGGCGAGACGTCGGCCTTCCGCCCGCTGCCGGCACCACTTGACCTAACCGGCGCCGTGGTCACCTTCGATGCCCTGCACAGTGTCAGGGACCAGGTGCGCTGGCTGGTGCAGGAGAAGAAAGCCCACTACATCGCGGTGATCAAGGGGAACCAGCCGACCGCGTCGGCCCAGGTCAAAGCCCTGCCATGGGAGCAGGTGCCGGTGGCGCACACGTCTTCCGGGAGTGGGCACGGGCGGCGGGAGTCCCGCTCGGTCAAGACCATGGCCATCGCGGCGAACCTGGGCGGGATCGCCTTCCCGCAGGCGCGGCTGGCCCTGCGCATCCACCGGCGCCGTCAGGAGAGCGGCAAGCGCCAGACCCGGGAGGCGGTCCACGCCGTCACCAGCCTCGACATTCACCAGGCCAGCCCTGCCGACCTGGGCGGATACGTGCGCGGACACCGGGGAATCGAAAATTCCAGCCACCACGTCAGAGATGTGGTGTTCGCCGAGGATGCCTCCACCGTCCACACCGGCAGTGCGCCGCGGGCGATGGCCGCTCTGCGGAACCTGGCCATCGGCAGGCTGCGACTGCTGGGAGCCGACAACATCGCCAAGGCCACCCGAGCGATCCGGGACGCACCCGAACACGCCGTCTGGATCTGGGGCGTCACCGGCACCCCGCCCCTACCCGGAACTTGAAGCCACCCTGCGGTTGGGTGGAGAATGGGGATCATGTCGGCGAGAACCAGGGCGGACTTCGGAAGCTACCTCCGGGAGCGACGGTCGAAGGCGACACCGCCCGAGCGGCCGGATGGCCGGCGCCTCTCACGGCGACAGGTTCCTGGACTGCGACGTCAGGAGCTGGCGGAGGCCGCGGGGATCTCCGTCGAGTACTGCACGCGCCTCGAACAGGGAAGGGTGGCGCATCCTTCGAGAGAGGTACTGGCCGCACTGGCCAGGGCTCTCGGCCTCCCCTCGGCGCAGCGAGACCACCTGTTCCGGCTTGCGGGCGAGCTACCGCCCGAACCTGCGGCGCCGGACAGCGAGATCCGTCCGGGGCTCGATCGCCTGCTACGGGGTTTCGGGAGCTCCACCCCTGTCACCGTCCACGATGGGCGCCTGGACGTGCTGGCCCGCAATGCTGCGGCGACCGAGATCCTCGGGGAGCCTCCCACCACGGGCCGGTACGGCCGCAACATCGTCTACCAGGGCTTCGCGGCAACGGCGCGTCGCATCCTCGGCAGCGAGGGCGCCGACCGCTACGCCCGCTGGGCGACGGCGGAGCTCCGTTCCGCCATCGGCCGCTATCCCGACGATGAGCGCCTCCGCGGTCTCGTCGCCGAACTGTCCGCCACCAGCGGCGATTTCTGCCGTCACTGGGCACAAGGCGAGGTCGCCGCCGAACGGTCCGGTGTGAAGCGGTTGCGCCATCCGACACGCGGATGGCTGACGTTCCAGAGCGAAATGCTGCACGACACCGCACGGGATCACTGGATCGTCATCTACGCGCCCGCCACCTGACCCGAAGCACTGAAAGGCATCCCCCCCTCAAACATCTCCGCCGCGCCCCCAGCTGCCGGAATCTGACCTCCTGCAACGCGAGGTCACTGCTCGAAGCAGGCGAGCTTCGGACCGCTCCTGCACCCTGAATTGCGGTGAGCCCACAAAGGGAGCTATCCAACACATCGAACAAAATAGTCCGTCAGGCTCCGGCATACATACAGGAAGCCCGCAAAGGCGGCGTTCGAGGCATTCTGTCACGAACGCTCCGTACTGCAGCATGCAATGCGAAGAAGGCGCGACGGGTATTCACGCACCCCTGCCCGCTCTGCAAATGTCCGCAAAAGCTGTCCGCAACTACGACCGCGCACTCATCGTCAATCGCGGATCTGTCAAACGAGCGGATCCGTCTCACTTCCGGAGTGCGTTCATCGTTGCTGGTGCAGGGCCGGACCTAGGTGTGTTGTCCTGGCAGGTTGGTGACGCGGCTGGCGGGTGATTGACCGCCGATGCCGGTGCGGGGTCGGTGGTAGTTGTACCAGTCCAGCCAGTCCGGGAATGTGGCCTGTCGCTCGTGGTCTGAGGTGTAGGGCGGGACGTAGGCCCATTCGTCCAGCAGGGTGCGGTTGAAGCACTCGGCCTTGCCGTTGGTCTGCGGACGACAGGGGCGGATGCGCTCGATCAACAGCCGTCTACCGTCCACAGTCAACCGGGCATTATGGGCCACGAAGACCTCCCTGCGGTGTAGTCCTAGGCAGCTCCACCACAGCGGAGGTCTTCGCCATGCTCAAGACCTGCGCCTGTCAACAACGCTCGTGATCAATACAGCTAGGGCCGTTCTTCGCGGAGTACGACGTGCTGCTCACCCCGGCACTCGCCCGCCGCTCCCCCCTGGCTGCACCGTGGCACGAGCGGGGCTGGCTGTGCAACGTGGCCGCCAACTCGGCGTACGCGCCGATGACTCCGGCGCGGAACCTGACCGGCCGGCCCGCGATGGCCGTCCCGCTGGGCACCCTGCCCTCCGGGGTGCCCTGCGCGGTGCAGCTGGTGGGCCGGCCCGGCACCGAGTCTGAACTGCTGGACTCGGCCGACGAGTTGGAACGGCGGTGTCCGTGGCGGCGGACGGCACCGCTGGAGACCGCCGACGGGTGAGGACGTCGCCGCGCCGAGGCTCCGGGACCCGTTGGGGAACTGCCGCCCACGCTTGCCCCTCACATTGGTGTCAGCTTTTAGGGTCGCACATGTTCGTCCGGACCAGTCATGGAGACATGTGATGACAGCAGGGCTTTCACGGCGTCGAGTCATCGGCGCCGGCATCGGAATCGGCGCCGGCATCACGGCCGGGGCCGTGGGCGCACCCGCGGCCCACGCCGCGGCCCACGCCGTGCGCCCCGGCTCGACGGTCGCGATCACCGGAACCACGGTGATCGACGCGACCGGAGCCAGGCCGCAGCGCAATGTCACGGTGCTGGTGCGCGGCGAACGGATCGCCGCCGTCGGCAGTGCGCGCCGGGTCCGTGTACCGGCGGACGCGGAAGTGGTCGACGGGCGCGGCAAGTTCGTCGTCCCCGGCTTCATCGACTCCCACGCGCACGGCAGCGGCCAGGAAGAGATCGACCCTCCGCTGTTCCTCGCCAACGGCGTCACCACGGTGCGCGACCTGAACGGCCAGGCACTGCTGTACGACTGGCGTGACCGGGTCGCCGCCGGCACGCTCTTCGGTCCCCGCTACCTGGTCGCCAGCAGCATCGTGGACGGCAACCCGTCACTGCTCGTGGGCCTCGGCTCGCCCTACATCGAGGTCGCGGACGGCGAAGAGTCCAGAGCAGCCGTGCGCAGGTCCGTGGCCGAGGGAGCGGACTTCATCAAGGTCTACGCCCGGCTCACGCCGGACGCCTACCACGCGATCGCGGACGAGTGCCGCAAGCTCGGCGTCTCGTTCGTCGGCCACACCCCCGACGCGATCCCCCTGGCCGAGGCGAGCGCTGCCGGGCAGCGCAGCTTCGAGCACATCTACACGAGCTGGTTCGACACGTCGAGCGAGGAGCGGGAGATCCGCCGCCGCCTGGCGAGGATCGAAGTCGGCGGTGGCGAGTACAACAGCTGGTTCCGTCAGACCCACCCGCTGGAGGTGCTGGCCGCACGCACGTTCGACCCGCACCGCGCCCGAAAGGTGTTCCGCGGGCTCGCCGCCGACGGCTCGCACCAGGTGCCCACCCTGACCCAGCACCGCGTGTTCGATCTGCCCGAGTCCGTCGCGCTGCACGACGACCGGCTGCGCTATCTGCCCGCCGCCACACGGGACGGCTGGCGGATCCAGCTCGAACAGCTCTACCTGGCCGGGCGTTCGCCGCAGGACGTGGCCGAGCACCGGGAACTGTTCGCCGCCCGCTTGCGCTGGATCGGCGCCGCGCACCGGGCCGGCGTTCCGGTCCTGGCGGGCACCGACACCGGAACGGCCTATGTCTACCCCGGCTTCAGCCTGCACGACGAGCTGGAGAACCTGACCGAAGCGGGTCTCAGTCCGATGCAGGCCCTGCGGGCGGCGACCAGTGCGCCCGCCCGGTTCCTCGGACTGCACGACGTGGGCGTCGTCCGGCGCGGCGCGATCGCCGATCTCGCCGTCCTCGACGCCGACCCCCTCGCCGACATCCGCAACACCAAGCGGGTGCACGCGGTGGTCGTGCGGGGCGCGCTGATCAGCGCGGAACGCCGGGAACGCATGCTCGGAGACGTCGAGGCCGCCGCGTCCGCCGGGGCGCTGCCCGCACGGCTGGCCGGCTGTGCGTGTGTCCCGGTCCTGGCTTCGGCGGACGCGTCGGGCCTCTCGGCGTGGAGGGTGCGGGCCTGGTGCATTCGATCGGTGGCGGGTTCCCCGGATTCACGGCCCGTCCGTACCGGGCAGGCCGAACAAGGCCGGCGGCTCGGGGCGCGAGTGACTGACGGAAGTCTCCTGGATGGCGTCCAGGAGACTCGACGGGAAACCGCTGTCGCTGTGTGCTCAAACGTGTCTGTTGCCACATCGTCATCGGTCTCAGCGGGGTGCTTTGTGGCGTGGTGACCGTTTGATTCTCCTGGTTGTGCGGCTGCGGGACCTCTACGTTGTGTCCGTCGCGCATCACAGGATCTTCGCACTCTGCTCCGGGGGGTTCAGGGGATGTTTCGGCGTGCTCGTGCACGGGGGTTGGGTGTCGTGGTGCTGGGCGCCGCGCTGGCCGTGGGTTTGCTGCCCGGCGTGGACTGGGAGCGGGCGGTCGCACGGCCTGCGGAGGCTGTTCGGGGGGAGGGCGCGGAGGCGCGGGCGTCGGCCGAGAGCAAGGCGCTGATGGAGGCGAAACGTTCCGGCGAACCGGTGGAGATCACCTCCTTACGCGGGGAGACCAGCGAGGTCCATGCCACCCCGGACGGGGACCTGGAGGCGGTCGAGTACCTGAGGCCCGTACGTGCCCGGGTGGCGGGCGAGTGGAAGCCGGTCGACACGGGGCTGGCCCGGACCGGTGAGGGCACCGTCGCGCCCGGGGCCACCACGGTGGCCCTGGAGTTCTCCGGCGGCGGTGACGGGCCGCTGGTCCGCATGACGAAGGCGGGCCGGGAACTGTCCCTGACCTGGCCGCAGGAACTTCCCACGCCTGAACTCGACGGTGACACGGCTGTCTACCGGGAGGTCCTCCCCGGTGTGGACCTGCGTATGGGGGCCCAGGCCGACGGCTTCACCCAGTTGCTGGTGGTGAAGACGTCCGAGGCCGCGAACAGCGCTGCGTTGAACGAGCTGCGGCTGCGGCTGGGCACCGGCGGGGTGCGGGTGCGTGAGACCGCGGACGGCGGGCTGGAGGCGGTCGACGACGGGGCCGGGGGCGCGGTCTTCGAGGCTCCGACGCCCCTGATGTGGGATTCCAGCGGCGGCGCGGAGACCGGGGAGGCGGCGGTGCGGAGTTCCGCCCTGTCCGGCACCGGTGGGGGCGAGCCGGGTGCGGGGGAGTCGGGGAAGCTTGCGCCGGTGGGGGTGGAGGTGCCCGTCGGCGGCGGTGAGCTGGTGCTGAGCCCGGACAAGGGGGTGCTCAGGGGCGAGGACACGGTCTACCCGGTGTTCATCGACCCGCAGTGGTACTCGCCGCGGGCATCGGCGTGGACGATGGCGTCGCAGTACTGGGCCTCCTCGCCGCAGTGGAAGTTCAACGGCGACCCGGACGCGGGGCTGGGCTACTGCGGCTGGGACTACTGCCGGCCGCACGACACCAAGCGGCTCTTCTACCGCATCCCCACCAAGCGGTTCGAGGGCCGGACGGTCCTGTCGGCGGCAACGGTGTGGCCGACAGCTACTACTACAAGAGGGAGGGCAAACAGGGCAGTGGCTGGTTCGGAGACCGGTACGGGGGCTGGAGCTACCGCCACGTGCAGTTCTTCCCCGGTCCCATCGGATCGAAGAAGGACGGCTACACCGTCAACTACACGTGGTCGGGGAAGGCCCAGAGCAGGGGGGTCGGCAAGAAAGACGGACAGGCCTACCGGTCCTTCGAGCGCGAGCAGCCCAAGGGCGCTCTCCCCCTGGTCATGGGCACTGTCGGTTCGATCCTCCTTCCCGACCTCCACGAATGGGAGAACTGCTTCGGCGGAAGCGTCTCCGGCTGCGCTTGGGCTGCAACGGACCTGCCCGTCCTCAAGGCGTTCAAGACAGGACGTCTGCTTAAGGGGAGGAAGGCCGACGACGCCGCGGAGAACGCCACCACCTGCACGAGGGGGAGACACAGCTTCCTGGCCGGCACCGATGTCCTGATGGCCGACGGGTCCACCAAGGACATCGAAGACGTCACCATCGGTGACAAGGTCATCGCGACCGACCCGGAAACCGGTGAGACACGGGAGCGGGAAGTCGTGGCGACGATCCTCACCGAGGACGACAAGGCCTACGTCGACCTCACCATCACGACCGAGGACGGGACCGGCACCCTCACCACCACCAGCCACCACCCCTTCTGGTCCGAATCCGACCGTGCCTGGGTCGACGCCGCTGACCTTACTCCCGGCACCGCCCTCCGCACCGACGACGGCACCACCGCCACCCTCCAGGCCATCCGCACCTACACCGACCATCAGGACACCTACAACCTCACCGTCGCCGACCTGCACACGTACTATGTGCTGGCGGGCGAGACTCCGGTTCTCGTACATAATTCCACGTGCATTCGGTACGGTAGCGCTCTTACAACTGCGGAGGCGGCAAATCCGTTGGTTGAAAGTCTCCGTGCGACGGGGAAGCTGCCCGATAACTATGTGACCAAGGCGCAGGCTGCTGCCGCCGGCTGGGAGCCTGGAAAGGCGTTGGGGAACAAAATGCCCGGCGCTCAGATTGGCGGAGACATATTCGAGAATGCCGACGGTTTGTTGCCGAGTGCTGGAGGGCGGACCTGGTATGAGGCTGATGTGGGCATCAATAACATGATGAAGCGGTCAAAGCAGCCAGGGACTCGGTTGGTCTATTCGAATGACGGGCTCGCTTACGTGACCAGCGACCACTACGGGAGCTTCTATCGGCTGCCCAACTGGAAATGAGAATCTATGAGAGTTGAAATCGACGGCGCAGTAATTCGCTCCGAGAGGGATCTTCATGAATTCTTGTCGCGAGCTCTAGATTTCGGCCCCTACTATGGAGCCAATCTGAGTGCTCTGTGGGATCGACTATCGGCGGACGTTGAACGACCGGTCGAGATCGTCTGGAAGGAATCGGAGCTGAGCAGAAGGGCGCTGGGTGAAATTGAGTTCGAGAAGATTCGCGATCTCCTGCTTCGTGTCCAGTCGCAGGATGAATCCTTTGGGTGGTCCGATCGTTTCTCGGTGATATTCGAGTAGCATGCGGGGCCCGCCGAAGCGTGACTCGGTGGGGTTCCTGAGCGGTGTGACGGCAACGTCAACGGAGGATCCGCTCGGCGGATGACATCTTCGCACCTCTTCTGTTCTTAGGGGCGGCGTTACGCTCGATCAGGTTCGCTCATTCTTTGTGGATCAGAAGGGCTGGGTCGAAGAAGGTCCAGGGTGAGGGAGAAGTACTGGCGGTGGTTGGGTGATTCGCGAATATGCGAATCGTGAAGACCCGACTGGGAGAGTGCTCAGGTGGAATCCGGGTGGCGGTCATCACGGTGAGGGTGCCTACTGGAGAGTCGTGGATATTGAAGGTGATCCGGGAGGGATCATTCGATGACCAGCGAGCGGAATTTGGCCGACTTTCGGCAGTGGGTCCTCGCTGTGTTGGACCTGCTCGGGGTGGAACCTGAACCGTCAAACTGCATACTTGCAGGCGCCGAGAGTGGAAGCGGATGAGGCGGAGACCAGCCCGGTCTTGGGCTTTACGGAGCTGCCTTGGGACGAGCCTCGAATATCGGGGGCCCGGATCGGGCACTTGCGGGCAGGCCAAGGGCTGCCCGATTCGCGGGCCAGCGTACGGGCCCCCGGATCTCTCGACCCAAGGCAGCTCCACCCCAAAGCCGCTACGCCGGCCTTGCCGAAGGCCGACGCATGGTCTCCAGTCCATGCAGGGTTCTGACGGCAACGATGACGGCACCTACGACCGAATAGATAGTGCGCACGGTCCAGATGTAGCTGACGGTGTCGATTACCAGGTGCAGAGAATTCATGACGGCTCCCCCACTGCCGCGGGTCACGATCTTCCTGGTATCGGGCATGACCCTGATGCGTTGGCCTCCTGCTTTGCGTCGTGGCGAGGAAAGATGACGCATACGGATACCAGGACTGGATCGCGTGTGGCATGCGACTCCAGTCGAGGTGTGCTAATCGTGACGGCTGGCCGTAACGTCCACGGTTTCAGGTACGGTCAGGGTGCCTTTGAAAGTGGGAGGTGTGTGACGCCATGAGGGTAAAAGTTGCAGCTACGGCGACTCGTAGTGGAGTGCTCCTGTGGTTGACGGAGGTACAGAAGCAGTTGATCTGCGAGACGCTCATTTTCCACGCGGATCGTCCTGATGGGGACCGTCCTTCGATTGTGCGCCTTGGTGTCGATCGCGCAAGCGCTGCACAGGTAATGAAGAAAGCTGCCGGAGCGAATTCAGAGTTCCAGCTCAATGAGATTCACGTGCTGTTTGCGGCATTGGTTTCTGCTCCAGTCCTGATGCCCTCTGAGGAGGTGTTCTATGAAAGAATCGGCTTCTTTCGAGAGCAGGCATTTGCATTGGCTGGCGGGTTGGTGAGTGCCATCGGGGCAATGCCTGACTGGATCGGAGAGTCTTCCGGAAGCGCTTGACCGGAGGGTTCTGCCTTCATGTAGTTCCGTGAGTCCGCCTGGCGCTTGTGAGGACAAACAAGCACAAATGTGAAGCCCCGCCAGGTGCGCTCTGGCAGGGTGCCTGCGTGGGGTGACGACAAGTAGTTGACGGCAACGTCAGCGGACGAGAGTTGCGCGGGATGACGGCTCATCGCCGTCGCCGCTGCTCGTCTCGGTAATCTCCAAGCTGCCGAGCGCGGTGCTGAGGGTACTGTTCTGTGTCGACGTCGGCGATTCATGACGGTCCGCTTCTGATCAGGGCTGCGCAGATACATCGCCTCGAGCGCTACCGCACTCCCGCCGCCCTCGATGCCGGCAGCCTGTCGGCAGCGCCCTGACTTACGCAGTCCGGCCCGGAGAAGCCGATGGCGGCAAGGAGCATGAGTCCAGCGCACAAGGTTCCCGCAGGAACGCTCGCCGGTTATGGCATAGTCAGCGTCAGTTCGGCGCTTAGTGGTGCAATCCGTGGGATATTCGCCCAACTCGCCCCTCGGGCACAGACCATTCACCAAGGGAGTGCGGGTCGGGAGCGATCTCGACCCGCACTCTGCGTTGTCCGGGCTCGTACGACAGGCGCAGCCCGAGCTTGCGGTACAGACGGTTCTTCTGCCGCTCGTCGGCGCTGCGGAGTGTCTCCGCGACATCCCGCACCGCGTCGACGGCCTGGGCGATCCGTTCGCGTGAGGGCGCGGCCCGTCTGCGCGGCCGCAGCCGGGCCGCGGCGGCGGCGCGGCGGGCCTCGGTCCCGGCGATCCAGTGGGCGACGGTTCTGGGCGAAGGACGCCCTTCGCCTGGCACGCCGTCATACCGACCTGCGGAAAATGTGCTCGGCGTACACGGTCGGTGGCGGCTCCCCCGGAGGATGTCGCGGGGGTGGTCGACGGTGCTGCCCAGGACGTACCGGCCGGGAAGCGGTTCCGGCGGTGAGCCCTCCCTCCGGGGCCGTGTCCCCGGTCGTACGTGGGTCGGCACGAGGCGTCATCAGCGGTTCTGACGGGGCGGGGCTCGGTCCGGGAGTCGGTAGCCGTAGGACGGTCGGCTGCTGAGGAAGGGGCCTTCGAGCCGGGCCTGGGAGGACGTACCCGCAGTGGAGACGCCTTCATATGGGGAGTTGAGTCGATCGGGAAGAGCACCACAGAGCTTTCCTTGTTCCGACATCATCGAACCATGCAAAAACTCGAGGCGCACGAAATGCCCCTGCACAAGGTGTTCAGCAGCGACTACGACTTTCAGATTCCTGACTATCAGCGCCCCTACGCCTGGCAGGAGGAGCAGGCGGTCCAACTGCTGACGGATCTGCGGGAAGCACTGGACCGCGGCACGGACGAACCGTACTTTCTCGGTTCCATCGTCCTCGTCAAGGACGGCGGGGCCCCGAAGGCGGACGTCATCGACGGTCAGCAGCGCCTCACGACCCTGACCATCCTGCTGTCCGTCCTGCGTGATCTCACCGAGGACCCGGACCTGCGCGGCGACCTCGACCGGCTGGTCATGGAACCGGGCGCCAAAATCCGTGGACTCGCCCCGAGGCCGCGGCTCACCCTGCGGAGCCGGGACGCGGACTTCTTCGAGAAGTACATGCAGACGAAGGGCGCGGTGGACGCCCTGCTCGAGCTCCGGGAGGATTCCCTGCGGACCGACGCGCAGAAGGCCGTCCTCCGCAATGCGACGGCCCTGCATCGCAGCCTCACCGTGCTGCCCGAGGAACGCCGACTGGAGCTGGCCCAGATGCTCGCCGAGCGGACGTTCCTGGTTGTCGTCAGCACCCCGGATCTCGACAGCGCCCACCGGATCTTCAGCGTCATGAACTCCCGGGGGCTGGACCTGTCGCCCACCGACATCTTCAAGTCGCGGATCATCGGTGAACTCGACGAGGAGGCCTCCGAGGCGTGCGCCACCACCTGGGAGGACGCCGAGGAGATGCTGGGACGCGACGGCTTCGCGGAGCTCTTCCTCCATCTGCGGATGATCTTCGCCAAGAAGCGGGCGGAACAGGAGCTGCTCAAGGAGTTCCCGGAGCAGGTGCTCAGCCGCTATCTCCCCGACCGGGCCGAGTTCTTCGTCCATGACGTCGTGCGGCCGTACGCCGAGGCATACGCCCAGATCCGGGAGGCACGTTACGAGTCCGCCTCGGGAGCGGAGGCCGTCAACGCCTGGTTCAGGCGGCTGCAGCAGATCGACAACTACGACTGGCGACCCGCCGCCCTCTGGGCACTGCGCCACCACGAGAACGACCCGGCCTGGCTCGACGCGTTCATGCGGGCCCTGGAGCGGCTGTCGGCCAGCATGTTCATCCGCCGTGTCTACACGACCCCTCGCGTCACACGCTACGCCGAACTGCTCCGTCAACTCGATGAGGGACAGGGCCTCGACTCCCCGGCGCTCGAACTGCGGGAGGACGAGAAGGCGGAGACCCGGGCCAGGCTCGACGGTGACCTCTACCTCGTCGGCAGGATCCGCAAGTACGTGCTGCTCAGGCTCGACGAGCTGCTGGCCCGCGGGCAGGGAGTGACGTACGACCACCCGCTCATCACCGTGGAGCATGTCCTGCCCCAGAACCCGAAGGTCGACTCCGGCTGGGTCGAGCTCTTCGACGAGGAACAGCGCGCCCGGTGGACGCACCGCCTGGGGAACCTGGTCCTGCTGAACCGCGCCAAGAACTCGGCGGCCCAGAACTACGACTTCGCCGCCAAGAGGGCCAAGTACTTCACCGGCCGCGGAGGAGTGGTCCCCTTCGCGCTGACCAGCCAGGTACTCCAGCACGCCGAGTGGACCCCCGAACTGGTCGAGGCCCGGCAGGAGGAGCTGCTGGATGTGCTCGCGGAGGAATGGCGTCTGTGACTGAGGCCGCACCGGGCCTGCCGCCGGCACGGCATGCCGGAGCCCTGCCGTCCGAGAAGGAGCGGCAGGGCTCCGGTGGACCTGCTGACTGAGCGACTGAGCGGTGACCGCCTGGTCCACTTCTTCGTTACTTCGGCTCCTCGCTCTCGTCCTCGGTCTCGGCCCGCAGGGCGTCACCGCGCAGGGCCTTGTCCGTCGCCCGTCCGATGACGGCGGTCGCTCCCGCGTCCACAGCGCCTCCGACAATGCCGCCCAGGATGGGGACCCCCTTGGCGAGCGTGATCGCGGCGCGCTTGGTTCCGTACTTCGCGACGAGGTGGAACCCGGCCTTCTTGTTGATCGCGTGGAGCATCGCGATCGGGATCTTCTTGATCATCTGCTCACCGAACTTCTGACCGACCTTCACCCCGAAGGCCGCCAGGACGCTCTGCGAGCTCATCCCGATCGCGAGCATCATCGCGACGGTCCGTACGTGCGGATCACCGATGTCCCAGCCCCGAAGGTGCGCGATGGCACCGGCCATCCGCATGTTGACGGCGACGGACGCGGCCACGTTCGCGGGGATCGTCACGCCAGCGGTGAGCAGACCTCCGAGCCCGGTGACGAACCCCTGAGTCCCGGCCGCGGCCACGGACTCCTTGATGAGGCGGGTGATGACCGCGTCGATGTCGTCCTTCATGTCCTCGGGAGAACGGCGCTCGTCGTCGTCAGGCGCCCTGTAGTCGGCGCCCTGCCGGCGCGAGAGACGGTCCTCGGCCCAGGCCACCGACCCCGTGATCGGCCCCACGCCGTTCACCATGACCTTTTCCGCAAGCTCAGCGGCCCACCGCCCGGTCTTCTCGACCGCTCCCTCGCCGGGAGTCTTCTCGTCGGCCATCACACACCCCATTCCGCGAGCGCCCCGCCGGGAGCGTCCCGCACCACCGCGGGCAGGAGAAGGATTCCGGCCGCCGGCACCCCCGGCAAGACTGCGGGCGGCCGAAGCCGCACCCCCCTCTCGCCACCGCCCGTCCACCCCTTCGCGTCACGACGTCCTTCGCCGTACCGCCTTCACGAGCTGAAGCGGCTACACCTTCCCACATGAGTGAAAGCTCCGTCAAACAGGCGCCATCTGCGTGCCTGTGTTCGATTCGGGGGCGATAATCAGTCCGCACCAGCTACCCCGCCCCGCAGCTGGCCTCCACCAGGAACGGGCTCGGCTGCCCGGTCCACGAGACGTACAGGCCGTCCCGGGCACGGGTGCAGGCGACGAACAGCAGGCAGCGTTCCGCGGCGAGGTCGGCCTCGTGCTGAAGCCGGTCGGCCTCCTCCGGGGTGATGGCCGAAGGGTTCGGCAGGGCGCGGTCGTTGACGCCGACGACGGCGGTGTAGCGGTACTCGAGCCCCTTGAAAGTGTGCATGGTGCCCACGTTGACCGCGTCGTCGGTGCGGGCGGCTCCCGCGCGGACCCGGCTGGCGGGGACGCCGGCCGCGATCAGGCGGTCCCTGGCCTTCTCGCAGGTCTTGTTGAACCGCGCGCAGATCCCGATCTCCCCGTACGCGGCACCGCCGTCCACCCACGCACGCACCTGCTCGACCAGGGCGTCGAGTTCGGCCTCCTCCGTCTGGGCCGCGTGGACGCTCGGCCCGGAGCCGTGCAGGGCGGAGCTGTACCCGACCAGGGTGTCGTGCCGCCCGCTGTCGGCCAGTTCGGCGTAGGGGCGGCCGAGCAGGAGTCCCGTCGCCCAGCTGAGGATCTCCTGGGTGGAGCGGTAGTTCTTGCGCAGCTTGGCCGAACGTCCGGCGACGTTGATGCCGAGTGACTTCAGCGAGACCCGGTTGTCGTAGATCCGCTGGTGCGGGTCACCCGCGATGAACAGGTCGTCGGGGCGCCGCGGGGCGGCCGCGCGGAGCATTCGCCACTGGGCTGGGTGGAGGTCCTGGGCCTCGTCGACGACGACGTGCCGGTAGCACGGCCCCTGCCCGGTCAGCAGGTCGGTGGCCTCCGCGCAGGTGCCGAGGTAGGTGCGCAGCCCGTCCTCGGCCAGGCGCCGGGTGAACTCTTCCACGGTCCGCCACACCAGCGGCCGGGCGGAGGCGGGCAGTGCGCTGCCGCGGCCCCGGCGCTCGCAGCGCTCGTACTCCTCCCCGCTGCGGATGTCCTGGGCGAGGACGACGTGCTTGTACTCCTGGGCGAGGAACTGCGGGGTGCCGGTGAAGCCGGTGGCCTCCGCTGCCCGCTCCCACCGGGCGGTCTCCTCGTACCCGGTGAGCGGCCGGCGCGAGGTGTTGACCACGCGTCCGGCGAAGGCGTCGACGGTCATGACGTCGACCCGGTCGCGCAGGTCCGGATCGTCGACGAGCAGACGGAGCCCCTCGGTGAGGGAGGCCACGAGGGCGTTGGTGAAGGTGGTGAGGAGGATGCGGTCGCCGTCGCGCAGGTGCCGCAGCAGGTGCCGCACCCGGTGGAGGGCGACGACGGACTTCCCGGTGCCGGGACCGCCGGTCACCTGCGCGGGGCCGGAGTACGACGGACGGTAGGCGACCTTGTGCTGGGCGGGGTGCAGGAAGATCCGCCAGGCGGCGAACGGCTTGTCGAGGATGTCGCGCAGTTCGTCGGCGTCCGTGACGACGGCGATTCGGGTGCGGGAGTGCGCGATGGCGGTCGCGTAGTCGGTGGTGTCGACGGGTTCTTGGGAGGCCGCGTCGGCCAGCGCCGGCACGACGACCTCCTGCCACGTCTGCTCGACACTCGCACCGAGGGCCAAGTGCTCCAGCACCCTGTACTGGTCCGGCGGGAAGAACCGCCCGAAGACGTCGAGCTGTTCCAGGCTGGTCAGCACGCGCGCCTGCGCGAGGGTGGTGGCGTCGATGCCCAGCGCGGCCATCTCCCCGTCGGAGATCTTCGCGAAGAGCCGCCGCTCCTCGGCGGGCGCGACGCGCTCGTAGGCGGGGGCCAGCTCCTCCAGGGTGGCGATCTCGCGGAGCTCCACGGCGCCGGTGACGGCGTTGATGGTCGCCTTCTGTCTCACCGCCCACTCGGTGGTCTCGTCGTGCGGGCCGACCCGGAGCAGCACGAAGGTGTCCCCCGTCTCGGGTGCGAGGACCACGCCGCGGTATCCCTGGGTAATCCGGATGGTCCGGATCTGCCGGTCCTTGGCGCCCTTGAGGGATTCCAGCTTCAGGCCCGGGTTCCTGAAGAGCTGGGCGAGGGTGAGCCGCTCGAACTTCTCCCAGGCGTCGAACACGCCGTTCCTGACGTGCTTCTCGAGCTTCTCCAACTGCTGGCAGAAGGCGATGTCGAAGGCGAGATGCGGCATACCGGGATCTTAGGCCGCCGCGGCGTGGCCGCAGGCCGTTCGGGCGTTCTTCCACCGGTGGCCGACCGGGCCCCGCCGGTCATTCGCCGTCGAGCTCACGGCGGAGCATGGCCAGGACCTCCGCGGCCTCGACGGCCACGTCATGGTGCGGCCCGTGGACGAGCACGACGTCCTCGTGCAGGGCTTCCAGAGCTGCCCGGGCCTCTCGCGGGTTGCCCTGGCTCAGCAGCAGCATGCCGATGTCACGGCGCAGCTCCACGGCCGCGTCGCTGACGTCGCTCTCGACGGCCCGCTCCACCTCCAGGACGGCCCGCAGCTCCGCCAGGGCCTCGGTCACCTGGCCGAGTTCGCCGCGGCAGCGGGCGGCCTGGGCGCGGCAGTCGCGGGCGGCCTCGCCGGTCGGCCCGTTGATGCGGCCGTACGCCTCGGCCAGCGCCTCGAACTCGGGCAGGGCCGCCCGGTGGTCGCCCGCCAGCTGCCGGCTGATCGCCCGGCGTTTCCGCAGCCGCAGGACGGCCTTGTTCTCGGCGCCCAGCGCCCTCGCCAGCGGCTCGATCATCTCGCCCGCGACCTCGGCGGCCTGCGTGTAGCGCTCCTCCTCCATGAGGGCGATGTAGTGCTCGTCGACCTCCCGCAGCCGGGCCCGCAGCAGCTCCCGCTCGGGCGGCGAGACCACGTGCTCGGCGACCTGGCCGGGTGCCGCCGTGTCCGGGGTGACACGGGGACGGCTCTCGGCCCGGGCGCGGGGCGCGTAGGGGCGCCGGTAGAGTCCGGTCGGGTCCGGCGTCCCGGGCGGCCCGGCCTCCCCGAGGGCGGAGGACTCCCCGGGCGCGGGCAGGAAGGGCATCAGCCGCTCGTACACCTCCTGCACGTCCACCGGCCGGCTCTCCGGGGTCTTGCGGAGCAGGTGCAGGACCAGCGCCTCCAGCTCCTCCGGCACGTCGGCCCGCAGCCGCCGCAGCGGGGTGGGCGCGGCGCGGACGTGCCGGTCCATCAGCTCGAAGTCGCTGCGCGCGTTGAACAGCGGTTTGCCACAGAGGAGCTCGTGGAGCACGCAGCCGAGGGCGTAGAGGTCGGTGCGCGGGGTGACCCGGGTGCCGCGCACCTGCTCGGGCGACATGTACTGGTGCGTGCCGATGGGCCGGCCGGAGGCCGTCAGCCTGGTGACGTCGGTCTGCAGGATCGCCGCGACGCCGAAGTCGAGGACCTTCACCGTGCCGTCCCGCGCGACCAGGATGTTGGACGGCTTGAGGTCGCGGTGCACCACGGGCACGTCGTGCGCGTACGACAGCACGGTGGCGACCTGCGCGGCGACCGCCACCGCCCAGCTGATGGGAAGGGGCCGCTCCTCGTGCACGTACCGGGTGAGGGGGACGCCCTCCACCAGCTCCATGACGAGGAACAGGTGGTCGTAGGTGCTGTCGAGGACGGCGTCGTACACCTGGGGCACACCCGGGTGCTGGATGCGGGCGGTGATCCGGGCCTCGCGGCGGAAGCGCCGCTCCAGCTCCTCGGCCAGCTGGGGCGTGGCGGCGACGGCCTGCGGCCGGATCCGCTTCACGGCGACGGGCCGGTCCAGCACCGCGTCGTAGCCCCGCCACACGTCGCCCATGCCCCCGTTGCCGAGCCGTTCCAGCAACTCGTAACGGCCCGCGATCGGTCTGTCCGGCACCTGTCCCCGTCCCGCGTCCTGCGCTCGTGCTCGCCCGTTCCACCGAGCCCTGTTGGCCGCGGCCAGTTTTCCCGGGAAGGGATTACCGCGTCCAGCCCGCCCCCGCGCGGGCGCGGTCGCCCGGTTCGTCTCGCGCCACCGCGTCCTCGGCCCGGACCCACCTGCCCAAGCGCTACTTGATCACGTACTGCGCGACGAGTGAGCAGGTGTGCCGCAGCACGTGCTGCGGCACAACCCGTACTCACTCCTGTTCGGCCTGCTCATCGTGTAGTGCTCGTGCGAGATCAGAGAGGGTGTCGGTACCGTCCAGCGTCCACCGTGCCGGTCCTTGCACCGCCACGGGCGCCTCCTGCCAGCCGGCGAGTTCGTAGAGGTTCAGGACCAGGCGGGTCGGCGAGTAGGCCTTCCCGTCGACCGCCCATAGGAGGCACCGCGTCCGGTCGTTCACCCAGGTGGCTTCACCGCGTCGGGGGTCCTCCGCGAGCCAAGGGGTGAGCGCTTCGATCTCGGGTTTGTTCCAAAGACGTAGCCGGACCGGTGTGCCGTTCTTGATCCATCCGTTGTCCACGAGGGTGGGCACGGCGTTGGGGCGGCGTGGCTTGCGCTTACTTCCCTTGGCGGCCTTGTAGATCGTCGGCAGGTCGGGGATGACTCCTTCGCGTTGGGCGTCATGCAATACCAGCTCCGCAAGCCGCTTGCAGCGTCCGACGTCGGTGAGTGTTCCGCTGAGGAAGGAAGTGGGGCCGTACTCCGCGTCGATGTGGTGAATCAGCCAGGACAGGACCCGATTGGTGAGCGCGGGCACATCCTGCAGAGCCGCGTCCCAGTCGTACTCCGGATCGTCGATGCGATCCTGGTCGAGAAGCTGGAAGACCAGGTGGGTGATGAGCAGGTCACCCCGCTGGCTCACGTCGGCGGCGCGCTTCTGGAACCGTTTGCGTTCTTCGTTGAGAGCGGTACCCACAGCGCGGTGCACAAGTACCGAACGCCAGATCTGGAAGGCGCTGGGACGCTCTCCGAAGAGGCGCGGGTAGGCGCCTCTGCTGCCGCGTTCCCAGAGGAGATCTGTGTCCCGCTTCGCCCGTACGGCGAGTTCGGTGCTGCGGTGCGCACAAGCCAGGGCGATGGCGGCGTGCACGACCGAGCAGCCCTCGTCAGGCGCCGGGTCGGGTTCACCACGCTTGAACACGTAGGACTTCTGAAGGGACAGCATGAAGTCCTCGCGGATCATCGCCTGCACCTCGTCCAAGGCGATGAAGTCGCGCTGCTCCACGTGGTTCTGCGTATTGGTCGTCTCGGTGATGCGCTGTGCGAGATCCGGCGTGTTCTTGTCGACGACGATGACCTTGACCGTGACCTCGGCATCATCCACCGCTTCGGGGGACGTCTCCATGGCGCGATGTGCCGCCGCGACGGTTTGTGCGCCGTTTACGACGCTGACTCCCGAGAGGTGCAGGTGTACGGGCTCGTCCGGACGGCGGCGTCCCGGCCACTCCTCTTCGAGTTGGTCGCACAG
The DNA here is from genome assembly GCF_036323805.1 of Streptomyces rubellus. Lineage (NCBI taxonomy): Bacteria > Bacillati > Actinomycetota > Actinomycetes > Kitasatosporales > Streptomycetaceae > Streptomyces > Streptomyces rubellus. Next base: position 102,898 of record NZ_JAZDCX010000019.1, read on the forward strand.
CACGGTCACCCCGTTGTTGAAGAGCCAGAAGTTCTCCGGCTCGCTCTTCAGGGTGCTCAGCATGCCCGAGTTGACTCGGGTGGTACCGAGGGACTGGCGCAGGTTCTGTTCGTACAACCGGCTTTCATATGCCTGGTACCACTCGGCGACATTGCCGGCCGGAACCGTGCCCTGGTAAGCGGTGAGCGGAGTGTTTCGCCGGAGCCAGTTCGTCATCCGCACGGTCACCCGTACAGGCTCGGGCGAGAGATCCTCACGGATCTGCCGGAGGATGTCCGCGGCGTGGACTACGCGGTACTCAAGGACCGGGCCGAGTCCGTTGAACTCGTTCCGGGCGTCTTCCAGAACGTTGGTGGTTTCCTTGCTGAGTGTTCCCACACCCATGACGGCGATCACCAGAGTCACCTTGAGCCGGGCGTCGTGCATCGCTGCGTTGACACGGGCGGCGATCGGCTCCAGGCGGTCGTTGAAGCGGTCGAAACTCCGCTGCTCGATGAGGCGGAGACCGGCGATGAGCTTGTGTGCCGCGTTGGTGTCGAGCTTGCCCTTGCCGTCGTCGCTCCACTTGGCCTGAACGAGCCAGACCTCCTGCGTGCCCTCGGTGACCGCCACGCCGTCGATGCCCTGGTCGTCCTCACCGTCGATGACAGAGGCGCCGGCGGTCTCGTGGTCGCAGCCGGTCACTTCGCGTACGGCAGCCGCCGTTAACGCGCGGGAAAGGAACCGCTGCTCGTAGCCCTGCTGGTCGTACCCTCTGAGGTCCTTGTCGTAGATGAGTCCCTTGTACTGCTGCAGAAGCGCAGTGCGGATCTGGTGGATATGGATAGGAGCCGTTGCGGCCCTGCGTTCCGTCTCTTCCAACTCTGTCCCCAGTGCCATGCGCTGCGTCCCCTTGACGCAGTTCAGCGTTGATCTCTCATGACAGTCCGCCGACGGAGTCGGCGGGTGCTTCTCGTACTGTCGGTCGGAACGCGGGCGACTCCATGGTCGGAGTGTCGCCTCGGGGCGGTGCCTGGTTCCACTGCTTTGGATGTCGAGGTGCTGCCGAATGGGCGGTGAATCCGTCGGTCACGAAACGCGGTGCAGCCCGCAAGCCCGTCCACGTTCGCCGGACCGGGAACTCCCCAGGCGGATACGGCCGTTGTCCGGCACCGAGCGGGAGCCGGACAACGGCCGCCGTCAGAAGTCGTCCAGGCCCTCCTCCCGGCGGATCATCCGCCAGGCCGCGCGGCGGGCGCTGCGGTCGAGGTTGGACTTGAAGTCCCGGTCCGTTCCGAAGTACCGCTTGCCGAGCGTGTCGATCGTGGAGACGTGGTCCATCATGTTCTCCTCGAACTTCTTGTCGAAGACGACGCCGAAGTTCTCCTCGTCGTTGACGAGGGCGGCGGCCCGGACCTTCGGGTCCTTCTTCGTCGCGTTGAAGGCCGGGAGGACGTCCTCCTCGGTGAACTCCGTGCCGAACTTCGCGTTGAACCTCTCGATCAGCTCCGACAGCAGCGACTTCTCGGCCTCCTTTCCGCCGCCGGCTCCATCGCCGAACCCCCTGAGCTCGGCCGGGCCTTCGGGCACCAGGGACTTGTCGTGCTCTCCGGTCTTCTCGACGCGCAGGTGGCTGAGGTCGACCTCGCCTATGTCGACCCCGCCGTCCGCGAGGCGGGGCAGCCGGTTGAGCAGGTAGCGCCCGTACAGGTACAGCCGCTCCAAGTCGGCGTCCTGGTAGGGGACGATCTGCGCGAGGAAGCCGTACTTGCGGACGTAGTCGTTGAGGTTGGCCCGGAACTCCTCGGCCGTCTCGACGTCGTCCTCCTCCTCACTCTCCAGCAGGGCACTGAAACGGGTGACGGCGGGGGAGAGGAGCCGGTACAGCTCGGCGTGCAGCTTCTCCCACTTGGCCTGGGAACCGCTGGCCTTCTCCTGCGCCTCGAAGTACGCGGCGACGAACGCGTCCATGTCCTGCTCCGAGATGATCGGCGCGGACATGACCCGGCTCTGGGCCGTGTAGAGGAGGTTCGGGTCGGAGGGCAGGGTGTGCGCCTCCTGGAAGTACGGGCGGAAGGCGTCCTGGATGTCCTCGGCCTCGTTGACGAAGTCCAGGACGGCCAGGTCGGCCTGCGACTTGCGGTCGGCGGTGCGGTTGAGGCGCGAGAGCGTCTGCACGGCGGCGATGCCGGTCAGCGTCTTGTTGACGTACATCGTTGTGAGGAGCGGCTGGTCGAAGCCGGTCTGGTACTTCTCGGCGACGACGAGGATCCGGTACTCCTGCTGCCCCTTGCCGCCGGCCTTCGCGGCCTTGTCGTCGGCGCGGGTGTAGGCGAACGCCTTGGGCAGCGCGCTCTCCGACAGACCGCCGTTCTCCTTGCTCTCGGTGGTCTCCTCGCCGTCGATGGTGAGGGAGCCGGAGAACGCGACCAGGACACCGAGGTCCGGGTACTTCGTGTCGTACTCGCGGTCGGCGAGGTAGCTGCGGATGGCGCGGGCCGTCTCCACGGCGGACTGGCGGGAGGCCGTGACGACCATGGCCTTGGCCCGCCCGCCGAGCCGGCCGCGGGTGTGGGCGACGAAGTGCTCCACGATCACCTGGGCGTGCTGGGACACCGTGTGCTCGTGCATGAGCGCGAACCGGGCGAGCAGGCTGTTCGCCTTGGAGGGGTCGACCTCCTTCTCGTCGCGGTTGAGGTTCGCCAGCTTCCAGTAGGTGTTGTAGGTGACGTAGTTGCGCAGCGGGTCGAGGATGAAGCCCTCCTCGATGGCCTGGCGCATGGAGTAGGTGTGGAAGGGCCGGTAGACGGTCTTGCCGTTCTCCACGCCCTCCGTGCCGAAGAGTTCGAGCGTCTTGGCCTTGGGGGTGGCGGTGAAGGCGAAGTAGGAGAGGTTGGCGGCTCGGGAGCGCTCGACCGCCTTCGCCTTCAGCTTGGCCTCCACGGTGACCGTGGTCGCGCCCTCGTCGTCCGAGTCGGCGTCCAGGCCGAGGTCGCGCAGGGCCGACTTCACGGCGGTGGCCGCGTCACCGGACTGGGAGGAGTGCGCCTCGTCCACGATGACCGCGAAGCGGGTGCCCTTGATCTCGGTCGGGTTGCGCTTGATGTAGTCGAGCAGCGCCGGGAACGAGTGCAGGGTGACCGTGACGATCTTCCCGGTGTCCCGGGAGAGGGCGCGGGCGAGCTGCTCGCTCTTCGCCCCGTGCTTCTCGTCGACCTTCACGACCAGGCCGTCGGTCTGCGAGAAGCTGCCGACCGTCGCCGAGAGCTGCGCGTCCAGCGCGCGGCGGTCGGTGATGACGATGACCTTGTCGAAGACGGGCTCGCCGGGCTTGATCCGGCCGTCGGCGACGGCCTCGGGGTCGAGGGCGGCCGGATCGGTGTCGGCGTGCAGATCACTCAGGCGGTGGGCCAGCCAGCCGATGGTGTTCGACTTGCCGGAGCCGGCCGAGGCCATGACCAGGTAATTCTGGCCGGCGCCGTGGGCGGCCGCGTGCGCGGTGAGCTTGCGGACCACGTCCCACTGGTGGAAGCGGGGGAAGACCGTCGACCTGGTGGTGCCGCCGCCGGGCGTCTTGTGCTTCTGCTGGTGCACGAAACGCTGGAGGAGGTCCAGCCAGTTGTCCCGCTGCCAGACCTGCTCCCAGAGGTAGGACGTGGCGTACGTGCCGTGGGCGGTGGGCGCCGGGTTGCCGGCCCCGCCGGGCTGGCCAGGGCCGTTCGAGCCGGTGTTGAACGGCAGGAACTGGGTGTTCTTCCCGCGGAGCTGGGTGGTGACGAAGACCAGATCCGGGTCCACTGCGAAGTTCGCGATCACGCGGCGCGTGAAGATCAGTTCGGTCGGGTCGCGGTCGGTCCGGTACTGCTCCTTGGCCTGCTCGACGCCCTGACCGGTGAGCGGGTTCTTCAGCTCGGCCGTGGCGACGGGGATGCCGTTGAGGAACAGGGCCAGGTCCAGGCGGTGGCCCCAGTCGGCCTGCTTGGTGGCGTAGGGCAGCTCGCGGACGACGGTGAGGCGGTTGGCCCGGTAGCCGTCGAGGACGGAGTCGGCGGAGATGAGGTTGGGCTTGAAGTAGGCGACGCGGAGCCGGACCCCGCGGTCCTTCACACCGTTGCGGAGGACGTGGAGCAGCCCGTCGTCGGTGATGGCCCGGTCGAGCCGCTGCGCGAAACCGCGCTGCGCCTCGTTGGGGTTGCCGCCGTAGACGGTGAGCAGCTCGTCCCACTCGTCGGGCTGGGCGGCGCCGATGAAGGTGAACAGTTCGTTGGTGTCCAGACCGAGGTCGGCCTGGTAGTCCTCCGGGTTCGCCTCCCGCCAACCGCGCTCGCAGAGTGCGGCGACGATGGCGGAACCGAAGGAGGACTCGTCGTGCACGGGGCTCATGAGGAGACTCCTTCGGTCACGTTGCGTCCGCTGGCGGTGGCCACGTCGAACTGGCCGGTTACGGCGGCGGTGATGAGGGCTTGGCGGCGCTCGGCAAGCAGCGCAATCTGTTGATGCAATTTCTTTTCGAGCTGCCGCTGCGACTGATTATCCGCATCGAGCTTGGCTGTTAGTCGGTCTTGCGTCTTGCGGTCAGGGAATGGAAAGCGGTGAGCGCGGAATTGCTCACCGGTTAGGTGTGCGATGGTCGTGGTGTTGCCTTCCACCGCAAAGACGTTTTGAGCGGTTGCGGCTCTCAGGCAATAGAACAACCATCGCGGCGAACTGTAGGCGCGTGCACGCACACGGTGCAGCGCCTTCTGGTAGTAAACCTTCTGCATGTGCCCTTGCCAGACGGCGGCGCGCCCTGGTTCGCCCCCTTCGCACACCAACAAGTCGCCTTGCTGTAGGGCGTAGCGTTTGCTTTCCTCTGGAGGAAAATCCATTTGCAGAAGGTCTTCCGTGTCAATCCTGTCCCACTGTACATTGGTGTTTCGCAGGTAAGGGGCCAGGTGGGTTCCATGACTGCGTTCCTGATTGAGCATTTTGCCCAGAATTACCTCAAACTGGTAGGTCACTGGCATGACTGGCCAGGTTGAGGGAATGGTGCCCAGCCAATCTAGACCACTGTTTTTTCTCACGTCGGATTCGTTGGAGCCGCGCACTGTGTTGAAGACCCTGGCCAGAAACCGTTCCGTTAGGAGTGCCAATTGACGTTCGCGAGCTGAGGTCAGAACATCGATGCGAGTTGTCTCGGCGTCGAGGAAGTCGGCGATGCGTCGCTGCTCATCCAGTGGAGGGTCAGGTAGAACCAAATTGCCGACTTGCTCGGCATTGAGGTTGGCTTGTGTGTTGCTCCGGGCGAGCTCGGCAAGGCTCGGCCGAATGGCTTCTAGTGCGTATCTCACAAAGCCTATTGCGTGAGTTGACGAGACATCGATCCCAAGGATGGCCTGGTTCCAGCTGGCCTGTGTCGTGAGGAAGGCTGTGTGGCCGAGGCTTGCATACATGCTCAGGAGCAATGTCCCCGGCTCGCCAACAGGGAGTCGCGTCGCCGAGATCCCCTTGCTGGTGACCCTACGGCTTGTATTGGTGACTAGGTGGTGACCGGACATGTCACCGATGGAGACCCAGGGCAGCCCCTCTTCGTCGTTGTCAGACCAGAACGATGGCTCATGCACGGCGGGTGTCCCGCCTGCGATTGTGGTAGCAACCCTCTTTAGCTTCGTCATGGGGAAAGTCATTCTGTTACCTCCCCCAGCAGCCCTTGGATTTCCTCCTCAAGAGCCTTCAGCTCAGCGTCAATCTCTGTCAGAGGCCTAGGCGGCTTGTACACGTAGAAGTGCCGCGTGAATGGGATCTCGTACCCGATCTTCGTCTTGCTGTGGTCGATCCACGCGTCCGGTACGTGCGGGTGGACCTCGCGTGTCAGGTACTCCTCGACGTCCTCGCCCAGCGGGACGTTCTCGTAGTCTCGCAGCTCCGAGTCCGGCTCGGGCTGGCCCTTGACGAGCTGGATCTCGCCCTCCGGGTCACGGACGCCGATGACCTCGCGCAGCGCCTTGTAGAACGGGGCGCTGGTGGGCCACGTCCCGCCGGCCTGGACCACCGCATCCTTCAGAGCGAGCCAGGCCTCCTGCTTCGTGGCCCAGCTCGTGCCCATCAGGAACTTGAAGGCGTCTGCCAGGAGCGGAGCCTGCGGAAGCTTCTGGATCGGCTTGGACGCCTCAAGCGCCGCCAGCGACTCCTCCGTCACCTCGAACCGCAGCTTCAGCGGGCGCTCGACCGTGATCCGCTGGTAGCCGAAGTCCTCGTTGCGGAAGACCTTCACCTTGCCATGCAGCGGATGTTCCGGGTTCTTCGCCACGTCGAGGGCCTCGCCGTACAGCTTGACCACCGTGGCGATGTGGTCCGCGCCGAGCTGCTTGCGCTTGTCGCCCAGCGACTTGCGCATCTTCTGCCACTGGTCGCGGGCATCCAGCAGGACGACCTTGCCCTTGTGGTCCGGGCTCTTGCGGTTGGTGAGGATCCAGAAGTAGGTCGAGATGCCGGTGTTGTAGAAGAGCTGGTCCGGCAGGGCGACGATACCCTCCAGCCAGTCGTTCTCCAGGATCCATCGGCGGATCTCCGACTCGCCCGAGCCGGCCGCGCCGGTGAACAGCGGCGAGCCGTTGAAGACGATCGCCAGGCGCGAGCCGCCCCCGCCGTCCACGTCGACCGGCTTCATCTTCGAGATCATGTGCTGGAGGAACAGCAGCGAGCCGTCGTTGATGCGCGGCAGGCCCGCCCCGAAGCGGCCGGCCTCGCCGAGCGTCTTGTGCTCGGCTTCGACCTCCTCCTTGACCTTCTTCCACTCCACGCCGAACGGCGGGTTGGCCAGCATGTAGTCGAAGGTCTTGCGGGCGTGGCCGTCGTCGGAGAAGGAGTTGCCGAAGGCGATGTTCTCCGGGTCCTGGCCCTTGATCATCAGGTCGGACCGGCAGATCGCCCAGGACTCGGGGTTGAGCTCCTGCCCGTACACCTCCACCGTGGCGTCCGGGTTCAGCTCCGTGATCAGGTCGTCCATCGCGGAGAGCATGCCGCCCGTGCCGCAGGCGGGGTCGAGGACCGTGCGCACCGCGCCCGGGAGCTGGAGCGCGTCGCCGTCCGGGGCGACGAGGAGCCGCACCATGAGCTGGATGACCTCGCGCGGCGTGAAGTGCTCACCGGCCGTCTCGTTGGACTGCTCGGCGAAGCGGCGGATCAGCTCCTCGAAGATGTAGCCCATGTTGTGGTTGGGCACGACCTCGGGACGCAGGTCCAAGTCGGTGAACTTGCCGATGACCTGGTAGAGCAGTCCCGCGCCGTCCAGCCTCTTGATCTGCTGGGCGAACTCGAAGCGGTCCAGTACGCCGCGGGCGTTGTCGGAGAACGCCCCCACGTACACCGCGAGGTTCTTCGCCGCGTTCTGCGGGTCCGCCGCGATCTTCTTCATGGTCAGGCTCGACCGGTTGTAGAAGGCGTGGCCCGAGGCCCGGCGCAGGAAGCGGTCCGGGTCGATGTCGCTGTCCTTGTACTGCTCCGCGATCTCGGCGACCTTCTCGCGGGTCGGTTCCAGCACGCACTCCAGTCGCCGCAGCACCGTGAACGGCAGGATGACCTTGCCGTAGTCGGACTGCTTGTAGTCCCCCCGCAGGAGGTCGGCGACGGACCACGCGTGGTTCGCCAACTCCGTGTGCTTGCTGCTGTTCAACTGGATCCCCGGGTCCCTTCCGAAATGTCCCAACCCCACCGTCCGGACGGAGCCGAGCCGAGTCGATGGGCTGCCGGCCTGCCGGGACGGTCCGACAAGTGTGGTCTATCTGTGAGCGGCCGCATGTCTGATGGGGCGAATCGCATCCCTGCCGCCCGTCTCCGCCGTCTCCCCCGACGGCAGCAACTGCCCGCCCGTGAGCCCGCCCGCCAGCAGCCGTGCCGTCTCCTCCGCCAGCCGGGCCGCCCGCCGCGCCTCCGTCCGGAGCTCGTGCACGTGCCGGAACGCCTCCCCGTAGCGCCGCTGTTCCTCCAGCGGCAGCAGGGGTACGCGCAGCCGGCCGGGGCTGACGGTCAGCACCGTGCTTCCCGTCGACGCGCCCGCGATGTTCTCCTCCGCGCCCAGGAACCCGGCGAGGAACCAGGCGTCCAGGCGTGCCGGGTCCGGTCTGAAGAGGTGGACGTGGGGGCCGGGCAGCGCACCGGCGTCCTCTTCGCCCGCGACTCGGGCCATCGGGCCGTCCGTGCTCGCGATCGCCCGGACGAGGACGTCCCCGGCGGCGACCACGGGCGCCGTGTCGTCGTACAGCCCCGTCGGGTCCCCCGTGGGACCCGACCCGGTCGCGATGTCCGAGCCGGTAAGCACCGCCCGCGTCTCGGGTCTCTCCCCTTCGCCGGGTTCGCCGCCCGCGGCCTGTGCCCGGGTGCGTACGCTCTCCGGCTGTGACCGCAGCAGGGTGAGCGCTCCGCCGCGGGCGAGGTCGGAGGCCGTCGCCGTCCGCCACTCGCGGGCCGTGGCGCCCGCGGCGCTCCAGCCCTCGCGGCCCGCCGTCCGGGCGAGGGACCGCGCGGCCTCGACGAGGCCGCGGCGCGCGGCATCGGCCTCGGCCGACAGTGCCGCTGGGTCGACCTCCGCCCGTGACGCCCGTACGAGTCGGGCCGGCGTCAGATCCACCACGTCGTCCAGCAGGTCCACCAGGCCGACCACGTGCGTGACACCGGGCTCACCCTCGAACGTGTCCGGACTCTCGGTGAACGCCCGCCACGCACCCAGGGCGCGCGCCGTGATCCCGTCCCAGTCCAGCGTGGTGGACCGGCCGCCGCCCCGTGTCCGCGCGGTCGCCGTACTCGCCGCCGTACCCGTCGCCGTGTCCACGAACAGCACCGACCTGCGTTCCGGACCGCCCGGCTCGGGCCGTTGCAGCACCCACACCTGGAGCCCGACGTGCAGCGGCACCGACGCGCCGGCCGGCAGCGCGATCACCGCGCGCAGCGCCCCGCTGCGCACCAGCTCCGCCCGTACGCGGCGACCGGACGCGCGGCCGGCCGTGGCGGGCGGCAGGAGCAGGGCCGCGTGACCGCCCGGTTCGAGGTGGGCCAGAGCGTGCTGGACCCAGGCCAGTTCGGGCTCGGCGCGGGGCGGGAGGCCGTACGCCCAGCGCGGGTCGTAGGCGAGTTCGTCGTGGCCCCAGTCCCGGTCGCCGTAGGGCGGGTTGCACAGCACGGCGTCGACGGTGAGGTCGGGGAAGGCGTCGGCGCGCAGGCTGTCGCCCGTGCGCACGGTGACGTCCGCGTCCTCCCCGGCCGTCAGGGTCAGGCCGACCGCGGTGCGTCGTGCCTGGACGGGGAGGCTGTCCTGCCCGTACAGCTCGCGCGCGCCGCGCGCCGCCGCGGCCGCCAGCAGGGTACCGCTGCCGCAGGCGGGGTCGAGGACACGGGCCGGGGAGCCCGGGATCAGGCGGGCCAGCAGGTCGGCGAGCGGGGCCGGGGTCCGGTAGGCGCCGCTGGCGGCACTGTCCTCCAGCTCCCGCTCCGCCAGCACGCCCAGTGCCGTCTGCGCGCCCTCGTCGCGGACGCAGAGCAGCAGGGCGCGCAGGACCGCGGTGTCGGCGGCGGTGAACCGGACGGGTTCCGTGTCCGGCACCACGTCCGCGACCCCGGCCGCCGCGTTGTTCGCCTGCTTCACCAGGTCGTCGTCGGGCAGCGCGAGCAGGCCGGTGAGGTCGTCGGCGGGGCGGCGGGCGGCGGCCAGGACCAGCAGGAGCAGGTCGGACGTGCCGGCACCGGCCGGTTCGCGCAGGCGCAGGGTGGTGCGCAGCTCGCCGCTGGGCGTGGCCGCCGTGTGCTGTCCGCGTGAGGCGAGCCAGGCGCGGACCTCCTCCAGGTCGTACAGCGGGCTGCTGTCCGTGCCGCCCGAGGGGGCCGGGAAGTCGTCGTGCCGACGGCGCCAGTTGCTGACGGTGGCGCGCGTGACGCCCGCGATGCGGGAGATCTCGGCGGCTGTCACCTGGGCGGATGGTGCGGGTGGCTGCGACATGGATGAGTCCTGGCTCCGATGGTCGGCGTGGTCACACCATACAGCACGAGCCAACTGACGCAAGCTGGTGGACAGTGCTTTCACTGTCATGCTTCCATGTGTTTGCTTCCGGCGGTGAGCGGTGCTCCCCGGCGGGAAGCGTCACTTCCCTTGCCGCATCCATGTCCTTGAGCGCCCAGCCCCTCGTCCTGCCCTGATCCCTCTCGGCGGGATTCCGGGGGACGCGCGGCGCCTCGGGGCCGCCGGGCGGCGGCCGAGCGATCACTACCCAGGGGGAACCCATGCGTCTGACCATGCCGAGCGGAACCCCGGAAGGAATCCCGCTCACCGTCATGCCGTTCCGCGAGGACGCGGTCATCGGCACCATGTCCCTCGCGACGCTGGTACGTCTCGTGCCGTCACCGCGTCGGGAGGAGGACCCGCGCGCACTCAAGACCGCGTCCGGACACGACCGGCGCCACGCCGAACTGCGCGCGACCGTGCAGCGGACGCTGAGGTCCCAGAAGGGCAGGAACATCCCGGCCTACGCCGAGTACATCGCCGCCGGCATCCTCGGCAAGCACGGCTCCGCCTGGTCCACGCCTCCGGTCACGCTCTGGCACGCGGGCGAGATCGCCGCGATGAGCGACGAGCTGCTCCCCGACTCGGGCCTGCGGACGCTGACCGTCGCCCCGGACGCCATAGTGGTCGCCATCGACGGCGAGACCCAGACCACCGCCTGGCACGACATCTACCAGGACCCGGAGGCCTTCGGCCTCACCTACGCCGAGCTCGGTCGGCGGGTCCGCATCCCCTTCGAGCTCTACCTGGGGATCTCCTCGGCGGACGCGCGGCAGATCTTCTACGACCGCAACGTCAAGGGCGTCGACGTCGCCAAGAACCTGGCCATGTCCATGGACCAGCGCGACCTCGCCACCCGCCTCGCCTACCTTGTCGGCGAGAGGCTCGAGGTCGAGTCGGACGGCCGGCGGATGCCGTTCGACAAGCTGGTCAACACCGGCAAGCGGCAGCTCACCAGGACCGACAAGGAGGTCGTGACGCTGTCCGCGCTGCGGGCGCTGATCGTCACCACCGTCTTCGGCGGCAAGGGTGTGCAGTACTCGGCGACCCACGTTCACGAGGGCGACCTGCCGCCCAATACCGACGCCGACGAGGTGGAGACGGTCGTCGTCCGCCTGGTGTCCCGGCTGATCGGGGACCGGTTCCCGGACTTCGCCCGGCGCGGCGCGATCACCGCCCCGGCCGTGATGGCGGGCCTCGGCGTCCTGCTGTACCGCGCCACCCCCTGGTGCGACCCCCGCGACGCCATGAGCTACGAGACGGTCGAGCACCTGCTCGCCGACGTCCGCTGGGAGCCGCCTACTGGGACGGCGTCTGCGCCGGCGTCGGCTCCACCGGCCGGCTCAACTTCAGCGGCGGTGTGAAGGACTCCGTCGGCCGCGTCGCGGGCGCACTCCTCGACCCGCACAGCGAGTTGGGCCGGAAGATCCGGGGCCTGCGGAGCTGAACAGGCCCGTGGGCGGATTCCCTGACGCCGGGACCTGCTCGGCCGGCGCCCCTCCCCGGACGGGCCCCACCCGGGGGCACAGCCCACGGCTCCCGCACCCACGTACTGATCGCACGCCGTGTGCGGCCCCGCTCACCACCACCCGCGACCTGGAAGGTCATCGTGACGATCACCGAGCACACCGAGCTGATCCGTCGCTTCGTCGACGACTTCACCGCCCTGCAGGAGGCCGTCCTCGCCCGCATGAACGGGATCTGCGCTCCGGAGATCACCGTGGCCCTGGAACACACCTCGCTCGCCGGTCCCATCACCGTCGTTCTGGCCCACGCCGACGTCCTCGCCCGCGGGGCCGTCCGGCACGCGGAACTCTCGGGCCGGCCCCCCGAGCGGCTGCGACGGCTGCGCGCACACGCGCGCAGGGTGCGACGGGCCCGGTCGCAGGCGGAGGCCCTGTACAAGGAGCGGCGTGCCCGCCGCCTCGCCGGCCTCACCCGGCCGGTGGACGCGCTGGAGCTGAGGGTGGTGCGCAGGGTGTCCCCGGTGGCCTTCGCCGAGGCACTGCGTCAGGAACTCCGCGACAGAGGACTGCCGGACGGCACCCCGCAGGCGCCGGAGAGCGACCTCGCCCGCTGGGCCTGGGACCGGAAAACGGCAGGCGGCGAACCGCCGACACCGGTGCGGGAACTGCGGGACTGCGACGACGACGCCTTCGTTCAGGCCCTCCTGTGCGATGCCCGGGAGGAGGAGAACCCCCACCTCCCGCACGACGCGGTGGCCGAACGGTGGAGCCGCCATGCCCGTACCGCGCTGGCCTGGGGCCGCTACGCGATCGGCCGGGCCGAACGGGACGTACTCGCCTGCTCTCCCTCCGTACGACGCACCCGACTGGACGCCCTGGACGACGCCTACCAGGACACCGCGGTCCTCGCCGCCCGCTCCCGCGAAGCCCGGCTCCGGGTCACGGACCTCCACGACCGGATGCGGACCTGCATGACCGCAGGGCCTCTCGCGGAGCTCATCGCGCAGTGTCGCGCCGCGGCTCTGGCACGCTTCGCCGACACCGAGCCCGAGGTGTGGCACAGCGTGCGTGAGCTGATCGCGCGGCACCGGGCACACTGCCCCGAACAGGCCGACGGCTGCCCGCGCTGTCACCGTACTCTCGCCGCCGCCTTCGCCGATGCCCGTCACGCCGACCCGGACGAGGACGGCGACGGCGAACATCCGACGGCAACGGCAACGCCAACGGCAACGGCTCCGGCCGACGGGGACCGCTACGCCCTGCTCGCCGACCTTCCCGACACCGCCGTCGTGGCCGTCGCCGACGCCGCCGTCGGGGAGGAGTCCGCACTGTGCGGCTACGGCTGGGCCGCTGAGGACGGGACCACCGGACACGGCGACTCCCTGGCCTCGAGCAGCGGCGAAGCCGAAGTCATCGGTATCTGCGCTGCCGCCCTCAGCCTCCTCGAACACCACGAGGAGACACCCGTGGTCCTCCTGTGCGACAGCACCGAGGCAGTCGACGCGGTCGATGCGGCCCTGCGCTCCGCCGACCCGGCAGCCGCCCACCGCACCCTCCTCTTCCCGGAGAGCCGGCGGCTGCTGGACCGCCTGCTGCGCCACTGCCACCGAGTCCAGGTCCGCTGGCTGAAGGGCCACATCGGACACGACCTCAACGAAACCGCCGACGCCTTCGCCCGCTTCGCCCTCCGCCGCGCCAACGGCCGGATCCCTCCCTCCGCCGCCCGGAAGGAGGAGGCGCGGATCCTGCGCTCGCTCGGTTCCGGGACCGGCCCCCTCTCGGTCGCTGCCTGAGTTCACGGCCCGAGGCGGACAGCCGCAGGTGACGCGAGGCAGCCCGCATCACGCCGTCTGCGGACGGCCCCTACCACCCTGCGAACCGATCTCCCCATTCCCGGATGAAAGTGAGTGACGCTCCTCATGGCCCGTCCCCGGTGGCACCACATCCTCATGGAGTCCCAGCGTCACGCCCTCAAGGCACTCGACGAATGGAACTGCTCCAGCGGCGACTACAGCGACTTCCTCACCCACATGCACAAGGCCTGGCACTACCTGCTCCACGCGGAATTCCACAAGGCCAAGACCGACTACCACTACCGGGATCCCAAGACCGGCCGCTACCGCATGATCGACGGCGAATCCAAGGCCTGGGATCTCGAGAAGTGCCTGAAGGAGCATTTTCCCGACAGCAGTGACACGGTGCGTCTCAACGCGGAGCTCTTCGTCGCCCTGCGCAACAAGGTGGAACACCGCTACGAGCACAACCTGAGGATCGTCACAGGCGGCAGGGCGCAGGCCTACGTCATCAACTACGAGCAGGAGATGGCCGGTTACTTCGGTGCGGGCTACAGCCTGGCCGACCGGCTCCGCTTCCTGCTCTCCGTCCAGGCGATGACCGCGGACGGATACGAGGAGATGCGGAAGGCCGCCGGAAGACTTCCCAGGAAGACCCGTGACCTGGTGGCCAGGTACGAGGCGGGCATCGATCCGTCCGTCCTCGACGATCCCAGGTACGACTACCGCGTACGGCTGGTGCCCATCACCGGCTCCAAGACGGACGCCGACCTGGCGGTCAACTTCGTCAAGCTCGACGACCTGACCGAGGAGGAGCGACGCACCATGGTCGAGGCCGGGCGCAAGGGAACCGTCATCACCAGGGACCGCCATGTCGAGGTGGCGGACCTGAACAGGATGCGCCCGGCACAGGTCGCCGCCCGTGTCGAGGAGCAACTGCCCTTCCGGTTCAGCGCATCCGGAGAACACGTGGAGATGTGGAAGCGGTTGAAGGTCCGTCCGGTCAAGGGTTCCGGCGACCCGTATGCCACCGTCGCGAAGTACTGCTCGTACAACGAGGCCTTCGACCAGTACGTCTACACCCAGGCATGGATAAGGAGGATCCTCAGGGAGATCGGGACGGTCGAGAAGTACCGCGTGTTCTTCGGCAGGGAGCCGCGCATGAAGACGGGGGCGGCCGTGTCGACGGAGGCGGCGTAGAGGGTGTCGCGTGTCGGGGCGGCCGGACGGGCGGACACCGATCGCCGGGGCGATCGCCGACGGAGGCGCGGGCGACAAGTGTCGCAGTGGTTTGACGCGTTTACCCGGAGCGCGCCACCCGATAGCAGTACGATCGACGGACTTCGCATCTCACTCACATCTTCTGCACAGGTGACATTTGAATGTAAAGCGCATCGATTGGTGTGTCCGGGTGATCGGGGGAGTGCTGCGAGCGCTGCGAGTGTATCGCCCTTAGTGAAGCCCTGGCCATATCTTTCGGGTGATTGCGCGAGCACTGCCATGGACGTTGTGGAAACAGGGGGGCGGGTGGGACTTCTTTGTGAGTTGCGCGTCGTGGGGTTACGTCGGGCAGCGGTAGTCGAGGGCTGAGTTCGAGAGAGCGTTCGATGGTGACCCGTCGTCAGCGGCGGGTTCAGGGGGACGCACAAGGCCGTTCCATGCCGGGGAGTTTCGCGAAGAGGGCATTGGAACATCTCTTTTGGGGACAGAGTGGACCATTCTTACCAGGCGTGGCAGGAAGTGCTGGCCGAGGAGTTCTTCGGACGGCAGCACGTCGGCCACCCGACGCTGTTCTATGTCGACGACGACGTGGAGCGGGAGCTCAGGCGCGGATACGGCCTGGAGGAGCCCCTCGCCCGGTGCGTGGGCAGGTTCCTGCGGCTGGGGACCGCGGAACCGTACAGTGCGCTGGAGGACTACCGCTGGCGCAGGCGGCAGCAGGACAAGGACGGCGTGCCGGCCTTCCTGCCGCTGCTGGCCTGCTCGGTGCTGGCCGCGTCCCGGATGGTGAACGACCGGAACCACCGGGCCACCGCCTACCACGCCCGCTTCTCCGAGCTGCTGACCGGCGACGAGAGGCAACTGGGCAGCCACCACTATGAGCCCGTCTCCCGCATGTGGCAGGTGCTGGCCTCCTGGCAGCACAGCCAGAAGGGCGCGCGGGGCCTGTGCACCCTTCCCGCCCCCGCCGACCTGCCCTCCAACCGCAGCATGATCGGGTTCGCCCAGTCCCAGGCGCTCCTCAGCGGCGCGGACCGGTCCTTCATGCCGAAGTTCTTCCGGTCGCTGCGGGAGCACGGCACGACCTGGCCCCTGCCGGGGGAGACGCTGCTGGCCCAGATCGAGATCCGGGGCATGGAGCGGCACTTCTCCAAGGGTTTCCGCAACGCTCTGCAGGAGGAGGAGTTCCGCCCCTTCCTCGCCAGGCTGATCGGCAACTACGCCGCTGCCTGGGACGGTTCGGACGAGCTGGTGCCCACCGGCGTCACCCGCGCCGAACTCCTGGTGCGGCTGGACGCGGGGCGCCTGGGCTGGGTGGCGCGCCTGCGGTCCGCGGAGCAGCAGAAGCACATCGAACTCAGGGGCGGTGTCGTCCTCGAACAGCTCGGCGACACCGCCTACTACGAGGTGACGGGCCTGCCCGCCCCGAGCGCGGACACCCTCACCAGGGGCATCCGCCGCGACGGGGACGGCCTGGTGCTCAGCCGCCCCTCCTGCTCCGTCCTGGTGCTCGCACGGGACGACGTGCTCGGCGTCTGGGCCGACACCGACGGCTTCCGCCCGGGAGAGGCACACGTGGTGCTCGCCGCCCCGACCGCGCAGCGGGATGTGCAGCGGTTGCTGGACAAGGCCGCGACCACGGGCCGGAGCGCCGACACCGGCAAGCTGGCCTGGGTGCCGCAGGGCTGGTCCCTGCACAAGCCCGTCACCTTTGACGACGCGGTCACCCTGCGCCGGGTGCTCCAGGAGGTCCAGGGTGCGGTCGGCCTCCTGCAGCCCCCGGCCCAGTTCAAGCTGCGCCTCGAGGGCGGACTGAAGCTCGCTCCCTCGCTCGCCCTCCATCTTTACCTGCGGGGAGGCGAACCCCAGGTGATCCTCCCGGACACCGCGGAGAGCACGGGCACCCTCCTGGTCGACGGGAGGGAGCGGCCCGAGCTCGGGAAGGCGATCGCCGCGGGCCGCCCCGTCCCCCTGGCCGTGCTCCGGCTGGAGCCCGGCCGCCACACGGTGAGCTGCGCAGGCGTGGAGATCGGCTTTGCCACCGCGGACCAGGCCGTCGTCGAGCCGAAGATGCCCGAGGTATGCGGCTTCACCGTCGCGGACGGCAAGGCCTCCCCGTCGCCCTCCCTCCTCGACGGGCGGACCCTGCCGGCCGGCATCACCGGTGCCGACTGCACCAGAGCCGCCCCCCAGGACGCGGCAGCCGTCATGGAGCTGTGCCGCCGGGACGCGGACGAGGCGCTGTTCGCGGCGGCCGACGGACGGCTGTGGACCCTGGAGGCCCCGGAACAACCGGACTGGTGGACGGAACGTCTCCCCGGGACCCCCGCCCCGCTCCGCTTCGAGGCCGACTTCCACGGCATCGGCGGCTGGCTCCTGCAGCGCCGGAACGGACGCTGGAAGGGCCGCCCGGTGAACCCGGGAACGCCGAAGCCGAAGAGCGCCGGCAATCCGCGGGCATGGGCCCAAGCCGTCCTCAACGCCCAGCAGGCGTCCACCGAGTCCTCGTGGGCCGCGTACGTGCAGGCAGCGAAGGAGCTGGACCGATGACGGGACCGATGAGCAGCACCGAGTTCGGCGGGACCCTGCTGCGCTGGCTGAGCGAGAGCCGCAGCGGCAGGGCGTCCGCACTGCGCGGCGGTGTCCGCGACCAGGCCCGGTCGTGGGGCCTGGAGCTGGCGGAGTACGCCGACTGGGACTGGATGCGCAAGGCCGCCGCCCTCGGCTTCATCGACGTGGACCTGCGCGCCGACCGCTGGTCGGTGGCACCGCCGGTGCTGACCCGGCTGCCCCACGCGGACGGCCTCGCGCTGCTGACCGGCGCGCGCACCGCGCGGATCAGCACGCGCGTCGAGGAAGCGGCGCAGGAGTGGATGGAGCTGATCACCGTCCCTCACCGGCCGGAGGCCGGAGAGGCGCCACTGCCCGACACCCTCCTGTTCCAGTACGAGGACCCGCAGAGCCTGCGGGAAGCCGCGGAGTTCCTCGGTGCCCGCCATGTTCCCTGCGCCGCCCTGCGGTTGGCAGAGCTGCTTCCGCAGGCAGCGCCGGGCCCCGAGTCCGCACCGCCCGGCGGGAGCACCGCCGACACGCTGGAGAAGTACGAGCCGCGCCTCCAGCGGTTCGTCCCCGCGGCAAGGGACGACGAGGACGGCCTGTACCGGTGGCGCGGAGCCGACTACGCACGCCTGACCCGCGTCCGCCGCAGCGGCGTCTTCCACGCGGTGGAACGGGAGACGGGCGTCTACCTGGAACTCGCCCGCCACCGCACCGGCGCGATGCGCTGGCGGCCGGAATCCGGCAGGGGCCGTGGCGGCATCGGCCGGCTCCTCGTCGACCGGTACGCGCCCCTGCCCGCCCTGCACGAGCGCGCGGCCGTCCTGTGCAGCGGCTTCCCGCCCTCGGCGGGCAGGCAGACGCGGATC
This sequence comes from Streptomyces rubellus, assembly GCF_036323805.1. NCBI lineage: Bacteria > Bacillati > Actinomycetota > Actinomycetes > Kitasatosporales > Streptomycetaceae > Streptomyces > Streptomyces rubellus. The sequence goes on from NZ_JAZDCX010000019.1 coordinate 120,812, forward strand.
CGCGCGTACGACAACGTGCCTAGGGCGCTCGCCGAGGTGATCGCGGCCTCGCTGCGGCAGAACCTGGAGACCATGCCGTCACCGGTGGCGGCCACCGGCGGGAGGACCACATGAGCGCCGAACAGCAGGCAGCGGCGGTGACGAACACCGATGTCCAGGACGTCATGGGCACCTTCGACGACCTGCGCAACGCGCTCTTCCGCTACTACGACACTCCGTTCGGCGTCGACGACCGCTCCGTCATGGCGGAACGGCGCAACCTCCTGGACCGGGACAACGGGGCCTGGCGCGACCCGCTGATCGAGCTGCGCCCGCAGTACGCCTCCCGGGGCATCGGCATCGCGGAGTCCTTCGCCGAGGCGGGAGCGCACCCCGACGCGGCCGAGTTCGCCCGCTTCACGCTTCCCGACGGCGTGACCGGCCTCTACCAGCACCAGCACGACGCCCTGGTCGCCGCCTGCGCGGGCAAGGACTTCGTGGCCACCGCGGGCACCGGTTCCGGCAAGACGGAGTCCTTCCTGCTGCCGGTCCTCGCCGACCTGGTCGCCGAGTCCGCCCATTGGCAGAGCACCCGTGCGGTGCAGCGGGAATGGTGGCAGCAGGACGGCGACCACGTGCCCAGCCGGCAGGGCGAGCACGGGCACCCCGCCGCCCTGCGCGTGCTGATCCTCTACCCCACCAACGCCCTCGCCGACGACCAGCTCGTCCGGCTGCGGAAGTCGCTGGACAGTCGCGAGGCCCACGCATGGCTGGACCGGAAACGCAACGGGCACCGCTTCTACTTCGGCCGCTACACCGGAGCCACCCCCGTCTCCGGCAGCCGCGACTCCGGGCCGGCCACCTTCCGTCTCCGGCAGTACCTGCGGGAGGTCCAGGAGCGGCAGCGCAAGGCCGACGAGAAGCTCGGCGAGGAGCTGCGGCCCTTCATCCCGCGCCTCGGCGGGGCGGAGATGCACGCCCGCTGGGACATGCAGGCCGCGCCGCCGGACATCATGGTCACCAACTACTCGATGCTGAACATCATGCTGCTCCGCAAACAGGAGGAGCACATCTTCAGCGCCACGAGGAAGTGGCTGGAGGAGACCCCCGGCGCCCGCCTCACCCTGATCCTCGACGAGCTCCACATGTACCGCGGCACGGCCGGTACCGAGGTGGCCTACCTGCTGCGCAACCTCCGCCACCGCCTCGGCCTCGACAAGAGCCCCGAGAAGCTGCGGGTGCTCGCCGCCTCCGCCTCCCTGGAGGCCGGCCGGGACGACGACTTCCTCGACGGGTTCTTCGCCCTGCCCGGCGCCCGGCGCGTGATCATCCCGGGACAGACGAAGGAGATCCGCGGCGAGGGCGACCTGGCCGCCCACACCGAACGTCTCGCGCGGGCCGCGACGGCCCCCGTCCCCCAGGACGAAGCCGTCGCCCTGGCCCGGGAGACCGGCCTCGGCCCGGCGCTCCAGAGCGCACTCACCCCCGGCGGCAGGCCCCGTGCCCTGCCCGCCCCCGAACTGGCGAAGAACCTCTTCCCGGACGCCCCCGAGGAACAGCGCCGGGACGCCCTCCACGGTGTGCTGCGCGTCCTCGGCTCCGCACAGGACCCCGGACTTCCCCAGCTCCGCGCCCACTTCTTCTTCCGGAACATCGAGGGCATCTGGGCCTGCTCCGACCCCAACTGCCCCGACATCCCCGTGACGCACGGCCCCGAACGCCGGGTCGGCCGGCTCTTCGCCGAACCCACCTCCCGCTGCACCTGCGGCGCCCGCGTACTGGAGCTCCTCTCCTGCCAGGCCTGCGGCGACCTCATGCTCGGCGGGTACGCCAGCCCCAAGGACACCCGGCGGCGCAGGTTCACCGGGGCACTCCACACCGACTTCCCGGATCTGGACCTGCTCCCCGACGAGGAGAGCGGCGCACCCACGGCGGCGAACTACGTCGTGTACTGGCCGCGCACCACGGGCCTCGGCCTCGACGACCCAGGCTGGCACGTGGGCCTGTCCGACGGCGGGCCGCAGGTCGGATTCGAGTTCCGCCGCAGCGCCTACCAGCCCGCCACCGGCCGCCTGGAGAACCGGGACGTCCAGCACACCGGATGGTCGTTCCACATCTCCGTGCCCCTGGACAAGGAGGGCAGGAAGCCGGCCTACGACCCGGCCCGGCTGCAGGCCTTCCCCACCCGCTGCCCCGCCTGCGGCGACGACTGGGAGATCAGGCGCGACAGGGACGGCCGTTTCATCCCGCTGGAATCCCCCGACCGGCTGCGCAACGCGCCGGTCCGGCGGATGCGCACCGGTTTCTACAAGATCAACCAGGTGCTGGTGACCGAAGCCCTCGGCCACCTCCCCGACGGCCGGCGCAAGGCGATCGCCTTCTCCGACAGCCGCGACGACGCCTCCGAGCTCGCCAGCGGTCTCGCCCTCCGCCACTACCAGGACCTTCTCCGCCTGCTCACCGCCCGGGCCGTCGAGAATCAGGGGAATCCCTTCGGAGACCTTCGGCTGGTGAAGGCCCACTACGCCGGGGAAACGGTCGATCGCGCGGACGCCCGTGCCGCCATGGGACGGCTGCGGGACCGCGATCCGGCGGACTGGGGGCGCCTGAAGGCGATCCTCGCCGACGACCTCGACGCGGAACCGGAACTCCTGCCCGACCTGGAGCGGAAGTTCTCCGAACTGCCCTCCCTGGACGACCTCGCCTCCGATCTCGAAGGCATGCTGCTGACGTACGGCACCAACCCCGCCGGTCCCGCCGCCTCGCTCCAGCAGACCTCGGCCGGACAGCCCTGGACCGCGCTCTACAACTGGGAGCGGGACCGGGAAGCGGTGGTGGAGACCCAGGCGCAGGAGGAACTCCTCAACCGCCTCCGCTCCCGCCTCCGCCTGGAGACCGTCGGCAGCCTCTTCTCCGGCGGCGGCCGTGACTTCGAATCACTCGGGCTCGGCTGGCTCTGCCTGCGCGACGACCGCTCGCCCGTGGAGATCGGCCCGGACAGCGACCAGGCCGTGGCGCGCGCCAGCCTGCGGATTCTCGGCCTGATGCGGCGCTTCAGCCGGATACGTGCCTCTCTTCAGGGGCCGCCCGCGCCCCTGAAGCGTTTCTGGAAGCAGATCGCCGAACGCCAGGGCACCGATGTGCGGACGATCGAGGACCGGGTGCTCGGCGTCTGGAAGGACGCCGTGGCCGACTACGTCATCAAGCCGGAGAAGGTGGCGCTCCGCCCCGGTGAGAACAGGACCTGGACGTGCCGTTCCTGCCACCGGCCGCACCTTCATCCGGGCGCGGGGCTGTGCACCAAGTGCCTGATCCCGCTGCCCGCAGCGCCCCAGCAGTACAGCGGAGTCCTCGAGGACGACTACTACGCATGGAAGGCCGCCCACCGCACCGGCGACTTCCCCCTGCGCACCGCGGAGCTGACCGGCCAGACGGACCGGCTGGAGGCCCAGCGCCGGCAGAGCCTCTTCCAGGACGTCTTCCTCGGTGACGACGACGTCCCGCAGGCGGACGGTCTGGAACTACTCTCCGTTACCACGACCATGGAGGCCGGTGTCGACATCGGCCCCCTCAACACCGTGATCATGGCCAACATGCCGCCCACCCGCTTCAACTACCAGCAGCGGGTGGGACGTGCCGGACGGCGCAACAGCCCGGTCGCCGTGGCCCTCACCGTCTGCCGCGGCCGCAGTCATGACGAGCACTACTTCGCCCGCCCGGAAGCCATCACCAACGATCCGACTCCGCCGCCCTACCTGGTCCTCGGCATGGTCTCCGTCTTCCGGCGGGTTCTGCTGGGAGAGGTCCTGCGCCAGGCCTTCGAGCCCCTGCAGCCGGAGGACCGCCGGAAGGGGCCGGACATGACGACCAACGTCCACGGACAGTTCGGCCTCGCCGCCGACTGGCCGGTGCACCGCGGTGCCGTCCGCCGCTGGATCGCCGAGCACCCGGACCGCGTCAGAGCCGCTGCCGCCGCCCTCCAGGCCGGAACACCGGAGAGCATCGCCGCCGTCGATCCGGTGGCCGCCGTCGACGAACTCCTCGCCCAGGTCGACGAGGTGGCGGCCCGGACGGTCGGCCACCCCGACCTCAGCCAGCGTCTGGCGGAGGCGGGTCTCCTGCCCATGTTCGGCTTCCCGACCCGCTCCCGACTCCTCTACCGGAGCGTCCCGCAGAAGACCTTCCCCTGGCCGCCGGCCGACTCCGTCAACCGCGACCTGGCCATCGCCCTCAGCAAGTTCGCACCGGGCAGCGAAACCCCGCAGGACGGCCGTCTGCTCCGCTCCAGCGGAGTGGTCTCCCTCGTCCCGAGCGGCCGCGGGGTGCAGGCCGCCGAGGAACCGTTCGGACCGGAACAACTGGTCGCCATGTGCCGGATCTGCTCCCACGTGGACCCGCAGGCCGTCGTCGAACCGGAAACCGGGCGCGCCGGCACCTGCCCCGCCTGCGGCGCGGAGAGCAAGTACTACAAGGCCGTTCCCTTCCGGGAACCCGCAGGCTTCCGGGCCGCCCGCGAGGCACGGGACTACGACGGCTACCGCGAGCTCGGCTCCAACGCCACCAGCGCACGGACCGCCACCGACCTGGAGAAGACCGCCCCGCGCATCCACCGTGCCGCCGACGACTGGATGGTCGTCCACACCGGCAGCGGCGACCGCTACATCGTCAACACCAACGCCGGAAAACTCTTCCGGTTCGCCAAGAACACCGGCTCGTGGCGCGGATACCTCGCGCTGGACCACCCCAAGGCGGAAGCCGACCTGGAGATCGCCCTCGGCGCCACCCAGCACACCGACATGCTCTTCGTCGGGGCCAAGGGCGCCCTCGACACAAGCCGGGGCCTTCGCTTCGACATCTCGAAGTCCCAGCAGACCGACGGCTTCCCCGAGGCCTACCACGGCCGGCGCGCCGCCTGGTACTCGCTGGCGGCCCTGCTGCGCCGCGCCGCCGCCCCGCACCTGGACGTACAGCCGGAGGAACTCCTCAGCGGCATCCACGGCTCGGACGCCCCGGTGGCCGCCCCCGTCATGGCCTACCTGGCGGACAGCCTCGACAACGGCGCGGGCTTCAGCACCCACCTCGGCTCGGAGGAACACATCGAGGAGTTCCTCCAGGCGGTCGACCGCTACGTGCACGACCTGGAGGCCGGCCACCACGCGCGGAACTGCCGCAGCTCCTGCTACGCCTGCCTGCGCGACTACTCCAACATGCGCCTCCACCCGCTGTACGACTGGCGGCTCGCCCGCGACCTGACCGACGCCCTGCGCGGTCGGACACCGCGGATCGATCCGGACGAGCACGCCGTCCTACTGAAGGGCTGGGCGGACGAGGAGTCCACCGTCAGCCTGAAGGAGACCGTCGCCGGACCGGTGGCGCTCTTCACCTCGGACTTCACCGGTAAGCCCGTCGCGGTCGCCGTCAAGCACCCGCTGGAGTCCGCCACCGACGAGTGCGGGAACGAACGGCTCCAGTCCCTGCGCCACGAGGTCCGTGCCGGAGGCTTCGCCGACAGGATCGCCTTCGCCGACTCCTACAGCCTGGACCGGACCCCTGCCGCGGTGATCGAGCAGGTGCGCATCTTCGCGGAGGAGCTGTGATGGCGGCAGGAATCCCGCTGGGAGCGGGCCAGGACGAGCAGGCCCGGCTGGAGGAACTGCGGCAGCGCGAAATCGCCCGCCGCCTCGCCCTCCGCCAGGCCCGCGCCCAAGGACGGGCGGTCGGGAAGGCCCCGTGGGGTGCGGAATCCGCCGGCGGCCCTGCTCCGGTCGTTCCGCCGCAGAAGCAGCCGGGACCGGAACCGGCCATGCTTCAACCGGTCCCGGACGGATTCACCGACCGGCAGGCCTGGGAGCGTGCCCGCTCCTTCGCCAAGACCATGTTGCCCGACGCGCTGAAGGCGGAGACCGCAACGCTCTCCGCGCGGAAGCTGGCCCAGGCCGCGGCCGACGCGGCGTCCCGGCAGGACGACCCGGTTACGGGCGTCTCCCTGCTCGTCACGGCACAGGACCACGGGCTGGACATCCTCGACGGCCGGCTCGACGACCGCGCCCGCGCCCTGCTGGAGGACAGGCCGCTGCCGCTCCTGGGGGAGCCGGGCAGCATGTGGCAGATCTACCAGGACGATCGTCGCCTGATGAAGACCAACCTGCCGGCTCCCCGGCAGAGGGCGCTCCTGGCGAAGCTTCCCCGGCCGCTCCTCGACGACTACATCGACGAGGAGTGGATCGGCGCGGTCCCCGAGCGTGACGGCACCTCCCGTGCCGCCTACTTCCGCGCCCGCCTGGACCCGGCGTCCCTCACCGACGAGGAGATGGACCTGCTGGCCTGGCCCCTGGAGCGGGAGCGCCGGGAGGCAGGCCCGGGAACCGACCCCGGCCGTGGCTGGCCGCAGGACTGGCGCCTGCTGGTGAGGCTGCAGGCCAACGACGCCAGGGCCGTCGCCGAGGAGTGGACCGACCTCTTGCCGCCGGCGCAGAAGCTCCTCGACGCGCTGCGCGAGGTGCGGCGGACCGGAGAGGTCCCGGACGACCTCGTCGCCGACGAGCGGCTGTGGGTCCTCCTTGAGCGGATCAACCCCCAGGCGCGCAGCGCGAGCAGCAAGAAGTTCAACGGCTGGATCGGCGTGCGGACCCTGATCAGGGCCGTGCGGCAGATGCACCGTGCCCTCCTCCACGGGGACCATGAGACGGCGGAACAACGGAGGAAGGCGGCGCTCACCGTGGCCGCGAGGCTCCGGCACCACTCGCAGCCGGTGCGCTGGGAGGCCCGGAACATCCAGGCCTACCTGTGTGCTGACCGGGAGACCACGGAGTCCCTCGAACTCATGGAGCAGGACGCCGAAGGCCGCCCCCCGGTGCGGGACCAGCTCGGCGGAGGCGTCGTGGCCACGCTGCGGAAGAACCGGAGCTTCCTGGAGGGCAGGCCCAGCGGAGAACGCGACCAGCCGCTCAACCCTTATCTGGTGCTCGGCGTGTCCGACGGGGCGGATGACTGGAAGAGGGCCTGGCGAGCTCTGCGGAAGGAACTCGACGACACCGGCCGCGTCCGGATCAACCGTGCCAAGGACATGATCGAGAAGGCTGAACGGAAGAAGCAGGAAGTACCGCGGTTCGCCGTCCCGCTCGCCCCGCACCGATGGAAGGACCCCACCGGCACGAGCCACCGGCTGGAACTCCCGCCCGAGCCTCTGCGGAGGCTCACCGAGCCACCCACGGACAGCGACCGCGAGTGGTCTCGCACCGAGGCGGCCCGAGAAATAATCGCCAGGGCGACAGAACGCCTTTTCCTGGCTGCTGAAGACACAGCAGCCCTTGAAGACCCAGAGAGCAGTGCATTGTGAGCAACAGAGCCGGTAAAAAAGACAGCTTTCCTGGCCCCCGTGACGACGCCCAGCAGAACCAAGAACATGAATCAACGGACGGGAGCGTACGCAGCCTCGGCAAAGCCAGGGCTGCGGAGAAAAAGCCTTGGAGGCATGCCGATAGCGGTATCCCGGAGTTTACTCCGGGGACCCTGGACGCCGCCGCGATCCTGAAGTCGGTCAACGAGACGCTCCTGCCCGTGGTGGAGAAGGAGTTGGAGGAAGCGGCGGAGAAACTGGGCGCAGCTCTGGCCGGCAAGGAGGCCGATGCCGATCTGGCCTCCGCCTTCCGGGCCGAGCTGATGCGCCGAGTGCTTCCCCAGTTCACCGAGGCAGTACGCAAGGGTGTGCTGGAGAGCATCCGCACGCGCCAGATGCACCTGGCCCAGCTGGCGGTTCTGCACCGACAGGCGTTGGAGGCGAAGACCATGAAGGTGGTGCTGACCCGCCTCGGCCACGAGGCAACGAAGGCCGGCCTGCAGATCGTTGACGAAACCGGCGATCAGACACTCTTCAACGTCGTGGAGGAACATCCCGGTGTGATGCGGCAAGGTCCGGTCACCTTCGAGCTCGCCGCGCCGGCCTACGTCGACAAGGAGTCCGGGAAGCTCGTCGAACGCGGCTGGCTACGGGCCGTTGCTGCGGAACCTTTCCCCAGACCCAGGAAAATGACACCGGGGCAGAAGCGCAGGTCCACACATACGGAGGCAGACAAAAAGCCGAAGAAGGGCCTCAGTGAGAAGCCTGGCGACTCCCTGCCTAAGAAGAAGGTGCATCGAGGTCAGGCGCCCGGAGTCCAACAGGTTCCTGAGAATCTGCCAGTCAGGGAGACCGGTAAACGCGACCGAGGTGCGGACGGCAACAGGAAGAGTGAAGCCAGTCGGATTGCGGAACCCGCTGGCGCAACTCCTCGCTCGAAAAAATCAGTGGATCGGCCTCGACAGCGGTCCAGGGATAGGCAATCAGAGCAGCGCATTACGTCTCCCCGCTCTGAGGAGAGCAGTGATCGGCAAGTTCCCCAGGATGAATCGCGCGGCGGTACCGGCTCTCCAACCGGTTCGCAGGATATGCCGACAGGCGGTCGTACGCAGAAGAAGACGAGTTACAGGCAGCTGTTGTGGGCTGCGGCCGGCAAGCAGACGAACCAGAGAGACACCCGATGAGCTTTGGTATTGACTTCGGCACGAGCAACTCGGTTGTTGCTCGCTGGAACGGGCACACCACCGAGGTGCTGCCGATCGACAGTGACAACGTGCCCGCCCAGTGGCGTCAGTCGGAGTTCGAGCAGCTCTTCCCCTCCGTGCTGTCCGTCCGAGACCTCCAGCGCACCCTCTGCTTCGGCTGGGAGGCGAAAACCGGCACCAGCGAGCCGCTCGACGCCGTGAAGCGCATGCTCGGCACCCGCTCCGGTGCCGAGAAGGACGGCGGCATCGACAGCCTCGAGGTCGCAGCGCAACTCGAGGAACACCATGCCTGGGTCGGCTCGGAGAAGTTCCACAGCACGGTCGCGGCCGCTGCTCTCTTCAGCCGCATGAAGGAAGGCGTCTCCGCCCAGCTGCTCGACCTCTCCGACGCGGTCGTCACCGTCCCCGCCAAGGCGACGGGCGGCGCCCGCTACCGCACCCGTGCCGCGGCGGCGCTCGGCGGAGTGAAGGTCCGGGCCCTACTCAACGAGCCCACCGCTGCTGCTATCTCGTACGCCCACGACGTCCCGATCCCCGGCCGCTTCCTCGTCTTCGACTGGGGCGGCGGCACCATCGACGTCACCGTCCTGGAATACGACGAAGGACTCTTCGAGGAGCAGACCTCCCGCGGCATCACCGCCCTTGGCGGGCTGGAGTTCGACAACGCGCTGGCTAAGCTGATCCAGCAGAAGATCGGCATGACCACAAACCGCCTCACCAAGGCCGAACGACGCCGGTGGCGCCGGTCGGTCGAACTGACGAAGATCGCTCTGTCCTCCGTGCCGATGGACGGTGCGCTCTTCTTCGACCTCCCGATCGGCCTCGCCCCCTCGATCTCGAAGCGCGAGGTCAGGATCACCGCGGCCGATTACACCGAGGCGATCACCCCGCTCATCACCCGTGCCCTGGAGCCGGTCCAGCAGGCACTGGAAGACCTGGCCATCACCCCGGACGACATCGATTCCGTCCTGATGATCGGCGGCACCTCGCAGATCCCCCAGGTGCGTAACGCCCTGGGTGAGCTCCTCGGCCATGACCGCATCGTCGACAGCGGCCTGTGCCGGCCCATGACCGCCGTCGCCCGGGGCGCGGCCATCTACGCGGCCTCCCTCGACGGTGAACTCGGCGACGACAGCGACTTCTCCCTGGTGACCAGCTACGACCTGGGAACGGCCGTGAGTGCGGGTGAGCAGAGGGGTTTCCGCGCCATCATCCGGCGCAACGCCACGCTCCCCGCGGAGGGGTCGGCCAACTTCTACCCGGACACGCCGGGCGCTTCCTTCGTGCGCGTACCGGTGATCGAGGGCGAGGTCGGCTACCCGGCCGACAGCGACCGTGCCTTCCCCCTGGCCGACATCGAGGTTCGTCTCCCGGCCCGCGAACAGGACACCCGCCGGAACAAGATCGAGATCAAGTTCCGCTACAACGAGAGCGGCATCCTGCACTTCACCGCCACCCACGCGGGGACCGGCGTGGTGCTTGCCGAGCGCGAGATCGACTCCTTCGGCCCCGACGGGACCCCGCTGCAGCACGGCCTCGACGATGAGCTGACCCGCCTTCTGGCCCACACCGTCCGCCCGTTCGCCGATGCCTCCTTCAACGTCCGACACCTCTCGGCAGCCGAAACGGCCAACGCCCGCCCCGCACCGATCGACCTGTCCGTGCGCGTGGTGGAGACCGACCCCGCGGTAACGGTCAACGGCGAGCCACAGGGAGTGGTGACGAGGGGACTTTGACCAGCTTCTGGACTCTGTTGCGCGGTCTCCGGGTGTGCCAATGGCTCGCTCTACTGCTGCGGTACGAGGGCGGCCGATGTATACCGCTGGTCCGCGGGCCGGCGGAACTGCTGGCCAAGGCCTGCGCACCTCAGGGCGTCGATCCGGCCGAGTCCGCCGACAGCATGCAACCGTCCGCGAGCTGGTCGGCGAAGGGATGAGCCTGCGGGGTATCGCCCGCGAACTGCAGGTCAGCCGCCCCACCGTTCGCCGCCCGGTCCGCGCCGCCACCGCGAACGAGTTCCTGGTCGGCAAGTGGGCCGGTCTGACTGGCATCCTCGACGACCACAAGCCCTACCCGCACCAGCGATGGAAAAGGGCTGCACCAATGCCACTGGTCTCTTCCACGAACTGCGAGAACGCGGCTACCAGGGCGGCATCACCGTGGTCCGCTGCTACCTCCGGCAGTTGCGCGAAGCCTTCCCGCATACCGGCCCGCCCCGCCATGGACCCTTGGTCCAGACTATCCCCGCCTGTGTAAAGTCAGCATCTCAACCAGTTCCAAGGCGAGATAAGAGCAGCGGCTTTTTCTGCGGGTGTGGGGCTGGCGTCGTCGCTCATCACTGCCAGGCGGGGTTGCCCACCGTAGTGAAATCTCTACCGCATGAGCCAGGTAACTCGAAATCTGGTCACCCCCAAGGGAAGAGCCCGAATGGGTGAATGCTACCGAGCGCTCACTCGCCTGACGTGCTCTGGTGGAAACCCGTTACCTCATACGTTGCAAGGCGGCCACCATGTCCCCCCAAGATGCCTGGCAGCAGCGGCCGGGGCCTGAAGGCCCTCAGCGACGCTGGAGTCCATGGCTGATCGCACTACTCGTGGCAG